>CAYUPF010000006.1:0-48566 GCA_964446545.1 uncultured Rubrivivax sp.
CGGCCTGGGCTTCAAGGCCGCGGTCGACGCCGTGGCCGCCGACCTGGCCGCCAAGGGCCTGGGCGAGAAGAAGACCACCTGGCGGCTGCGCGACTGGGGCGTGAGCCGCCAGCGCTACTGGGGCACGCCGATCCCGATCATCCATTGCGAGGCCTGTGGCGTGGTGCCGGTGCCGGAAGAAGATCTGCCGGTGGTGCTGCCCGAGGACCTGATCCCCGACGGCTCGGGCAACCCGCTGAACAAGTGCGAAGCCTTCCTGAAGTGCAGGTGCCCCACCTGCGGCGCGCCGGCGCGGCGCGAGACCGACACGATGGACACCTTCGTCGACAGCGCGTGGTACTTCATGCGCTACTGCGATCCGAAGCTGGCCGACGCGATGGTCGGCGCCGGCACTCAGTACTGGATGCCGATGGACCAGTACATCGGCGGCATCGAACATGCCATCCTGCACCTGCTGTACGCGCGCTTCTGGACCAAGGTGATGCGCGACCTGAAGCTGGTCAGCGTGGACGAGCCCTTCACCCGGCTGCTGACGCAGGGCATGGTGCTGAACCACATCTACAGCCGGCGCGGTGCAGCCGGCGGCATCGAATACTTCTGGCCGCACGACGTCGACAACGTCTTCGATGCCGAAGGCAAGATCGTCGGCGCCAAGCTCAAGGCCGATGGCAGCGCGGTGGACTACGAGGGCGTGGGCACGATGTCCAAGTCCAGGAACAACGGCGTCGACCCGCAGGAGCTGATCGACAGGTACGGCGCCGACACCGCGCGGCTGTTCACCATGTTCGCCAGTCCGCCGGAGCAGACGCTGGAATGGAACGATGCCGGCGTCGAAGGCGCGAGCCGCGTGCTGCGCCGGTTGTGGGCGCTGGCAGGCAAGCGCCGCGAAGAGATCGTGGCCGGCGCCGAGGCCACCGAAGCCGAAGGCGCGCGCACGCTGCGCCGCGACATGCACCTGCTGCTGCGCCAGGTCAGCTACGACTACGAGCGCATGCAATACAACACCGTCGTCAGCGGCGCGATGAAGATGCTCAACGCGCTCGAGGCCGCACCCGCCGGCAGCGGCCGTGCGCTGCGCGAGGGCGTGTCGATCCTGCTGCGCGGGCTGTACCCGGCCTGCCCGCATGTCACCTGGGTGCTGTGGCGCGAGCTCGGCTTCGTGGCCGAGTTCGGCGAACTGCTGGACGCGCCCTGGCCGCAGGTGGACGAACAGGCTCTGGTCCAGGATCAGATCGAACTGGTGCTGCAGGTCAACGGCAAGACCCGCGGCGCGGTGCGCGTGCCGGCGCAGGCCGATTGTGCGGCGATCGAAGCGGCGGCCACGGCCAGCCCCGACTTCCTCAAGTTCGGCGAAGGGCGCGCGCCGAAGAAGGTGATCATCGTGCCGGGCCGGCTGGTGAATGTCGTCGTCTGAGCTTTCGCTGCCGCGCCGCCGGCTGCTGCTGGCGACGCCGCTGCTCGCGCTGGCGGGCTGCGGCTTCGAGCTGAAGCGTGCCGCCGAGCTGCATTTCGACAGCATCGCGCTCACCGGTTTCGAGCCGCGCTCGCCGCTGGAGAAGGAGCTGCGCACGGCCCTGGAACGCAGCATCACGGTGAAGGAGGCGCCGGCGCAGGCGCAGGTGGTGCTGCAGGCGCTGAGCGAGCAGCGCCCGCGCCGCGCGGTGGCTTTCACGGCCTCCGGCCAGGTGCGCGACATCCAGCTGCGCACGATCTTCCGCTACCGCGCGCAGACGCCGTCCGAGCGCGAGCTGATCCCCGATTCGAAGATCGAGCTGATCCGCGAGATGAGCTTCATCGAATCGGCGGCGCTGGGCAAGCAGCAGGAAGAGCAGGACCTGTTCCGCGAAATGCAATCCGACATCGTGCTGCAGGTCATGCTGCGGCTGTCGACGATCAGGTTGACGTGACTCCCCCCCGCAGCGCCTTCGGCGCTCCCCCCCAGGGGGGCGCCACCAGCGGCCCGGCGGAGCCGGTTCCGCGGTGGCCGCTCGCAGGCATCCGATCCCCGCGTCGCAGCCGCTGCTTCGGCGCAGTGGAGAACTGATGCAGGTGCGTGCCGACCAATTGCCGGCGCTGCTGCAGCGCGGCCTGAAGCCGCTGTATCTGGTGTACGGCGACGAGCCCTTGCTGGCGCAGGAGGCCGGTGACCTGATCCGCGCCGCGGCGCGCGCCGCCGGCTTCGAGGAGCGCAAGGTCTTCAACGTCGTCGGCGCGCATTTCGACTGGAGCGGGCTGATCGGCGCATCACGGGAGATGAGCCTGTTCGCGCAGCGCCAGCTGATCGAGATCCGCATTCCTTCGGGCAAGCCGGGCAAGGAAGGCTCCGAGGCGCTGCAGCGCTATGTCGAGCATCTGTCGGAGGACGTGCTGACGCTGCTGCAGCTGCCGCGGCTGGACGGCCAGCAGACCAAGAGCGCGTGGTTTGCCGCGCTCGACGGCGCCGGCATCGCGGTGCGTGTCGAGCCGGTGCCGCGCAATGCGCTGCCGGCGTGGATCGCGCAGCGCCTGGCGCGCCAGCAGCAGCGCGTGATGGAGGGCGAGCAGGGGCAGCGCACGCTGGCCTTCTTTGCCGACTGCGTCGAGGGCAACCTGCTGGCCGCGCACCAGGAGATCCAGAAGCTCGCGTTGCTGTACCCGGCCGGCGAGCTGAGCTTCGAGCAGGTCGAGGCGGCGGTGCTGAACGTCGCGCGCTACGACGTCTTCAAGCTCGGCGAGGCGGTGCTGGCCGGCCGCGTGGCGCGTGCGCTGCGCATGCTCGACGGCCTGCGCGCCGAGGGCGAGGCGCCGGTGCTGGTGCACTGGACGCTGGCCGAGGACATCCGTGCGCTCAAACGTGTGCACGACGCGATCGGCGAGGGCAAGCCGCTGCCGCTGGCGCTGCGCGAGGCACGGGTCTGGGGCCTGCGCGAGAAGCTGTTCGAACGCGTGCTGCCGCTGCTGTCGCCGCTGACGCTGGACGCGCTGCTGCATTCGGCCAGCATCTGCGACGGCCTGGTCAAGGGCCTGAAGCACCCCGACTGGCCGGCCGACGCCTGGGACGGGCTGCGCCGGCTGGTGCTGATGATGCTGCAGCCGCTGGCACCATCGGCGCCGCGGCTGGCGCTGCAGGCCTGAGTCAGTAGCCTCGCGCGCTGTCCACCCAGTGGGCCAGCGGCCGGCCCTCGAACAGCGCCCGCACATTGGCCGCCACCACCTGGCTCGCACTGGCCGGGTCGGTCTGCGCCGCCACGTGCGGCAGCAGGCTCACCTGCGGATGCGACCAGTAGGCATGGCCGGCCGGCAGCGGCTCGGTGTGGAAGACGTCCAGCACCGCATGCGCCAGGTGTCCGCGATCCAGCGTGGCCAGCAGGTCGGCATCGACCACGTGCGCGCCGCGCGCCAGGTTGACAACGCTGGCGCCCGCCGGCAGTGCGGCAAAAAAGCGCGCATCGAGCATGCCGTGGGTGGCCGGCGTCAGCGGCAGCAGGTTGATGACGATGTCGCTGGCCGCCAGCAGTGCGGGCAGCGCCGCTTCGCCGGCATGCACGGCGATGCCGCCCAGTTCGGCCGCGGGCGGGCGCGCTCGCAGGCTCCAGCCGCTGACGCTATAGCCCTGCTGCGCGATGCGCCGCGCCGCCGTCAGGCCCATCTGGCCCAGGCCCAGCACCAGCACGCGCACGCTGTCGGCGCGGCGCTGCGGCCGGGGCTGCCACAGGCCCTGGCGCTGGGAACGTGCGTACTCGAAATAGCCGCGGTGCAGCGCCAGCGTGGCCCACAGCGCGGTTTCGGCCATCGAGGCGTTCATCGCCGGGTCGACCATGCGCGCGATCGGCACGCCCGGCGGCAGCGTCGGGTCGAGCAGCAGCCGGTCGACGCCGGCCCACAGCGACTGGATCAGCCGCAGCTTGGGCAGGCCGCGCAGGCTGCCCGGCGGCGGGTTGGCGACCACCGCCACCTGCACCGTGTCGGCCGCGGCCAGTGCCTGCTCGCGGCTCAGCCAGTGGGCCTCGGGCAATGCGGCGCGCAAGGACTGCTGCCAAACGTGAAGTTCCGCCGCTTCGAATTCACCGCTGAGCAGGATGTTCATGCCGGTGGAGCTTAGCCCAGACCAAAATCGCGGCCATGCAGCAACCGTGGACGACCGTCTCGCCCGAAGAGGCGCAGCTGCTGCGCCAGGAGGCCGGCTCCGCCGGCGCGGGGCTGCGCGTGCGCGCTTCTGCCGACATCTCGGCCGGGCACGCACGGCACCCGTACTGCAGCCGCGCGGTGCCCGACGTCTGGCTGGCGCTTGTCGACCACGCACTGGCGGCGCAGACGCGCTGACACACGCGCCGATGAAGCTGCGCTGGCCGTCGCTGTCGATCCGCGCCACCGTGCTGGGGGCCATCGTCGTCGGCATGGTGCTGCCGGCGCTGGTGCTGCTGGGCGTGGACGACCACGTCTCGCGTGCGGCGCACGAGCCGCAGGTGCAGCGCAACCGTGCCGCAGTGCTGGTGCTGGCCACGGCGGTGGTCACCGAGCCGGCCTGGACGCTGAGCGAACAGGGGCTGAAGGCGGCGGCCGAGCGCATCCTGCAGGAGCCGTCGGTCTGTGCGGTCGAGGTGCGCGACCTGCAGCCGACGCAGGGGCCGATGACCATCACCGCGCAACGCTGCGCCGCCGGGTTGCCGGTGGTGGTGCGCGACGCGCCGGTGCGGCACGAAGGCCAGCTCGTCGCCAACCTGCGGCTGAGCTTCGATGCCACCGAGGTCGACCAGATCGTGGTGCAGCGCCAGCGCATCATGTGGTGGCTGGTGGCGGCACAGGTGGTGGTGGGCGTGATCGTGCTGCTGGGCGTGCTGTCGCTGCGCCTGCTGCGGCCGATCCACCGCCTCAAGCAGCAGGCCAGCACGCTGGCCGCGCGCGACTCGGTGCCTTCGCTGCCCTGGCGCCAGCGCGACGAGCTGGGCCAGCTGGGCCAGCACTTGAACACCGTGCGCGCGCGCATCCAGGAGCTGTTCGAGGAGCTGGAGACCAAGAACAAGCAGCTCAGCAAGATGGCGATGTACGACCATCTGACCGGCTTGCCCAACCGCACGCTGCTGCGCGAGCTGTTCCAGCACGAGGCGGCCGCCGCGCGGCGCCAGACGCAAAGCTGCGCACTGCTGTTCATCGACCTCGACCGCTTCAAGGTGGTGAACGACACCATGGGCCACGCCGCCGGCGACGAGCTGCTGCTCGGCGTGAGCCGGCGCCTGGTGGCGACACTGCGCGAATCGGACATCGTCTGCCGCGTCAGCGGCGACGAGTTCCTGGTGCTGCTGACGCAGGCCGGCCACTGGGAGCAGGTGTCGGTGACCGCCGAGCGGCTGCTGCGCGCCATCCAGACGCCGCTGCCGCTGCAGCGCGCGGCGGGCACGGCGCAGGTCAATGCCAGCATCGGCATCGCGCTGTTTCCGGCCGACGGCGAGGACTTCGAGGCGCTGGCGCGCTGCGCCGACCTGGCCATGTACAAGAGCAAGGACATGGGCAAGGGCCGCTACAGCTTCTACCAGCCCGACCTGGACATCGCCTTCCGTTCGCGGCTGGCGCTGGAGCGCGAGCTGCTGCAGGCGATCGCACGGCATGAGCTGCTGCTGCACTACCAGCCGGTATTCGACGTGCGCAGCGGCAGCCTGGTCGGCTGCGAGGCGCTGGTGCGCTGGATGCACCCGCTGCGCGGATTGCAGATGCCCGGCACCTTCATCCAGACCGCCGAGGAAACCGGGCTGATCCGCGAACTCGGGCTGTGGACGCTGGACGTCGCCTGCGCGCAGCTGGCCTCGTGGAAGGCGGCCGGGCTGCACCCTGGGCGCGTGGCCATCAACGTGTCGGCGCTGCAGTTCCGCGACCAGCGGCTGCCGCAGGTGCTGCACACGGCGCTGCAGACCTACGACATCCAGCCCGGCGAGCTGGAGCTGGAGCTGACCGAAAGCACGCTGATGTCCGACACCGAATCGGCGCAGGCCACGGTGGCCAGCCTGCGCGAATTGGGCGTGGCGCTGGTCATCGACGATTTCGGCACCGGCTACTCGTCGCTGTCCTACATCAAGCGCTTGCGCCCGGACAAGCTGAAGATCGACCGCAGCTTCGTCAAGGACCTGCCCGCCGACGCCGACGACCGCGCGCTCACCGAGGCCATCATCAGCATCGCACAATCGCTGTCGATCGCAGTGGTCGCCGAGGGTGTGGAAACCCCCGAACAGCGCGACTACCTGCTCGGCCAGGGCTGCACGCTGCAGCAGGGCTATCTGCTCGGCCGGCCGATGCCTGCGCAGCAGCTGCTGGCGCTGATGGCCGAGCGCGAAAGCGAAACGCTGGCCTGAACTCAGAGCCCGTGACGTCAGGCCGCGGCGGCGTGCAGCAGGCGCTGCAGTGCCATCCGCACCGTCTGCTCGCGCACCGCCGCGCGGTCGCCCGGCAGCTGCAACTGCTGCGCCTGTAGTTGCAGCGCGCCCGCCGGGGCACACACGGCCAGCGCCAGCCAGACCGTGCCCACCGGCTTGCCCGGCGTCGCGCCGCCGGGCCCGGCGATGCCGGTCACGGCAACGCCCAGCTCGACGCCGGCGCGCTCGACCGCGCCCTGCGCCATGGCACGCGCCACGGCCTCGCTGACGGCGCCGTGCCCGGCGATCAGCGCCGGATCAACGCCGAGCATCTCGGTCTTTGCGGTGTTGCTGTAGCTGACGAAGCCGCGCTCGAACCAGTCGCTGGAGCCGGCGACCGTGGTGCAGGCGGCGGCGATCAACCCGCCGGTGCAGCTTTCGGCCGTGGCCATGCGCCAGCCGCGGCGGCGCAGCGCGTCGCCCAGCGCCAGCACTTCGGCTTCGACTTCCTTCAGGTCCATAGGGCTCGGGTGGGCAGCATCAGCAGCAGCGTACACGCTGCAGCCACCAGATCGTCGAAGAGGATGCCGAAGCCCTGCACCCAGCCCATCGCGGCACCCGACGCCGGCTTGAAGCGTCGGTCGGCCCAGCCCACCGGGCCGGGCTTGGCCGCATCGAAGAAGCGGAACAGCGCAAAGGCCAGCAACTGCGCCAGCCAGCCGGCCGGCGCGATCAGCCACAGCACGGCCCAGAAGGCGATGACCTCGTCCCAGACGATGGCACCCGGGTCGGATACGCCCAGGTGCCGTGCGCACAGCGTGCAGGCCCAGATGCCGAGCAGCAGGCCGGCGAGCAGCAGCGGCAGCCACGGCAGCGGACCGAAGCGGTGTTCCAGCAGCACGAAGGCCGCCCACGCGGCGAGCGTGCCGGCCGTGCCCGGCGCAAGCGGCGACAGGCCGCTGCCGAAACCCAACGCGATGACATGCGCCGGGTGGCGCAGCATGAAGCGCAGCGTGGCGCGCGGGGAGGCGCTCACGTCTTGAAGTGGTCGAAGCCGCCGGCCTTGAACTCGAGCGGCCGGCCGGTGCCGTCGGTGACCCGCAGCGCCGCACCCGCTTCGATGTGGCCGATGCAGGTGACGGGCACGCCGGCCTCGCGCGCTACGGCAAGCACGGCGTCGTGCTGCGCTGGCGCGGCGCTGAACAGCAGCTCGTAGTCGTCGCCGCCGTGCAGCAGGCATTCGTGCTGCTGCGCGGGCGCCAGGCCGGCCAGCGCCGCGCTGCGCGGCAGCGCATCGACATCGAGCTGCGCGCCGACGCCGGAGCGGCGCAGGATATGGGCCAGGTCGCCGAGCAGGCCGTCGCTGACATCGATGGCGCTGCGCGCGATGCCACGCAGCCGCTGACCCAGCGCCACGCGCGGTTCGGGCAGCTCCATCGCGCGGCGCAGCTGTTCGAAGGCTTCCGCACCCACGGCCAGCGTGCCGCGAAAGCATTCCAGCGCCGCACGCGCGTCGCCGAGCGTGCCGCTGACCCACAGCTCGTCGCCGGCGCGCGCGCCGCTGCGCAGCAACGCCTGGCCCGCCGGCAGCTGGCCGATGACGGTGATGCAGATGTTCAGCGGCCCGGCGGTGGTGTCGCCGCCCACCAGTTCGATGCCATGGCGGTCGGCCAGCGCCCACAGCCCTTCGGCAAAGCCCTGCAGGAAGCTCTCGTCGGCGCGCGGCAGCGCCAGGGCCAGCGTGAAGGCCAGCGGCTCGGCGCCACAGGCTGCCAGGTCGCTGAGGTTCACGGCCAGCGCCTTGTGGCCCAGCCGCTGCGGCGGCACGGTGCTGAGGAAGTGGCGGCCTTCGACCAGCATGTCGCTGGACACGCACCACTGCGTGCCCGGCACGCTGGCCAGCAGCGCGCTGTCGTCACCGACGCCGAGCACGGCGCGCCGCGCCGGCCGTGTGAAGTACCGCTCGATCAGCTCGAATTCACCCAGCGCCATGCGCGCATTGTGGCTGCGCAGGCGGCCGCTCAAGCGCCGGCGTCGCGCAGACGGTTGGCCAGCTCCACCGCCGACTTCACGTCCATCTTGTCGAAGACGCGTGCGCGGTGCACCTCCACCGTGCGCACGCTGATGCCCAACTCCTCGGCGATGCGCTTGTTCGGGTGCCCTTCGATGACCAGTCTCATGACCTCGGCTTCGCGCTCGGTGAGTTCGGCCACGCGCCGCGCGCGCTGGCGCTGTTCGCGCTGTCGCGACAGCTCGGCAGCGCCGAGCATCAGCGCCTGCTCGATGCGGTCGACCAGCGCATTGTTCGAGAAGGGCTTCTCGACGAAGTCGAAGGCACCGCGCTTGACCGCGGCCACCGCGGTGGGCACGTCGCCATGGCCACTGAGGAAGATCACCGGCAGCAGCGGCAGAAGCCCGGCTTCGGCCAGGCGCTCGAACAGCTCCAGTCCGCTGGTGCCGGGCATGCGCACGTCCAGCACCAGGCAGGCCGGCGACGTGGGCCAGGCCGCGGCGTCGTCGCCACGCTGGGCCTGCAGGTGCTGCCAGAAGGCCTCGGCGCTGCCGAAGCCTTCGGACAGCAGCCGGCGCGAGCGCAGCAACCAGGCGAGCGCGTCGCGCACCACGTCCTCGTCGTCCACCAGGTAGACCAAGGGCAGGCCGAGCGTCGGATCGAGGTTCAGGCTCATCGCTTGGGAGTCGGCAGCGTGAACCTGAATTCTGTACCCGTGCGCGTGCCCGGCGCCGGCGAGTCGAAATCCATGGCGCCGCCGTGCTGCTCGACCACGGTGCGGCACAGGCTCAGCCCCAGCCCCATGCCTTCGCGGCGCGTGGTGAAGAAGGGCGTGAACAGCCGCGCCGCCAGCTCACGGGTGATGCCCGGGCCGGCATCGGCGACGTAGAAGGTGACCCAGCGCTCGTGCGTCTGGCGCACACGGATGCGCAGCACGCGCGCGGCCGGCTCGGTGTCGTGCTCCATCGCCTGGATGGCGTTGCGTGCCAGGTTCAGCAGCACCTGCTCGACCATGGTGCGGTCGCACAGTACGCTCGGCACCGGCTGCGGCAGATCGCAGTGCACCTGCGTGCCGCTCTTGCGCGCCTGCAGCCGCACCAGCGGCAGCACCGCTTCGAGCAGCTGGTCCACGCCGACGGCCTCGCGCGGCTGCTCGCGCCGGCGCACGAAGTCGTGCACGCTCTTGATGACGCGGCCGGCGCGCTCGGCCTGCTCGGCCACGCGCTGCATCGCCTGGCGCAGCAGCTGCGGCGTGTCGGCGTCGGGCGCATCCATCAGGTTCAGCGAGCCGCTGGCATAGCTGGCGATGGCGGCCAGCGGCTGGTTCAGCTCGTGGCTCAGCAGCGAGGCCATCTCGCCGATGGTGGCCAGCCGCGCGCTGGCCTGCAGCCGCTCCTGCTGCTGGCGCGACAGCTCCTCGACGCGGCGCTGCGCGCTCACGTCGAGCACCGCGCTCATCCAGCCGGTGTGCCGGCCCTGGCCGTCGACCAGCGGCGCCTCGTAGATCATGACCGCGAAGCGCTCGCCGTTCTTGCGCACGAACAGCGTCTCGAAACCCTCGCGCGACGGCGCCTTCGCGTCGTCGGCGCGGGCCAGCCGCGCCAGCTGGTTCTGGCTGTAGCTGTCGGCCAGCTCGGGCGGCCAGTAGGGCGGCACCGGCGCACTGCGCAGCTCCTCGGGCGAAAAGCCGACCATCGCGCAGAAGGCCGGGTTGACGTAGCTGATGTGGCCAAGCAGGTCGCGCGCGCGCAGCCCGGTGATGAGCGAATCCTCCATCGCTTTGCGAAAGGCCAGCGCCTCGGCCAGCGCGTCTTCGGCGCGCGCGCGGCGGCCGACGTCGCGGGCCAGCAGCAGCACCAGCGCGAACAACAACATCGACAGGCCCAGCACCAGCGCCGTCGCCAGGTTGGGGATCAGGCGCGGCGGCCCGGCCGCGCTGTCGATGCGCAGCCGCAGCGTCGCGCCGGGCAGGTCGACCAGGCCCTCCGCGCGGTACACGCCGCGGCCGCGCGGCAGACCTGCGCGCGCCAGGCGTGCGCCGTCGCCTTCGACGAACGAGGCCTCGTGGCGGCGCGCCTGTTCCGGCGTCAGCGCGGCGGCGAGCAGTGCCGGCAGCGACACGGTGGCGATCTGGTAGCCGTCGTCGTGGCCGCCGCTGAGCACCGGCATGCACAGGTCCAGCACTTCCAGGCCGGCGCCGCCGGCCAGCGGCACGAAGTAGCTGCGCGAGAAGGTCGGTGAAGAGGCGCGCCGCGCCGCCGCGCAGGCGTCGGCCGCGTCGATGTCGATCTGGCTGCGGTCCAGCGCCGAGAACAGTGGCGGCGCCAGGGGCGAATCCACGCTTTGGCCGATCTGCCATGCGGCGCTGCGCCGTTCGATGCGCAGCAACTCGCGGTTCTGGCGCAGCAGCTCGGTGGCGTCCGCCTGCCAGCGCGGCGTGTCCGGCACATGCGTCGACAGCGCCTGCAGGCCCTGCTGCGCGCGCAGCAGTTGCCTGCGCACCTGTGCCGCGGCGTCGGTGGCCAAGGTGTCGACCTGCTCCTGCGCGCGCCCGGCCTCCTGACGCGCGGTCAGCACCACCAGCATCGACAGCGCCGGCAGCAGCAGCAGGAACATCGCCCCCCAGAGCAGCAAGCGCCGGCGCGGCCGCGGCGCGGCCGACGAGGCGGGGGCTGGGGACGGGGGGCTCAAGCGGTGGGCTCCGGCAGTCGCAGTATTGCGTGCATCGCCGGGCGGGCCGCTACGCAGTTTTGCGCATGGTGCGTATGCTGCAGCGGCGCACACTGTGCGCCGATCCACGCTCCTAGAATTGGCGCCCCGCGCCAGACAACGCATTTCGAAAGACCCCAACGTGTCCAGCAACGAAAACAAGGCCGCCGAACTGCGCCAGGCCGCGCTCGAGTACCACGAGTTCCCGGTCCCGGGCAAGGTGGCCATCGCCGCCACCAAGCAGATGGGCAACCAGCACGATCTGGCGCTGGCCTATTCGCCCGGCGTGGCCGCGGCCTGCGAGGAGATCATCGCCGACCCGGCCAATGCCTTCCGCTATACCGCGCGCGGCAACCTGGTGGCGGTGATCACCAACGGCACTGCCGTGCTCGGCCTGGGCGACATCGGTGCGCTCGCTGCCAAGCCGGTGATGGAAGGCAAGGCGGTGCTGTTCAAGAAGTTCGCCGACATCGACGTCTTCGACATCGAGGTCAACGAGCACAACGTCGACAAGCTGGTCGAGGTCATCGCCGCGCTGGAGCCCACCTTCGGCGGCATCAACCTCGAGGACATCAAGGCGCCGGACTGCTTCGTCGTCGAGCGCCGCCTGCGCGAGCGGCTGAAGATCCCGGTGTTCCATGACGATCAGCATGGCACCGCCATCGTCGTCGGTGCCGCCGTGTTGAACGCGCTGAAGGTGGTAGGCAAGGACATCGCCAAGGTCAAGCTGGTGGCCAGCGGCGCCGGCGCCGCAGCGCTGGCCTGTCTGGGGCTGCTGCTGAAGCTGGGGCTGAAGCGCGAGAACATCTGGGTCACCGATCTGGCCGGCGTGGTCTGGCAGGGCCGTACCGAGCTGATGGACGATGACAAGGCACAGCTCGCGCAGCCGACGGCGCTGCGCACGCTGGCCGAGGTGATGCCTGGCGCCGATGTGTTCCTGGGTCTGTCGGCGGGCGGCGTGCTCAAGCCGGAGATGGTGGCCGCGATGGCCGCGCGGCCGGTGATCTTCGCGCTGGCCAACCCGACGCCGGAGATCCTGCCGGAGCAGGTGCGCACGGTGCGTGACGACGCCGTCATCGCCACCGGGCGCAGCGACTATCCGAACCAGGTCAACAACGTGCTGTGCTTCCCGTACATCTTCCGCGGGGCCCTGGACAGCGGCGCCACCACCATCACCGATGCGATGGAGATCGCCGCGGTGCATGCCATCGCCGAACTGGCACAGGCCGAACAGAGCGAGGTCGTGGCTGCCGCCTATGCCGGCGAGAGCCTGGCCTTCGGGCCGGAGTACCTGATCCCCAAGCCCTTCGACCCGCGGCTGATGATGAAGATCGCGCCGGCGGTGGCGCGTGCGGCCGAGGACTCGGGGGTGGCGCGCCGGCCCATCGTCGACTGGCAGGCCTACGCCGAGAAGCTGCAGAGCTTCGTCTATGCCTCCGGGCTGATCATGCGGCCGATCTTCGCGCTGGCCAAGGGCGCGAAGGCCAAGCGCGTGGCCTACGCCGAGGGCGAGGAAGAGCGCGTGCTGCGTGCCGTGCAGGTGGTCGTCGACGAGGGCCTGGCGCGGCCCACGCTCATCGGCCGGCCGGCGATCATTGCCGCGCGCATCGAGAAGTTCGGCCTGCGGATGAAACAGGGCACCGACTACGACGTCGTCAACGTCGAGCAGGACGAGCGCTACCGCGACTTCTTCATGAGCTACCACCGTATGACCGAGCGCAAGGGCGTCACGGTGCAGGTGGCGAAGATCGAGATGCGCCGGCGGCTGACGCTGATCGGCTCGATGATGCTCGAAAAGGGCTACGTCGATGGACTGCTGTGCGGCACCTGGGGCACCACCGCCAACCACCTGCACTACATCGACCAGGTCATCGGCAAGCGCGTCGGCGGCAGCCCCAGCACCGAACAGGACGTGCGCGTCTATGCCTGCATGAACGGGCTGATGCTGCCCGGGCGCAAGATTTTCCTGGTCGACACGCACGTCAACGCCGATCCCAACGCCGAGGAGCTGTGCGAGATCACGGTGATGGCGGCCGAGGAGATGCTGCGCTTTGGCATCGTGCCCAAGGCGGCGCTGCTGTCGCACAGCAATTTCGGCACCAGCGACCACCTCAGCGCCTTGAAGATGCGGCGCACGCTGGCGCTGCTGCGTGAGCAGGCGCCCTGGCTGGAAGTGGATGGCGAAATGCACGGCGACGTCGCGCTGGACGCCAGGGCGCGCCACAAGAGCATGCCGCGCAGCACGCTGGCCGGCGACGCCAACCTGCTGGTACTACCCAACATCGACGCGGCCAATATCTCCTACAACCTGCTGAAGACGGCTGCTGGCGGCGGCATCGCCGTCGGCCCGGTGCTGCTGGGTGCCGCCAAGCCGGTGCACATCCTCACGCCGTCGGCGACGGTGCGGCGCATTGTCAACATGACGGCGCTGACGGTCGCCGACGCCAACGCCGCGCGCTGAGCGGCCAACCACCATGACCAGGCTCTGCAGATCCTGCAGGGCCTGTATTGTATGTGTGCGCATACTATCAATCACTTGCTTCATGCCTCATTTTGAGGCTGGCTCTTGAGCTTTTTGCCACATTCCGGTAGCATTCATGCTTCTTTGTCCAGGGTTATCCCGTGCTCCTGTCCCGTTTGCCGTCGCCAAGGCAGTCGATCCAGAAGTTGGCGCTTGCAATCGCGGTGACAGGGTTCCTGGCGGGTAGTGCTGCCGGCCGCAGTGCGGTGGACGAGGCCGCGATGCCGACGGTGGTGCTGTCGCAGCTGCCGGCCGAAGCCCAGCACACCGAAGCGCTGATTCGCCAGGGCGGGCCGTTCATTTATGCCAAGGACGGCAGCGTGTTCGGCAACCGCGAGCGGCTGCTGCCAGCGCAAGGGCGCGGCTACTACCGCGAATACACCGTGAAGACGCCGGGGGCGCGCGACCGCGGCGCCCGGCGCATTGTTTGTGGGGGCAGTCAACCCACGCGGCCGGAGCGCTGTTATTACACCGGCGACCACTATGCGAGCTTCGCGCGCATCGTGCAGTGATCGCCGGTCGCGAAGCTATCGTGAATGATTGAAGGAGGTACGTGACCATGCAGTTGCAAACAGTCCGCCCCAACATCGTGCAGGCGATACGCGCCTACAGGGTGGGGGACCTGATGCAGGCCGCCGAAGGCGTGGGCCAGCATTTCCTGTACGCCAACCTGTCGACCGCGCAGACCAAACAGGACGTGCTGGACCGCATTGCCGAGGACTTCCTGTTCCCGGCGCACTTCGGCAAGAACCTCGATGCGCTCTACGACTGCATGACCGACCTGGTGCACAAGGCCGGTGCGCAGCCGGGCTTCGTCGTCGTGCTCGAGCAGTTGCCCGACAACCCGCGTTTCGACCGCGAGGCGCGCGAGCAGTTGCTCGACGTCTTCCGCGATGCCGCCGACTTCTGGGGGGAACGACGAATACCGTTCAGGTGTTTCTATTCTTTTCAGTAGCCCGTTCCCTGGAAATCGGGTCAGGGGAACGGGCGGAGATGACCCAGGTGGTGGCCGACAAGCCGGCACCGAAGGTGGCAGCGTCGAAGAATGGCATCAACCCCAACTTCGGCATGAACATGCCGCTGATGAGCAGTGCCTTCGACACCGCCATGTGGCTGACCGCGGCCTGAGGCCGGCGCAGCGCTCGTGCAGGCGGCCCTTCGGGGCCGCTTGTCTTTTGGCTTCGGCCCGGCGCCATGCGCCTTCGTGTCGTTGCGCGACATGAGCCTGCGCCGCAGCCCAAGCGTTGTCAGCCGGCCAAGGCTTCGGCCAGCGCCACGTACTCGGTGACGGGCACTTCCTCGGCACGGCGCTGCAGGTCGAAGCTGCCGGCGAAGCCGCGCTCGGCCAGCCAGCGGCCGAGCGTGTGGCGCAACAGCTTGCGCCGCTGCGAGAAGGCCACCGTCACCAGCTCGCGCAACAGCTGCGGCGGCTGCGCGGCCAGCGGCAGCGGCCGCATGCGCACGATGGCCGACTCCACCTTCGGCGGCGGCTCGAAGGCCTGCGGCGGCACGTCCAGCACGGTATCGATGCGGTAGCGCCATTGCAGCATCACCGACAGCCTGCCGTAGTCCTTGCCGCCCGGCGCGGCCGCCATGCGCTGCGCCACTTCCTTTTGCAGCATGAAGTGCTGGTCGACCACCCGCGAGGCGCTGTCCAGCAGGTGGAACAGGATGGGCGTGGAGATGTTGTAGGGCAGGTTGCCGACCACGCGCAGCGGCTGCCCCAGCGTGTGGGCCAGTGCCGCGAAGTCCACCGTCAGCACGTCGGCCTCGATCACGTTCAAGCCGCCTTGCGCGCGCAGCCGTGCTGCCAGATCGCGGTCGAGTTCGATGACGGTGAGGGTGCCGCAGCGTTCGTGCAGCGGCCTGGTCAGCGCGCCCAGGCCGGGGCCGATCTCGACCAGCGCCTGGCCCGGCCGTGGGTCGATGAGCTCGACGATCGCGTCCAGCACGAACGCGTCACTGAGGAAATGCTGGCCGAAGCGCTTGCGCGCCTGATGCTTCATCGCCTCATGGCGGCTCGCGCATCTCGATGTAGGCGCGCGAACGAAGATCCTTGATCCATTCGAGGAAGGCCTCTTCGTACTTCTGCTCGCGCAGCGCCATGCGTGCCTGCTCGCGCAGCTGCTTGGCGTCGAGCGTGGTCTCGCGCCGGTCGACGACCTCGATCAGGTGCACGCCGAAGCGTGTGGTCACCGGCTGCGACAGGCCGCCGACGCCGAGGCGGTTCAGCGCCTCCTCGAACTCGGGCACGAAGGCGCCGGGGTTGACCCAGCCGAGATCGCCGCCCTGCGCCGCCGAGCCGTCCTCGGAGTACTGCCGTGCCAGGGCCTCGAAGTTGTTGCTGCCGGCCTCGATCTGCGCGCGCATGTCCGCCAGGCGTTGCCGCGCCAGCTCGGCGCTGAGCTGCGGCGACGGACGCAGCAGAATGTGCCGCGCGCGCGTCTGCGTGACGCGTACGCCGTTGCTGTCGCGCCGCTCCACCAGCTTGATCACGTGGAAGCCGGCGCCGGAGCGCAGCAGCGTCGGCGAGATCTCGCCGGGTTGCAGGCCGCGCACCTGCGTGACGAACGGGTCCGGCAAGCGCGAGGCCGGGCGCAGGCCGATCTCGCCGCCGCGCGCGCGGTTGCCGTCCTCGGACAGCTCGCGCGCCACGCTGGCGAAGTCCTCGCCGCCGCGCACGCGCGCCAGCGCGGCCTCGGCCGCCGCCTGGCGCTGTGCCACCACGTCGGCGGCCGCGCCTTCGGGCACGGTGATCAGGATCTGCGCGATGTTGAGCTCGCTGTCGCCCCTGCTCTGCGCCGTGCGCTCGGCCAGGAACTTGTCGATGTCCGCCTCCGTCACGCGCGTGCGCTGGCCGACCTCGCGCTCGCGCACCCGCTCCAGCAGGATCTGGTCGCGCAGCGTGGCGCGGAAGCGCGCGTAGTCCATGCCCTCGGCCGCCACGCGCTCGCGCAGCTGGGGCAGGGTCAGCTTGTTCTGCGCGGCGATGCTCTGCACCGCACGATCGATCTCGGTGTCGTCGACGCGCATGCCGCTGTCGCGCGCATAGGTCAGCAGCACGCGCTCCTCGATCAGCGACTCCAGCGCCTGCTGGCGCAGCTGGTCGGTGACCGGTGGCGGCGGCGTGCCGCGCGGCGCGCTGGCCGCGCGCATGCGCTGGATGCGCTGCTCCAGCTCGGCGGCAGTGACCAGTTCGCTGTTGACCACGGCCACGATGTAGTCGCCGCTGTAGGTCGAGCCGCGGATCACCACCTGCGGCGCCGGGCTCGCGCCGCTGCGCATCTGCAGCTGCGCGAAGGCCGATGCGGCGCACAACCCGATGGCAAGGGCCAGGCCGGGCAAGCGAAGGCGGCGGAAGAGTTCAGTCATAGAAGGCCGAGGCCGGCGAGTCGCTGCGGCGTTCGCGCAACAGCTGGTAGCCGGGGATATTGTCCCTCAGGACGCCGATGGCATTGGAGCCCAGGCGCGACAGGCCGACCAGCTCCAGCTGCATCAGCACCTGGGTCGAGGCCTCGCTGACGCCGGTGGACCAGCGGCTCACCGCCATGCGCGCGATCCAGCAGCCGGCGTCGTACTCCAGGCCGACCACCGAATCGGTGACGCGGCTCTCGGTGGTGTTGTAGGTGACGCGGCCGACGGTGTACCAGGCACCGCCGCAGCTTCGGGCGCTGCCGTCCCATTCCTTGCGCTGCGGCGTGCCGCCGGGCTGGTACAGCGGCCATTGCCACGACGCCTCCCACTGCGAGCTGATGTCGCGTGCGTAGCGGTAGGTCAGGTTCAGCGTGCGGAACGGACCCGGCTGGTATTGCATGCCCAGGATCGAACGCACCACGCGGTCGACGCTGGGGCTGTAACGCAGGTAGCCTTCCAGGTTGAAGGGCTCGACCACGCGCGTCGAGCCGCGCAGCAGCACGTCGGAGTAGCCGCGTCGCTCGGGCGCGCCGCTTTCCGTGACCAGTTGGTCGTTGAACAGATAGCGCTGCACGATGCCCAGCTGCAGCAGCTCCACGCCGCTGGTGGCATCGAGCAGCCGCGTGGTCACGCCGGCGGTCACCGCGTTGGTGTCGGAGACGCGGTCGATGCCGGAGAACACGTTCTCCGAGTAGATCGAGGCGAAGCTGTAGTCCTTGACCGCCGAGTCGAAGTTCGGATAGTTCGACTGGTCGACGTAGGGCGTGTTGACGTACAGCACGCGCGGCTCCAGCGTCTGGCGCAGCGAGCGGCCCAGCCACTGCGTGCTGCGCTCGAACTCGGCGCCGCTGCCCAGGCTGAAGGTCGGAATCACGCGCGAGGCGTTCGAGCGGCCATCGGGCATCGGCTCGTCGGTCTGGTAGCTGGCGGCATTGAACAGCACGCTGGGCGTGACCCACCAGCCGGGCTGGCGGAAGGGCCGATTGATCCAGCCCTGCGCATGCAGCCGCGTGCCGTCCGAGGGCGTGTTCGCGGGCGCGTAGCCCGGGTCCTGCGGCAGCATGAAGCGGTTGGCCTCGGTCTCGATCCCGTACTCCAGCCCCAAGCGCAGGTTGCCGCTGCTGCGCAGCCCCACCTGCAGCGCGCGGTCGAAGGGCGCCTCCATCGTGTTCGGCGCCTGCAGCACCTGCCAGCGCTGCGTGCGTGCGTACAGCTCGGCACCGAGCGCGGGTGAGCCCAGGTCCTTCTCGGCCTGCACCACCAGCGGCAGCAGGCGCGGCGTCAGGCTGAGGTGGCGGCGCGGGAAGTCGTTCCACCATTCATCGTCCGACACACGCTCGACCAGCGCGCCGTAGCGCAGGTCGTCGGCCAGGCGGCCGAGGTGGTTGAAGGTCAGCCACCAGCGCGTGTCCTCGAACACCTGGTCGTAGGGCAGCAGGTCCAGGTTCAGCCGCCCGCTGTAGTTGGGCTCCAGGTAGCGGAACTCGCTGTTGACCGCGAAGCCGCGGCGCGTGGAGAAGGCCGGCGTGATCGTCGCATCGCGGTTGGGCGCGATGTTCCAGTAGTAGGGCACGGCCAGCTCGATGCCGCTGCCCGAGGTGAAGTCCAGGTTCGGCGGCAGCCAGCCCGACTTGCGCTGCTCGCTCAAGGGGAAGCTCATGCGCGGCAAGGCCAGGATGGGCACGTCGAGGAAACGCAGCACCGCGCCTTCGGCGATGCCGACGCCGGCATCGATGTCCAGGTCGAGCTGGCGCGCGCTGAGTACCCAGTCCGGATTCTGTGCGTCCTCGCGCCGGCAACTGGTGTAGTCGCCGTTGATCACGCGCGAGCTGCCCGGGCCGAGGATGTCGATGCGCTCGGCGCGCCCGCCGGCGCCGGTGAAGGCCAGCTGGTATTCGGGCTCGCGCACGAAACCCTCCATGCGCTGCACCTTCAGCTGCACCTCCGGCCCGCTGAAGGACGAGCCTTCGAAGGTGATGCGCACCTTGCCTTGTGCGACCGCCAGGTCCTCGGCCTGGTCGTAGCGCAGCTGGTCTGCGCGCAGCACCACACCGGCGTGGCGCATCTCCACGTTGCCGTCGGCGCGCAGCTCGCCCAGCGGCTGGCCGCTGAGCTGGTCGGCGCGCAGGTACAGCGGCGACTGGCGTCGCGCGCCCTCGTCGCTGGCGGCGGGTGTCAGCCGCGGGATCGGCTGCAGCGGCGCGGCCGCGTCCTGCGCACCCGCCTCGTGGCCGAGCAGCACACAGGCGGCCAGAAGCGACAGCGCGGTCTGCGGACGTGCGAGGAGGAGTGTGGACGCGAGGCTGGGCACTTTGCAGCGTCGCTCGTGCCGCCGGCGGCGCGACGCGCGCCGGCGCTGCGTCGAACGGCCGATTTGTAGAATTCATTATCCAACGAGCGCACGCACGCGGCGCCTGCCCCATGAACAGTCCTACCGCCATCACCTGGCCCGACGCACCGCGCCGCGAGGCCTTCGAGCGCTGGCTCGCCGCCATCGGCCCGCGCCACGGCTTGGCGCTGCCCACGCTGCAGCCGGCCTCGGCCGACGCCAGCTTCCGCCGCTACCTGCGCATCGGTGCGAAGGGCGGCAGCCTGATCATCATGGACGCGCCGCCGCCGCAGGAGGACGTGCGCCCCTTCGTGCAGGTGGCGCAGGCCATCCGCGCGGCCGGGCTGAACGGCCCACAGGTGCTGGAATGCGATGTGGAGCAAGGCTTCGTGCTGCTCGGCGACCTGGGCCGTGAGCTGTACCTGGGCGCGCTGCAGGCCGGCGATGCGACGCGTGCCGATGCGCTGATGCGCGACGCCATCGCTGCGCTGGTGCAATGGCAGTTGAAGGTGCCGGCCGCGCCGCTACCGCCCTATGACGAAGCGCTGCTGGCGCGCGAGCTGGCGCTGTTCCCTGAATGGTGCGTGCAGCGCGAGTTCGGCCTGCAATGGGGCGAGACCGAAAACGCGCGCTGGCAGACGGTCTGCCGGCTGCTGATCGACAGCGCGCTGGCGCAGCCCACGGTGGCGGTGCACCGCGACTGGATGCCGCGCAATCTGATGGTCAGCCAGCCCAACCCCGGCATCCTCGACTTCCAGGATGCGGTGCGCGGCCCGGTCAGCTACGACCTGGCCTCGCTGCTGCGCGATGCCTTCATCTCCTGGGACGAGGAGCGCGAGATCGACTGGGCGGTGCGCTACTGGAGCGAAGCCAGGCGTGCCGGCGTGCCGCTGGGCGAGGCGATGGACAGCGACTTCGGCGAGTTCTGGCGCGCGCTCGAATGGATGGGCCTGCAGCGCCACCTGAAGGTGCTGGGCATCTTCTGCCGGCTGAAGCACCGCGACGGCAAGCCGGCCTACGTGGCCGACCTGCCGCGTTTCTTTGCCTATGCCACCCGGGTGGCGACGCGCTACGCGCCGCTGCGCCCGCTGCTGAGCCTGATCGAGCCGATGAGCGGGCTGCGCGCGACCACCGCCTACTCGATGCGTTGAGCCTCAGGGACAGGCCGCGACCACCTGCGCGACGGCGGCGGTGAGCTTCTTGCCATAGGGCACGTGCAGGAACTCGTTCGGCCCGTGCGCGTTGCTCTTCGGCCCGAGCACGCCGCAGACCATCATCTGCGCCCTGGGGAAGCCGGCCTGCAGCATGCTCATCAGCGGGATCGTGCCGCCCTGGCCGATGTATCCCACGGGCGCGCCGAAATGCGTGTTCGACGCAGCGTTCAGCGAGCGCTCCAGCCACGGCGACAGCTCGGGCGCGTTCCAGCCGGTGGCGGCGCTGTCGGGGTGGAAGCTGACCTTGGCGTTGTAGGGCGCGTTGTCCTCGAGCAGCGTCTTCAACTGCTGCGTGGCCGCCGCGCCGTCGACCAGCGGCGGCAGCCGCAGGCTCAGCTTGAAGGCGGTGTAGGGGCGCAGCACGTTGCCGGCGCTGGACAGCGGCGGGAAGCCATCGACGCCGGTGACGCTCAGCGTCGGCCGCCAGGTGCGGTTGAGCAGCACCTGCACCGGGTCGGTGGTGGTCGGCAGCACGGGGCCGCCGTCGGCGCCGCAGGCCCAGGGGAAGCGCTTGTAGACCTCGTCCTTCAGGATGGCCGCAGTGGCGCGCGCCTGCTCCAGGCGCTGCGCTGGCACTTCGCAGTGGAAGCTGCCCGGCAGCAGCCTGCCGCTGCGCGAATCCTCCAGCCGGTCGAGCAGATGGCGCAGGATGCGGAAGCTAGACGGCACCACGCCGCTGGCGTCGCCGGAGTGGATGCCCTCGCCCAGCACCTCGACCTTGAGCA
This sequence comes from uncultured Rubrivivax sp., assembly GCA_964446545.1. Classification (GTDB taxonomy): domain Bacteria; phylum Pseudomonadota; class Gammaproteobacteria; order Burkholderiales; family Burkholderiaceae_C; genus Rubrivivax. Next base: position 21,247 of record CAYUPF010000006.1, read on the forward strand.
CGCCGCTGGCCATGCCGCGCAGGCTGGTGGTCAGCCACAGTTGTTCGTAGCTGCCGGCGCCGCTGTCCAGGCACACCACCAGGCCGACGTCGCCCAGGCGCGCGCGCAGCACATCCAGATAGGCCGGCAGGTCGGGTGAGCCGCTTTCCTCGCAGGTCTCGATCAGGCCGACGCAGCGCGGCCGTGCGATGCCCTGCGCGTCCAGCGCCTCGATCGCGGTGATCGCCGCATACACCGCGTAGCCGTCGTCGGCGCCGCCGCGGCCGTAGAGCTTGCCGTTCTCGAGCTTCGGCGTCCACGGCCCGAGGTCGTTGCGCCAGCCGTTGAACTCGGGCTGCTTGTCCAGGTGGCCGTAGAACACCACCGTGTGCGTGCTGTCGGGCACGCCTACCGACCCCCCAGGCGCCTGCGGCGCCGCCCCCCCGAGGGGGGTGTCCGGGCTTCGGACGGCCGTACGCCCGGACGTGGCCGGCACGTCGAAGAAGATCAGCGGCGTGCGTCCTTCGAGCTTGATCACCTCCAGCTTCAGGCCGCGCAGCTTGCGCCCCTCCACCCAGGTGGCGGCATCGTGCACCACGCGGTCGAGCAGGCCGTGCGTTTGCCAGTCGGCGTCGAACATCGGGCTCTTCGCCGGGATGCCGATGTAGTGCTCGAGCGCAGGCACGATCTGCTCGTCCCAGCTGCGCTCGGCATAGGCGGCCAGTGCGGAGGCTTCGTCGGGCTGCAGCGGCAGGTTCGGGTCGCGGGCGTTCATCGGGCGTTCTCCTGTGCAGGCAATTCCAGTGTATCGAGCCAGTCGTGCAGCACACCGAACACGTCGGCCTGCTCGGGCTCGTTGAAGATCTCGTGGTACAGCGGGCGGAATTCGTGTGCCGCCACCACTGCCTGCGGCGCGGCCGCGGCGAAGCCGGCGCTGCCGGCCGGGGCCACGCAGCGGTCGCTGCCGGCATAGAGCAGCAGCGTCGGCACGCGCCAGTCCGCCGCGCGTTCGGCCACCACCTCGCCGCCGTCGACAATGAAGCGCGCCAGCCGCGGCGTGACGCGGTCGTGCACCAGCGGGTCGGCGGCGTAGTTGCGCACCACTTGCATGTCGCGCGAGATCCACTCCGGCTTCAGACCGTTGCTCACCGCCAGATTCGGCGCCAGCCGGCCCAGACTGGCCAGCAGCAGCTTTTGCGGAATGCTCATGCCCGGGTCCAGCGCCGGCGAGGACAGCACCAGCGCCTGCACCGTCCGCGCCCAGCCGGCGCCGCCGGCGACGAAGCGCGCCGCCACCAACCCGCCCATGCTGTGGCCCAGCAGCACGAGCGCCCCGGTTTGCACCGCGCGCACCGCGTCGATGACCGCGGCCAGGTCGTGCAGCAGGTCGTCGTCGGCCGCCAGGCCGCCGCGCGGCCCTTCGCTGCGACCGTGGCCGCGCTGGTCGTAGCCGACCACGGACCAGCCCCAGGTATTGAGATGGGCCGCCACCTGCGTGTAGCGGCCGATGTGTTCGCCCAGGCCATGCACGATCAGCACGCTGCCTGGCGCGGCGCCGGCGGCGGGCCAATGCTGCAGATGCAGGCTCAGACCGTCACGGGTGCGCGCTCGCTCGGGCAGGGGTCCGCTCATGCGGCGGCAGTGTAGTCAGTTCGCCGCATCCTTCCACCCGCCGCCGAGCACCTTGTACAGGGTGACCAGGTTCTGCTGCTGCGCGGCCTGCACGATGATCGTGGCCTGCTGCGTCTGGAACAGCGCGCGCTGCGCGTCGAGCACGTCGAGGAAGCTGGATACGCCGTTGCGGAAGCGCAGCGCGGCCAGGTCGGCGCGCTTCTGTTCGGCCTGCATCTGCGCCTGCTGCGCGCGCAGTTGCTCGCCGTAGGTGGCGCGGCCGGCCAGCGCGTCGGCCACCTCGCGGAAGGCCACCTGGATCGAGCGTTCGTACTGCGCCACCGCGATGTCGCGGTTGGCCTCGCTCACCTCCAGGTTGGCCTGGTTCGCGCCGGCGTCGAAGATCGGCAACGTGATCTGCGGCGCAAACTGCCAGGCGCTGTAGCTGAACAGATCGCCGAGTTCGGTGCTGGCCAGGCCGACGCTGCCCGTCAGCGTGATGCGCGGGAAGAAGGCCGCACGCGCCGCGCCGATGTTGGCATTGGCCGCCTGCAGCTGGCGCTCGGCCTGGCGCACATCGGGGCGGCGCTCCAGCAGCGCCGAGGGCAGCCCGGCCGGCAGATCGGCCAGCAGGCCTTGCGACTCCAGCGTCAGCGGTGGCGGCAACTCCGGCGGCAGCGGCTGGCCCACCAGCAGCACCAGCGCGTTCTCGTTCTGCATGCGCTGGCGCTGTGTCAGCGCCACCGCGGCACGGGCGCCTTCGACCAGCGTCTCCGCCTGCGCCAGGTCGTACTCGGACAGCGCGCCGTTGTCGAACTTCAGCTTCAGCAGCTGATAGCCCCGCTCGCGCGTCTCCAGCGTCTTGCGCGCGACCTCGAACTGCTCGTCATCGGCCAGCAGCGTGAGATAGCTGTTGGCCACCGCCGCGATCAGGCTGATCTGCGCTGCCTTGCGCGCCTCCTCGCTGGCGAAGTACTGCTGCAGCGCGGCGTCGGTGAGGCTGCGCACGCGCCCGAACAGGTCCAGCTCGTAGCCGGTGACGTTCAGCCCGGCGGTGTAGAAGCTGTGGTTGCCCCGGCCGTCGGCATTCGGCTGGTACAGCCCGGTGGCGCCGAGCAGCAGCGTGGGGAACTGCTCCGAGCGCTGCACCTGGTACATCGCGCGCACGCGCTCGATGTTCAGCACCGCAACCCGCAGATCGCGGTTGTTCTGCAGCGACAGCTCGATCAGGCGCCGAAGCCGCGGGTCGGTGAAGAACTGCTGCCACTCGATGTCGGCGGCCGGCTGCGTGGCTGCAGCACCGGCCGCGGCGGCCTGCAGCGCGTCCGGATAGGCCGCGGCCACCGGGGCCGCGGGCCGCTCGTAGGGTGGCGCCATCGAGGCGCAGCCGCCCAGCAGCAGGGCCAGGGCCGTCAGATGCAGGCGCCGGATCATGAACGTCCCTCCTCGGCCACCACCGGTGGCGTGCCGTTGTCCGGTTCGTGCGCATACAGCTTGCGCTGGCGCTCGCTGCCCTTGAACCAGCGCCGCACCACCACGTAGAACACCGGCACGAACAGCACCGACAGCAGCACCGCGCTGATCATGCCGCCCATCACGCCGGTGCCGATCGAGCGCTGGCTGGCCGAGCCCGCGCCGCTGGCGATGGCCAGCGGCAGCACGCCCAGCACGAAGGCCAGCGAAGTCATGACGATCGGCCGGAAGCGCAGGTGCGCGGCCTGCAGCACCGCCTCCATCGCACTCTTGCCCTGCGCCTGCAGCTCCTTGGCGAACTCGATGATCAGCACCGCGTTCTTCGCCGACAGGCCGATGATGGTGATCAGGCCGATCTTGAAGTAGACGTCGTTGCTGTAGCCGCGCAGCTCGGTGCCCAGGATCACGCCGAGCACGCCCAGCGGCACCACCAGCAGCACCGAGAAGGGGATCGACCAGCTCTCGTACAGCGCCGCCAGGCACAGGAACACCGCCAGCAGCGAGAAGCCGAACAGGTACAGCGCAGTGGCGCCGGCCAGCCGCTCCTCGCGCGACTGGCCGGTCCACTCGAAGCCGAAGCCCTGCGGCAGCTGCGCCGCCAGCCGCTCCATCTCGACCATCGCCGTGCCGCTGCTGACGCCCGGTGCGGCGTCGCCGGCGATGCGCATCGTCGGGTAGCCGTTGTAGCGGATCAGCTGCATCGGTCCGCTGATCCAGCGCGTACTGGCAAAGGCCGACAGCGGCACCAGCTGGCCGCGGTTGTTGATGGCGTTGAGCTGCAGGATGTCGTCGCCCTGCATGCGGTTGGCGGCGTCGGCCTGCACCACCACGCGCTGCAGCCGGCCCTGGCTCTGGAAGTCGTTGACGTAGGTCGAGCCGAAGGCGGTGGAGATCACCAGGTTGATGGCATCGAAGCCCACGCCCAGCGCCGCCGCCTTGTCGCGGTCGATGTCGATGCGCAGCTGCGGCGCGTCCTCCAGCCCGTCGGGGCGCACCCCCGCCAGCAGCGGGCTCTGCGAAGCCGCGCCCAGCAGCTGGTTGCGCGCCGCGACCAGCGCGTCGTGGCCGTTGCCGCCGCGGTCCTGCAGGCGGAAGTTGAAGCCGGTGCCGGTGCCGAGCTCGGGAATCGGCGGCGGGCTCAGCGGGTAGATGAACGCGTCCTTCACGCCCATCATCGCGCCGAAGGTGCGCCCGGCCAGGCCCTGCGCCGATTGCCCCGGCCCCTCGCGCTCGTGCCAGTCCTTCAGCGTCACGAAGGCCAGCGCTGCGTTCTGCCCCTGGCCGGAGAAGCTGAAGCCGAGCACGCTGACCATGCTCTGCACCTCGGGCTGCTTGAGCATGAAGCTTTCGACCTGTTCCATCACGCTCAACGCGCGGTTGGCGGTGGCGCCCGGCGGCAGCTGCACGTTGACGATGATGTAGCCCTGGTCCTCGTTCGGCAGGAAGGAGGTCGGCAGCCGCAGCACCAGCCAGATGACGCCGGCGATGATGGCCAAGTAGACCAGCATCATGCGCGCACCGCGCTTGAGCATGCGCGCCAGCAGGCCTTCGTAGCCCTTGGCGGTGGCCGAGAAGCCGCGATTGAACCAGCCGAAGAAGCCGCTCTTGGCATGGTGGTGGCCGGCTTGCACCGGCTTGAGCAGCGTGGCGCACAGCGCCGGCGTCAGCGACAGCGCCAGGAAGGCGGAGAAGGCGATGGACGAGGCCATCACCACCGAGAACTGGCGGTAGATGTTGCCCACCGCGCCGGTGAAGAAGGCCAGCGGCACGAACACCGAGATCAGCACCACGGTGACGCCGACGATCGCGCCGGAGATCTGCCCCATCGCCTTGCGCGTGGCCTGCAGCGGCGGCAGGCCCTCCTCGCTCATGATGCGCTCGACGTTTTCGACCACGACGATGGCGTCGTCGACGACGATGCCCACCACCAGCACCATGCCGAACATGGTGAGCACGTTGATCGAGTAGCCCAGCGTCAGCAGCACCGTGAAGGTGCCGAGCAGCGCCACCGGCACGACGATGGTCGGGATGATGGTGTAGCGCCAGTTCTGCAGGAACAGGAACATCACCAGGAACACCAGCGCCACCGCCTCGAGCAGTGTTTCCACCACCTTGCCGATGGAGATCTGCACGAAGCGCGAGGTGTCGTAGGGGATGGCATAGCTCACGCCCGGCGGGAAGTAGCGCTGCAGATCGGCCATGCGCGCGCGCACCGCCTTGGCGGTCTCCAGCGCGTTGCCGGTGGGCGACAGCTGCACGCCGATGCCGGTGGAGGGCTTGCCGTTCAGCCGCGCCGAGGTGGCGTAGTTCTGCGCGCCCAGCTCGATGCGCGCCACGTCGCGCATGCGCACGCTGGAGCCGTCGGCGTTGGCGCGCAGCACGATGTTGCCGAACTGCTCGACGTTGGACAGCTGGCCGTCGACCACGATGGTGGCGAAGATGGTCTGCTCGGCCACGTTCGGCAGGTCACCCAGCGTGCCCGACGAGACCTGCGCGTTCTGCGCGCGGATGGCGTTGTTCACGTCGGCGACGGACATGCGGTAGCCGACCAGCTTGGCCGGGTCGATCCAGATGCGCATCGCACGTTCGGTGCCGAACAGCTGTGCCTGGCCGACGCCCGGGATGCGCTGGATCTCCGGCAGCACGTTGCGCGATGCGTAGTCACCCAGCGCCACCGGGTCGTAGGCCGGGTCGGTGGAGGTGAGGATCGTGAACAGCAGGAAGTTGCTGCGCGACTTGTCGACGCGCACGCCCTGCTGTGTCACCGCTGCCGGCAGCCGCGGCGTGGCGCGGCTCAGCCGGTTCTGCACGTCCACCTGCGCCAGGTCGGGACTGGTGTTGGGCGAGAAGGTCAGCGTCAGCGTGCCGGAGCCATTGGCCTGCGCCACCGACTCCATGTAGGTCAGCCCCGGCGAGCCGTTCATCTCCTGCTCGATGACGCTCAGCACGTTGTCTTCCAGCGTCTTGGCCGACGCACCCGGGTAGACGACGGTGACGATGATGGCTGGCGGCGCGACCGTCGGGTACTGCGCCACCGGCAGCAGCGTGATCGACACGGCGCCGCCGACGATGATGAACAGCGCGATGACCCACGCGAAGATGGGCCGGTCGATGAAGAAGCGAGCCATGGTGTGCGGCCCCTCAGCGGCTGGCGGCCGCAGCGGGGGCGCTGGCGGCGCCCGGTGCAGGGCGCGGCGCCGCGCCGGTCCAGGGCACCGGCTTGACCGGTGCGCCCGGCTGCATCATCTTCTGGAAGCCCTCGACGATCACCTGCTCGCCGGCCTTCAGGCCTTCGAGCACGATCCAGTTCGAACCCTCGGCGCCGCCGATCTTCACCGTGCGCGGCTGCGGCTTGCCGCCTTCGCCGACGACCAGCACCGTGTCGCCCTGCGGACCGCGCGTCACCGCCTGCTGCGGCACCAGCATCGCGCCGGCAATCTGCCCCTGCACGAGCCGCGTGCGCACGTACATGCCGGGCAGCAGCAGCCCCTGTGGGTTGGCGACCTCGGTGCGCAGGGTGACCTGTGCCGAGGTCGGGTCCACCGACAGGTCGGAGAACATCAACCGGCCGCGCTGCGGCAGTTCGCTGCCGTCGTCGAGCATGATGCGCACGGCCGACAAGTCGGCGGGTGCCGCGTTCGCTGCCTTGCGCAGCCGCGCCACCTCGGCCACCGCCTGCGTGGAATTGACGTACACCGGGTCGATCTGCTGGATCAGCGCCAGCTGCGTGGCTTCGGTCGCCGACACCAGCGCGCCCTCGGTCACCAGCGCGCGGCCGATGCGCCCGGAGATCGGCGCGGTGACGCTGGCATAGCCCAGGTTCAGCTGCGCCGTGCGCAGCGCCGCGTTGGCGGCGGCCACGTCGGCCTCGGCCTGGGCCTGCGCCGCCTGCGCGTCGACATACTCCTGCGTGCTGATGGCCTTGGCGTCGGCCAGCGGCTTGAAGCGCGTCGCCAGCTCCCTGGCCTGCGTCTGGTTGGCCTGTGCCTTGGCCAGCGCCGCCTTGGCGCTGTCCACCGCCGCCTGGTAGGGCGCCGGGTCGATCTGGAACAGCAGCTGGCCGGCCTTGACCTCGCTGCCCTCGCGGAACAGGCGTTTCTGGACGATGCCGTTGACGCGCGCGCGCACCTGCGCCACGCGCGAGGCCTCGACGCGGCCGGGCAACTCGGTGACCAGCGGCGCGGTCTGCGGCGCGATGGTGATCACCGCCACTTCGGGCGGCGGTGGCGCGGAGCCGCCGCCGGCGTTCTTGGACTCGCTGCCGCCGCCGCAGGCGGTCAGCAGCAGCGCCAGCAAGGCCGCGCCGAAGGCACCGCGGCGAGGCGCCGCCGTGCCAGGAATGCTTTGCATCACTTGATATTCCTTGCGTTGGATCAGGGGGCGCACGAGCCGGCGCCGTGGATTGGAGTATAAACATACATTCAAAAACGTATGTAAAGGCCTGCTGAAGGCCACCGCACGATGGCCCGCCGCACCAAGAAAGAAGCCCAGCAGACCCGCCATGCCTTGCTCGACGCGGCCGAGGCGGTGTTCGAGCGGCGCGGTGTGTCGGCCACCTCGTTGCAGGAAATCGCCGAGGCGGCCGGCGTGACGCGTGGCGCCGTCTACTGGCACTTCCGCGACAAGGCCGACCTCTACAACGCGATGATGGACCGCGCCGTGCTGCCCTTCGAGCAGCACTGGCTGGTGGCCGGCCCCGACGATGACGACGACCCGCTGTGCCGGCTGCGCGAGCTGCTGCTCGACATCCTGCGCCAGATCGCCGGCGACCCGCGGCTGCAGCGCGCGGTGGCCATCTCCACGCTGAAGGTCGAATACGTCGGCGAGCTGGATGCCATCCGGCTGCGCCACCTGCACGTGTCCACGCAGGCGCAGCATCGCTTCGAGGCGCTGCTGCGCCTGGCCGCGGCAGCCGGCCAGCTGGCGCCGGGCGTGTCACCGAAGGCCGCGGCACGCACCGTGCACGCGCTGGTCGACGGCCTGATCACGAACTGGATGCTCGACCGCAACGCCTTCGACCTGAAGCGCGCCGGCCGCAGCGCGGTGCTGCAGTTGCTCGCCGGGCTCGGCCGCCGTGTCGTCACGGATTAGGGCGGTCCCCGCGGGCATGAAGCTCCCCTGGTCGATGGCGCGGCCGGGACGGGTGCGTGCGGCCGATCGTGGTTCGGCCGTGTCGAACCCGCGTCGGCCAGGGCCACCCAGCGGCGGGTCTTCAGCCGCGCTCGAAGCGGAATACCGCCACGCTGGCCAGCAGATTGGGCCAGCGCCGCAGCATGCGGCCGTGCTGCAGGCCGAAGCTGTCGCTGATGCGCAGCCCGAGCTTGCGCGCCAGCAGCTCGAAGTCGGCAAAGGTGCCGACGCGGATGTTCGGCGTGTCGTACCACTGGTAGGGCAGCGCCTTGGTCACCGGCATGCGCCCGCCGAGCACGCTGAAACGGTTGGGCCAGTGCGCGAAATTCGGGAAGCTGACGATGCCGATGCGCCCGACGCGCGCCGTCTCGCGCAGCATGCGCTCGGTGTGGCGCAGGTTCTGCAGCGTCTCCAGCTGCAGCACCACGTCGAAGCTGGCGTCCTCGAACAGCGCCAGCCCGTCTTCCAGGTTGAGCTGGATGACGTTGACGCCGCGCTGCACGCAGGCCAGCACGTTGGCATCGGCGATCTCGATGCCGTAGCCGCTGCAGCCGCGGTGGCGCTGCAGGTGCGCCAGCAACTCGCCATCGCCGCAGCCCAGGTCGAGCACGCGCGAGCCTTGCGGCACCAGGCTGGCGATGATCTCCAGGTCGGCGCGTTCACTCATGTGCCGACTTTCGGGTCAGGCCGCTCCCCCTGAGGGGAAGGGGGCGGGGAGGGGTGGGCGTCGGGACGGCGCAAGGCGCCTGCTTCGAGCGCCACGCGCTCGAAGTAGGCCCTGAGCACGCCGTGGTAGCGCGCATCGTCCAGAAGGAAGGCATCGTGGCCGTGTGGCGCGTCGATCTCGGCGTAGCTGACCTCGATGTGGTTGTCCACCAGCGCCTTGACGAGCTCGCGCGAGCGCTCCGGTGCGAAGCGCCAGTCGGTCGTGAAGCTGACCAGCAGGAAGCGGTTGTGCACGGCCGGCGCGAAAGCCCGCGCCAGATCGCCGCCGCTGGCGCGCGCCGGGTCGAAGTAGTCGAGCGCGCGCGTGATCAGCAGATAGGTGTTGGCGTCGAAGTATTCACTGAACTTGTCGGCCTGGTGGCGCAGATAGCTCTCGATCTGGAACTCGATGTCCTGCGTGCTGTAGGCCGGCTGAGGCGCGCGCAAGGTGCGCCCGAACTTGGCGTCCATCGAGTCGTCGGACAGGTAGGTGATGTGGCCCAGCATGCGCGCCACGCGCAGCCCGCGCTTGGGCACCACGCCGCGCCGCTGGTAGTGGCCGCCGTGGAACTCGGGGTCGGTGACGATGGCCCGGCGCGCCACCTCGTTGAAGGCGATGTTCTGCGCCGAGAGGTTGGGCGCGGTGGCGATGGCGATGCAGTGGCGCACGCGCTGCGGGTGGCGCAAGGTCCAGGCCAGCGCCTGCATGCCGCCGAGGCTGCCGCCGATCACCGCCGCCAGCTGCGTGATGCCCAGGCGCTCGAGCAGTCGCGCCTGCGCGTCGACCCAGTCCTCCACCGTCACCACCGGGAAGTCGGCGCCGTAGGGCTGGCCGGGCGTGTCGGGGTTCGGGCTCGTCGGCCCGGTGCTGCCGAAGCAGGAGCCGGGGTTGTTGACGGCGATGACGAAGAGTTTGTCGGTGTCCAGCGGCTTGCCCGGGCCGACCAGGTTGTCCCACCAGCCGATGTTGTTCGCTTCGTCGGCATAGTGGCCGGCGACATGGTGGCTGGCGTTCAGTGCATGGCACACCAGCACGGCATTGCTGCGCGCGGCATTGAGCGTGCCGTAGGTCTCGTACACCAGCGTGTAGCCGGCCAGCCGGGCGCCGCTTTGCAGCGGCAGCGCCTCGGCGAAGAACATCGACTGGGGGGTGACGGTACCGATAGAAGCCATGGGCCAGAAACGACGAACCCGGTGCCGCAAGCTCAGAGGCGGTCACCGGGTGCCCCTCTTTAGCTGCATTTGATATAGCGCCCGCAATCCGGACAAATCGGCGCTGTGGGCGCGAGTATAGCCGTGCCGCGCAAGGCGGCGTCAGCAGCCTTCCCGGTCGGTGCCGGTCGCCACCGGCGCGAGGCGGGCGGCACGCGCGCCGAAGTCCGGCCGCGTCACGTCGTGCGCCCGGCCATCGCCGTGCCGCTGCGGCGGCACGGCGATGGCTGCTTCGTCCGCGCCCGGCCCGAAGCTGGCCACCGATTGCAGCAGCTGCGTCGCCTGCTGCTGCAGGCTTGCGGCCGCGGCCGCGCTGCGTTCGACCAGCGCAGCGTTGTGCTGCGTCGCCTGGTCCATGCGCTCCACCGCTTCGCCCACCTGGGCCATGCCGGTGCTCTGCGCGCTGCTCGCCGCGCGGATCTCGCCCATGATGTCGGTGACGCGCCGGATGGCGGTGACCACCTCGCCCATCGTCGCGCCGGCCTGGTCGGCCAGCGCGGTGCCCTGCTCCACGCGTTCCACGCTGGCGCCGATCAGGCCCTTGATCTCGCGCGCCGCGTCGGCGCTGCGCTGCGCCAGGCTGCGCACCTCGGCCGCCACCACGGCGAAGCCGCGCCCCTGCTCGCCGGCGCGCGCCGCCTCGACCGCGGCATTCAGCGCCAGGATGTTGGTCTGGAAGGCGATGCCGTCGATGACGCCGACGATGTCGGCAATGCGCTTGGACGCGGCATCGATGCTCTTCATCGTCTCCACCACCTGACCCACCACTTGCCCGCCCTGCAGCGCCACCGCCGACGCGCCCAGCGCCGCCTGGTTGGCCTGGTGCGTCTTGTCGGCGTGCTGCTCGACGGTGGCGCTCAAGCGCGCCATCGATGCCGCCGTCTGCTGCAGCGCGCCGGCCTGCTGCGCGGTGCGCGCGCGCAGGTCGCCGTGACCCTGCGCAAAGCGCGCCGAGGCCGTGGCCACGTGCTCGGCGTTCCGGCGCAGCCGCTCGCGCAACTCGCCCAGCCCGGCCTGCAGGCCCTGCAGGCCGGCCATCAGGCTGCGCGTGTCGTCCGGGCGCAACGGGAGGGCCGTGTCCAGATCGCCGGCGGCGATGCGCCGCACCAGCGCCGCCGCCTCGTCCGGCTCGGCGCCGAGCTGGCGGCCGATGGCACGCGCAACGGCGCTGCCCCAGGCGGCGGCCAGCAGCACACCCAGCAGCATCGTCAGCAGCGTGGCCAGGCGCAGGCCGGCCAGTGGCGCCGCGCCGGCCTCGGCCCGGCCGATGGCATGCAGCGCCAGCGCGCCCATGCCCAGCAGCAGCGCCGCCAGCACGCCGACCAGCAGGCTCAGCCGGGTGCCGATGCGCCAGTGGGTCATTGCAGCGTGGGCTCGACCAGGCCGATGTCGGCGCCGGACAGGAGCTTGTCGATGTCCACCAGGATCAGCATGCGCTGCTCGACCGCGGCCAGCGCCAGCAGATGCTCGCCGGCCAGGCCGGCGCTGAAGGGCGGCGGCGCTCGCAGCTGCTCGCTGCGCAGCGTGATCACGTCGGACACGGCGTCGACCACCATGCCCATGACCCGTCGGCCGATGTTGAGCACGATGACCACGGTGAAGGCGTCGTAGTGCACCGGCTGCATGCGCAGCTTGATGCGCAGGTCGACGATGGGCACGATCACGCCGCGCAGGTTGATCACGCCCTTGACGCAGTCGGGCGTGCCGGCGATGCGCGTGGGCCTTTCGTAGGAGCGGATCTCCTGCACGCGCAGGATGTCGATGCCGTACTCCTCGCTGCCGAGCTTGAAGGCCAGAACCTCACGCAGCGCGGTCGGCGCGGTCGGTTCGGCCGGCGCGGTGCCGGTCTGCGGGGCAGGCTGCAGGTTCATGCGGGGGTCCTCGGGTGGCCGGGCGGTCCGGTTCTCGGTCGGTTATCGGCGCCAGCGTGCCGGTTCTGAAGCGCGCACTGGTGCGTGCGCCGCACCAGCGCGCCCACGTCGAGGATCAGCGCCACGCGGCCGTCGCCCATCAGGGTGGCGCCGGCGACGTTGTCGACCGCGCCGACGTTCGGCTCCAGGGTCTTCACCACCACCTGCTGCTGGCCGAGAAGCTCGTGCACGCGCACGGCGATGCGCACGCCCTCGGCCTCGACCACGACCATGACCGCGTCGTCGTGCAGGTCGCCGGCGTGCGGCAGCTCGAAGATGCGCTGCAGCTCCAGCACCGGCAGGTAGTCGTCGCGCAGCCGCACCAGTTGCGCGCGTGCGCCGAGGGTCTTCAGCTGCTCGGGCGTGACGCGGAAGGATTCGACCACCGCCGCCAGCGGCAGCACGTAGCGCTCGCCGGCCACGCGCACCGTCATGCCGTCCATGATGGCCAGCGTCAGCGGCAGACGCACGCGCACGCCCATGCCCTGGCCTTCGACGCTGTCGATCTCGACCGCACCGCCCAGCGCGCCGATGTTCTTCTTCACCACGTCCATGCCGACGCCGCGGCCGGAGACATCGCTGACCACCGTGGCGGTGGAAAAGCCGGGCGCGAAGATCAGCGCCCAGACTTCGGCGTCGCTCAGGCTGTCGGGCGCGTGCAGGCCGCGTTCACGCGCCTTGGCCAGCAGCCGCTGGCGCGACAGGCCGCGGCCGTCGTCGCGCAACTCGATGACGATCGAGCCGCCCTGGTGCGAGGCCGCCAGCGTGAGCCGGCCGGTCTCCGGCTTGCCGGCGGCCCGCCGCTCGGCCGGTGCTTCGATGCCGTGGTCGATGCTGTTGCGCACCAGGTGCGTCAGCGGGTCGGTGATCTTCTCGATCATGCCCTTGTCCAGCTCGGTGGCCTCGCCTTGCGTCCGCAGTTCCACCTTCTTGCCCATCTTCGCCGCCAGCTCGCGCAGCATGCGCGGGAAGCGGGCGAAGACCGCCGACACCGGAATCATGCGGATCGACATCGCCGCTGCCTGCAGCGCGCGTATTTGGCGCTGCAGCTCGGCCAGCGCGGCCGACAGCTGCGCTCGAGCCGCCGGCTGCAGTGCGGCGCAGCCTTGCGCCAGCATGGACTCGGCCGTGATCAGCTCGCCGACCAGGTTGATGAGTTCGTCGACCTTGTCCACCGGTATGCGCAGCGTGCCTGCATCGCCGGCAGGCGGGGCCGCGCGCGGCGCCACCGGCGCGGCGGCGATGGGGGCCAGGCGCAGCAGCGAGCCGTCGACGTGGAAGGCGCACAGGTCCACCAGCTCGCTGTCGCTGCACGAGGTGCGCACCTTGAAGCGGTGCAGGCCGTCGGCAGCATCCTCCAGCGCTTCGATGCTGCCCAGGTCGGTGATCTCGCTGAACAGCTCGACCAGGCCGTCGAGCGCGCTGCGGTCCGGCAGCGGCCCGACCGTCAGCTGCAGCAGCCGCTCGCCCGGCGCGGCCGCGGCGCGGCCCTCGGCCAGCGCGCGCAGGCCGGCCAGCAGCTCGCGCGTGTCGGGGGCGTCGCCGCCGTCGCCCTGGTGCCGCGCCAGCATCGCGCGCAGCGCGTCGCCGCCTTGCAGCAGCAGATCGACGGCCGGCGTCGACGCTGCCCGCTCGTGGCGGCGCAGCCTGTCGAGCAGCGTTTCCATCTGGTGCGTCAATTCCGTCACGTCGGCAAGTGCGAAGGTGGCGGCGCCGCCCTTGACCGAATGGGCGCAACGGAAGATGGCGTTCAGCGTCTCGTCGTCGGCGCTGGCCACGTCGAGCTGCAGCAGCAGCTGTTCCAGCTGCGCCAGGTTCTCGGTCGCCTCCTCGAAGAAGGCGTCGTGAAACTGCCCCAGCTCGATGCCCAACTCACCGTTGCGCGCGGCGGCGGCGACGGCGGTGCCGGCAGGCGGTCTGAGGCGGTCGTTCATGGCTCGCTCGGCCGGCCAGTATCGGCAAGCCGCCGTGCCGCGAAGCGCCGATGTGCGGGGTGTTTCGCAGCCATTGCGCCGCGCGGCTCAATTTGTGCGCGGCGCGTCCGATATGGGCTGAGCGCCTGAGTGCGAAGGAGGAACCGATGAGCGATCCCAGCCCACTGAAGTTTCTGGTCGTCGACGATTTTTCGACGATGCGGCGCATCGTGCGCGGGCTGCTCAAGGAAATGGGCTGCAGCCATGTCAGCGAGGCCGAGGACGGCGCCGCGGCACTGGAGATGCTGAAGACGCAGCACTTCGACTTCGTCGTCTCCGACATCAACATGCCCAACATGAGCGGCTTGCAGCTGCTGCAGGCGATCCGCGCCGAGCCGGCGCTGCGCCACCTGCCGGTGCTGATGGTCACGGCCGAGGCGCGCAAGGAAGACATCGTGCGGGCCGCGCAGAGCGGCGCCTCCGGCTACATCGTCAAGCCCTTCAGCAAGGCCACGCTGCAGGACAAGGTGCAGCGCATCCTGCTGAAGATGGCCGTACCGGCATGAAGGCGGCGCCCGACCCGATGCAGCAGCTGGGCGAGATCACGCGCCAGCTGCACGACACCCTGCAGCGGCTGGACCTGATGCCGCGGCTGCAGCAGTCGGCCTCGCGCCTGCCGCACGCGCGCACGCGGCTGGACTACATCGCACGCCAGAGCGGTGTCGCTGCCGAGCGTGTGCTCACTGCGGTGGAACACGCGCAGCACGAGCAGCGCGCGCTGCAGGCCGCGGCGCGGCACATCGCGCAAGGCGGCGGCAGCGAGCCGGCGCAGGTGCAGGCCTTCGCGCGCAGCGTCGAGGCGGCCGCCGTGCGCACCGGCCAGCAGCTGACCGACATCATGCTGGCCCAGGACTTCCACGACCTGAGCGGCCAGCTGCTGGCCAAGGTGGTGGCACTGGTCATCGACCTGGAAGACAGCTTGCAGCAGCTGCGGGTGCACGGCGCTGCGACGCCGGCGAAAGCCGCGCTGCCCGGCCCGGCGCTGGATGCCGCGTCCGGCGGCGCGGAGGTGTTGCGCAATCAGGGCGAGGTCGACGCGCTGCTGGTCCGGCTGGGGCTCTGAGCCCTTCCCGCGATGCTGAAGACGATCCGGGTGGAGCAGCTGCGGCTGGGCATGCATGTGCACAGCCTGGGTGGCGGCTGGCTCGACCATCCGTTCTGGAGGACGCGCTTCGGGCTGCGCGAGCCGGCCGACCTGACGCGGCTGCGCGCCAGCGGCGTGCAGGAATGTGTGATCGACATCGCGCGCGGGCGCGATGTCGACGTGCCCCCCGTGCCGGCACCGCCCGCCCCGGCCCCGGCCGCCGCGCCGGCGCCCGCGGCGCCGCTGCGCACCCGCCTGGAGGACGAGGCCGTCATCGCCGGCCGTCTGCGCACACAGGCGCGGCACAGCGTGAGCTCGCTCTTCGACCAGGTGCGCCTGGGCCGCGCGCTCGACGTCGCGGGTTGCGCGCCGCTGGTCGACGAGATCGCCTCGTCGATGCAGCGCAACGCCGGCGCCATGCTCGGCATGGTGCGGCTGAAGACGCACGACGACTACACCTTCATGCATTCGGTGGCGGTGTGCACGCTGATGGTGGTGCTGGCGCGCAAGCTGGGCCACAGCGAGGCCGAGGTGCGCCAGGCCGGGCTGGCCGGGCTGCTGCACGACATGGGCAAGGCGAAGATTCCGCCGGCGGTGCTGAACAAGCCGGGCAAGCTCAGCGCCGACGAATACCAGCGGGTGCAGCAGCATCCGCAGCTGGGCCACGAACTGCTGATCGAGGCCGGCACGCCCGGCGCGGTGGCGCTGGACGTGTGCCTGCACCACCACGAGCGCCCCGACGGCCGCGGCTATCCCGAAGGCCTGAGCGGCGAGCAGTTCTCGCTGGCGGCGCGCATGGGCGCGGTGTGCGATGTCTACGACGCCATCACCTCGAACCGGCCCTACAAGGCGGGCTGGTGCCCGGCCGATTCGATCGCGATGATGGCCGACTGGAGCCGCGCGGGCAATTTCGACGCCGCCGTGTTCCGCGCCTTCGTCGACTGCGTCGGCATCTACCCGGTGGGCTCGCTGGTGCGGCTGCATTCGCAGCGCCTGGCCGTGGTGGTGGAGCACAACCCGGCCGTGCCGGTGGCGCCGCGCATCAAGGTCTTCTATTCGATCCGCTCGCAGATCACGCTGCCCATCGAGACGCTGGACCTCAGCGAGCCGGGCTGCCGCGAGCGCATCGTCGGCCGCGAATCCAACCGCCAGTGGCGATTTCCCTTCCTGGACAGCCTGGCCTCGCCGCTGGCCACTTCCGCGGCAGCACCGCGCCCAACGAAGGAGACTGGGTGATGCGCGCCTGGATGCAACGGATCGACCAGCAGCTGCCGCTGCGCTATGCGCTGTGGCTGGCCTGCGGCGTGGCGGCGCTGCTGGGCGCCGCCAGCTGGGTGGCCTTCGGCCAGGGCGGCGCGGTGGCGCTGCTGTTCGGCGCCTTGACCGCGCTGGGGCTGCGCGACCGGCTGCAGACGCGCCGCTCGGTGCTGCGCAACTACCCGGTGGCCGGGCACCTGCGCTACCTGCTGGAATACATCCGCCCGGAGATCCGGCAGTACTTCATCGAGCCCGACAACGAGGCCGCGCCCTTCTCGCGCCAGCAGCGCTCGCTGGTCTATCAGCGCGCCAAGGGCGACCCCGACAAGCGCCCCTTCGGCACCCAGCTGGACGTGCATGCGCACGGCTACGAGTGGATCAACCACTCGATGACGCCGACGCGGCTGGCCTCGCACGACTTCCGCGTCACCATCGGCGCCGAATGCGCGCGGCCCTATTCGGCCAGCATCTTCAACATCTCGGCGATGAGCTTCGGCGCGCTCAGCGCCAACGCCATCCTGGCGCTGAACGGCGGTGCGGCGCGCGGCGGCTTCGCGCACGACACCGGCGAAGGCTCGATCAGCCAGCATCACCGGGTGCACGGCGGCGACCTGATCTGGGAGATCGGCTCCGGCTACTTCGGCTGCCGCCACGCCGACGGCCGCTTCGACCCCGAGGCCTTCGCCGCCGCGGCGCGCGACCCGCAGGTGAAGATGATCGAGCTCAAGCTCAGCCAGGGCGCCAAGCCCGGCCACGGCGGCGTGCTGCCGGGCGCCAAGGTGACGATCGAGATCGCCGAGGCGCGCGACGTGCCGCCGGGGCAGGACTGCATCAGCCCGGCGCGCCACAGCGCCTTCGACACGCCGGTGCAGCTGCTGCAGTTCATCGCGCAGTTGCGCGCGCTGTCCGGTGGCAAGCCCACCGGCTTCAAGCTGTGCATCGGCCATCCCTGGGAATGGTTCGCCATCTGCAAGGCCATGCTGCACACCGGCATCGTGCCCGACTTCATCGTCGTCGACGGCGCCGAGGGCGGCACCGGCGCGGCGCCGCTGGAGTTCACCGACCATGTGGGAGCGCCGTTGCAGGAAGGGCTGCTGCTGGTGCACAACACGCTGCTCGGGCTGAACCTGCGCTCGCGCATCAAGATCGGCTGCGCCGGCAAGGTGGTGGGTGCCTTCGACATTGCGCGCGCCATGGCGCTGGGCGCCGACTGGTGCAATGCCGCACGTGGCTTCATGTTCGCGCTGGGCTGCCTGCAGGCGCAGACCTGCCACACCGGCGCCTGCCCTACCGGCGTGGCCACGCAGGACAAGCGTCGCCAGCAGGCGCTGGTGGTGCCGGACAAGATGGAGCGGGTCGTCCGCTACCACCAGCACACGCTGGAGGCGCTGAAGGAACTGGTGCAGGCCGCCGGGCTGCAGCACCCGAACCAGATCAACGCCTTCCATATCGTGCGGCGCGCGTCCGACCAGCAAGTGCGGCTGCTGGCCAACCTGCTGCTGGCCATGCCGCCCGGTGCCCTGCTCGCCGCAGCGCGCGGCGAAGCCGACTGGCCGCACAACGTCTACCGCCACTACTGGCCGCTGGCCAGCGCGCACGGCTTCGCGCCGCTGCTGCGGGAAGCGCCGCTGCGGCAGCCGTCGGCTCGGGGCCTGCCCGTCTGACTCATCGGCCGTCCGGCGCGGGGCAGCGGGGTGTCGGAATAGCTTACGGCCCGCACCCCCCCGCATTCGCGGGGGGTGTCGAGGTTTTCTCTGAAAATCAATGGCTTAAGCGAACTTTGCGGACTTGGTCCCGTTTTTGCTTTTCCAGACCATCGCAGCCGCGGTGGCTGCGGTGAACTCGACGGAGTGACACGAATGAAATTCAAACTTTCGATGGTTGCCCTCGGCGCGATAACCGCGGTTTCGTCGGTTCAGGCGGCCGGGTTCGTGAACGGGGGCTTCGAAACCGGTGACGCCACCGGCTGGACCATTGGTGGGGGTAGCCGCACCAGTGTCTACAACACGGCGCCGTTCAATGGCGCGTCGGTGATGTCGCCTTCGCAGTTTCTGACGGGGGGTTCGCTCTACAACGCGACCATCGCCAACTCGCACTCCGCGGTGGTTCACAAGAGCTACGTCGATCCGCGCGTCGGCGCTCTTCTCGGCACCACGACGTACGGCAATACCAACTACGCGATGCGCGTCGAGGACACGGTCACTGGCGGCTACGCCTCGGTGCTGACGCAGACCGTCAGCAACTACACCGACGCCAACATCTTCTTCGCCTGGAAGGCCGTGCTGCTCGGTGCTCACACCGTCTACGACGCGGCGACGATGCTAATCACGCTGACCGACAAGACCGATGGCACCGAGTTGATCCGGCGGGAGTACAACGCCTCGACTTCAGGTGGGGGGGGTGGATCGATCTTTTCGACCTACCAGAACAACTACTACACGGCGGACTGGCAGATCGAACAGTTGGTCATCGACTCCAGCCTTTCGGGCCATACCTTCGAACTGTCGGTGCTGGCCGCCGACTGCCAGCCCACCGCGCATTGGGGCTATGTCTACCTCGACGGCTTCGGCTCGGTCGCCCCGCCGCCGAACGGCGTGCCCGAGCCGGGCAGCCTGGCGCTGGCCGGCCTGGCGCTGGCCGGTGCCGCCGCTGCTCGCCGCCGCAGCAAGAAGGCCTGAAGCCTCGGCATCCCCGGCGGGCGCCTCAGCCCGCCGGGTAGCCGAAGTGGGCCACGAATGGCGCCAGTGCAGGCTGCACCGGCGCCATTTCCTTGTCATAGCGCCGCCAGCGCGCCACCGACGATTTGTACAGCGGCTGTGCCACCTGGTTGCGGCTGGGGCTGGCGACGTAGTGGCCGGGCGCACGCTCGTGGAAGCGGTGCGCGTCGTCGCGCCAGTCCAGGCCGATGAACTCGAACACGCGCCGGTAGGTGGCCTCGAAGTCCGCGACCGCGTCCTCGTAGCGGAAAGCCAGGTGCCGCAGCGGAAGGTGGTCGCGCACCTGCAGCCACCAGCGCATCACCTGGGCGTACAGCGCGGCGGTATCGGCCAGGCTCAACAGATGCCGCGTGGCATGCGAAGGCACCATCAGCTGCATCACGCAGCTGAGGCAGACGTCGCGCGGGTCGCGCATCACGAACAGCACGCGCGCATCGGGGAACACGGTGCCGATGAGGCCGAGGTCCACCGTGCTCAGCGTGAACTTGTCGATGAAGAGGCCGCGCTCGCTGGCTGGACCGTGGTGGCCGCGCACCGCGCTCCAGTAGGCGGCGCGCAGGCGCACGATGCCGGCGCGGTCCAGGCGGGCGAGCTTGTCCGGCACGCTGTCCAGCCCCGGCTGCATGCGATGCAGTTCCTGCTCCATCGAGCGCAGCAGGCCGACCTCGTCGGACAGGAATACCTGCGGGTGGGAGCGCAGCACCTCCTGCGCCAGCGTTGTGCCCGAACGGAAGAAACCCATCACGAACACCGGCGCGCGCGGCTGCTCGGCAAAACCGTCATCGGCGAAGCGCGCCATGCCCTGCCGCGTATAGCCGGCGGCGTTGCGGCGGATCAGCTCCGGCACGACATCCAGCCTCATCGCCGCATATTCGGGCACGAACGGCGCCACGCTGGCGGCGGCTTCGAGTTGCGGGAACACGGCGTCGTACTCGCCCAGCGCATCCAGCACCCGGGCCATTTCCTTCAGACCGCGGAACAGCGCCCGTGCGCTCGCGGCCTGCGCCAGCGCGTCGGCGCTCGCCGGCGTGGCCGACAGCCGCTCGAGCACGGCGTCCAGGCGGTCGCGCGCCGCCTCGTACTGCCGGGCGTCGGCTTCGAGGCTGGCTCGGAAGACCTCGATCGTCGGATCGCCGGGTGACAGCCGGTCGGCTTCACGGATGGCGGCCAGCGCTTCGGTGCCCAGGTTGATCTGTCCGCAACTGGCGGCCAGGACTTGCTGGGCACGAGCATTGTCCGGCTGCGCTCGCACCAGGTCGCGTGCGAGTTGCAGGCCGTGTTCGAAGCCGCTGTGGGCGTGTATCTGCGACAGCACCTCGAACACCTTGCCGAAGTCGCGCGCCGGGCCGGCTACGTGCTCGGCGTTGCGCAGGAAGCCCTGGCCGGCAGCGCTCAGGTGCTCCAGGCCCTCGAAACGCCGGCCCAGGTGGCTCAGCGTCTGGCCCAACCAGGCGCGGGCGATCGGATCTTGCGGGTCCTGCTCGTGGGCGCGCTGAAACCACACCAGCGCAGTGATGGCGTCACGGGCCTTGGCCGCCTGCATGCCGCGTTCGACGAGAGCGTTCATGCATGGAACTGTAAGTCGCCTCCACGGCTCGGCCGTTGCCGCGAACGGGGCATCGTGCACGCTCGGGCCGACCGCGCCGGGACACAAGGCGGCAGGCCAGCCAAAGTGGGTGCTAGTCTGTGCAGGCTGCATGTAGCCCTACCACCACGCGATGACCACGAGCGCTTTCCAGCCCCCCATCTCCTCGCCTTCCGCTGCGGGCCGCAGACGAGTGATCGCACTTGCGCTGGCCGTCGCGGCGGCGCTTGCCGCTTGCAGCAAGCCGGATGATGTTGCGGCCGGCCGCGACTTTCTGGCCAAGGGCGACTACGCCTCGGCGTCGGTGGCCTTGCGCAACGCGCTGCAGCAGGACCCGACCTCCGCGCCGGCTCGCACGATGCTGGCCGAGGTGCTGGAACGGCGCCACGACCGCCCGGGCGCCGAGGAACAGCTGCGCAAGGCGGTCGAAAACGGCGGCAATGCCGACGAACTGGTGCCGCGCATCGCGTTGATGATGGTCGACCGCGGCGACATGGACGCGGTCATCCGCAACTACAAGGACCTGCGACTGGAGGATGCGCAGGCCGACGCCGCGCTGCGCGGCACGGTGGCGCTGGCGATGCTGACGCTGAAACGCGAGGCGCCGGCACGCCAGCAGATCGAGGGCGCACCGGCCGTGCCATCGGTGCGCCTGGCGCGCGCGCAACTGCTCGTCAACGAGGGGCGGGCCAAGGAAGCGCTGGCGATGCTCGATCTCGACAACGCCGCATCACCCCCGCCGTGGTGGCTGCTGCGTGCCGGCAGGCGTGTGGCCACCGCGGCCGGCAACCCGGAACTTTCGCTCGACCTGATTCGGCGTGCGCAGGAGGCGGCGCCCTGGAACCTGGGTGTCGTCGGCGAATACGGCGATGCGCTGATCGGCGCCGGCCGCTTCGACGAGGCCGCGAAGGTGCGCGATCGCCTTGCCAAGCAGGCGCCGCAGTTCTTCTGGACGCACTATCTGACCGCGCAGCTCTACAACGTGGCGGGCCGCGTCGACGAGGCCCATGCGGCGGCGCTGACGGTGCTGAAGGTGTCGCCGGATCACATCGGCTCGGCGCTGATGGCCGCCTCGGCGGAGTTGCGCCGCGGCGACCTGGTGGTGGCCGAGCAGCGCCTGAGCACGCTGGTGCGCAAGAACCCCGACCTGCTTGCGGCGTTGCGGCTGCTGGCCCAGGCCCAGTGGCGCCTGGGTCGCCCTGAGGATGCCTTCGCAACGCTGCGCCGCGGCCTGAATTTGGCGCCCGGGGATGCCGAGCTGCTGATGTTGCGCGGCCGCGTGGAGGCCGCTTCGGGCAAGCCGAAGGAGGCGGCCGCCACCTATGCCCAGGTGGTGGCCCAGCACCCCGATGATCCGGAGCTGCTGCTGTTGCTGGCACAGGCACGCTTCGGCGCGGGCGACCGAGCCGGGGCGCGCCAGGTGCTCGAGCGGCTGCAGTCGATGGTGAAGGATGGCAACCAGGGTGCGCGTGTCGTTGAGGCCGTGTTGAGCATGCGCGATCTGGAATGGGCGCGCCGCATCGCCGACGACTTGGTTGCGCGCTTTCCCAAGGACGAGCAGGCACGGCTGGCGCTGGCCGCGACGAAGTCGGCCCAAGGCGACGCCGCCGGCGCCTGGGCCGTGACGCTGGCGGTGCTGGACGACAAGCCCGGCCACTCAGGCGCGCTGGTCGCGCTGGGTGCCATGTCGCGCACGCCGGCGCAGCGCAAGGAGTTGCTGGCGCGCCATGCCAAGGCGATGGAGGCCGGCGGCGGCGGGCCGGGGCAGATGCTCGACTACGCGACGCTGCTGCGCTTCGAACCGACCGGCCCGCACACGCCGCTGTCGGTGCTGGACACGGCGGTGCGGCAGTACCCGGCCTCGGTGCCGGTGCGCGCGGCATTGATCGACGAGCTGCTGCGCGCCGGTGATGCCGAACGCGCGATCGGCATCGCGGAAAGCGGTGCGACCGCGGCCAACGCCTCTGCACAGGCGCGGGAGCTGTTGGGCGGCACCTATGTCCGTGTCGGCAAGCCGCAGCCGGCGAGCGAGGTCTTGCGCAAGCTGGTCAAGGAGTTTCCGCAGCGCGCCGACTGGCGGCAGAAGCTCGCCCAGCTCGAAGCCGAAAACGGCCGGGTGCCGGAGGCCACCTCGTTGCTGCGTGGCCTGATCGCCGAGCGGCCCTTCGACGCCACGTCTTACGTGATGCTGGTGCGCCTGGCCGCCCGCAACAGCCCGGACGAAGCCTTGTCGGTGGCACGCCAGCTCGGCGCCCAGCCCCAACTGAAGGCCGCCGGCCTGCTGCTGGCGGGCGACATCTACCTGGGCGCGGGCAAGCCGAACGACGCGCTCGAGCAGTTCGGCGCTGCCGTGAAAGCGGGGGCCGCGCCCACGGCCAACCTGCGCATCGTCGACGCACTCGACCGCGTGGATAGGAAGGACGCAGCCGACCGGGAAATGGCCGAGGTCATGCGGCGCTTTCCCGAGCACGCCGAGGTGCTGGCCTTCGCCGCGCGTCGTGCGCAACTGGCTGGCGACCCGGCCAGGGCTGCCGACTACCTGCAGCGTCTGGTGCAGAAGACGCCGCAGGATCCGATCCTGCTCAACGACCTGGCCTGGGCCCAGCTGGCCGCAGGCCGGCCAGAGGCGCTGGCCAACGCCCGCAAAGCGCTGGCGGCGATGCCCAACGATCCGAACGTGTTGCACACGGCCGGCCTGGCGCTGGCCAGAAGCGGCAAACGCGACGAGGCCATCGCGGCCCTGCGTGCTTCGGCCAACCTGGCGCCGACCAAGGCCATGCCCAAGCTGCACCTTGCGGAAACGCTGGCGGCGGCCGGCGACAAGCCCGGCGCCATCGCGGCGCTGCGCGGCATCGACGAAAGTCAGCTCGGTGCGAAGGACAAGGAGGATCTGCGCAAGCTCAAGGACACGCTGAGCCTGGGTTGAGACCGGCGCATCAGCCCGGCGGCGCGGTGTCGATGAAGCTCTGGCGCGTGGCCAGCTTGTCGGCCAGGCGTGCCAGGTTGGCATGCTGCTCGCGCCAGGCGATGGCCGGGAAGCGGAAGTTCAGGTAAGCCAGCGCGCAACCGACGGCGATGTCGGCCAGCGTGAGGTGGATGCCCATGCAATAGGCCTTGTCGCCCAAGCCCTTGCTCATGGCTGCCAGCGCGGCATCGACGCGGCTCATCTGCCGGTCGATCCAGGCCTGCGAGCGTTGCGCTTCGCTGCGCCCGGTCCAGACCCTCTCCATGCGCGCCAGCAACGCCGCGTCGAGCACGCCGTCGGCCAGCGCTTCCCACGTACGCACCTCGATGCGCTCGCGTCCGCTCGCCGGGATGAGCTTGCCCACCGGCGACAGCGTGTCCAGGTATTCGACGATGACGCGCGAGTCGAACACCGCCTCGCCACCCTCCATCACCAGGCAGGGCACCTTGCCCAGCGGGTTGGACTTGAGCACCTCGTCGCTGGCCCACACGTCTTCCAGCGCGAGTTGGAAGTCGAGCTTCTTCTCGGCCATCACGATGCGCACCTTGCGCACGTAAGGGCTGGTGAGCGATCCGATGAGTTTCATGTGCGCCGCGGGTCCCAGTTGCCATCGATTCTAACGAAGCAAGTCCCCCGCCATGGCCCGCGAACGCGGGGTCGCTCAGCGCGCGGCCGTGCCGTCCACCGCCGCAGGCCGGCCAAGGAGATCGAGCGCCGTGGCCACTGCCGGTGAGCGGGCAATCACTTTTCCGTGCCGCATCACCCACAGGCGATGCGCGCGCAGGCGGATCGCTTCGATCGGCGAGCGCGCCTGCAGCAGCACGCAGCTCGCTGGGTGGCCGACGGCGATGCCATAGTCCTGCAGCCCGAGAACGCGCGCGTTGTTCACTGTCACCGCATCGAAGCAGGCGCGCATGCCGTCCAGCGAGGTCATCTGCGCCACGTGCAGGCCCATCTGCGCGACTTCGAGCATGTCGCCCGAGCCCAGCGGGTACCACGGGTCCATCACGCAGTCATGGCCGAAGCCGACGTTGATGCCGGCGGCCATCAGCTCGGGCACGCGCGTCATGCCGCGACGCTTGGGGTAGCTGTCGTGCCGGCCCTGCAGCGTGATGTTGATCAGCGGGTTGGCGACCGCGTGCAGCTGCGCTTCAGCCATCAGCGGGAGCAGCTTGGACACGTAGTAGTTGTCCATCGAGTGCATCGAGGTCAGGTGCGAGCCGGTCACCCGGCCCTGCAGCCCGAGGCGCTGCGTGTGCAAGGCCAGCGTCTCCACATGGCGGCTCAGCGGGTCGTCACTTTCGTCGCAGTGCATGTCCACCGGCAGGCCGCGCTCGGCCGCCAGCTCACAGAGGATGCGCACGCTTTCGGCACCGTCGGCCATCGTTCGTTCGAAATGCGGAATGCCGCCGACCACATCGACGCCCAGGTCAAGCGCACGCTTCAGGTTGGCCAGCGCGCCGGGCGAGCGCAGCACGCCGTCCTGCGGGAAGGCGACCAGCTGCAGGTCCAGGTAGGGCCTGACCCGTTCGCGCACGTGCAGCAGCGCTTGCACCGCCAGCAGCCGCTCGTCGCACACGTCGACGTGCGAGCGGATCGCCAGCAGCCCCTTGGCCACCGCCCAGTCGCAGTAGCGCAGCGCGCGTTCCACCAGCGCCTCCTGCGTCAGCTGCGGCTTCAGTTCGCCCCACAGTGCGATGCCTTCGAGCAGCGTGCCCGACACGTTGAGCCGGGGCAGGCCGAGGCTAAGCGTCGCGTCCATGTGGAAGTGCGCATCGACGAAGGGCGGGCTGAGCAGCCAGCCCTGGGCGTCGATGAGCTCGGCGCCTTCGGGCGTGGGCAGGTCCGGCGCGATGGCGCGAAAGCGGCCGTTGTCGATCAGCAGGCGCTGGTCGCTGCGGCCGTCGGGCAGGGTGGCGTGGGTGATCAGCAGCATGGATTCCTCGGGGGGCTGCCGCGCAGCGGCCTGTCGATAATGCCATCGCCCGCCCCCTGTGGGCCGGTGGAGACGGCGACATGAAGATCTGGCTGGGACGTGCGCTGATCGTCGTGCTGATTCTGGTTTGGGTGGTGGCGGCGTGATCGCCTATGCGCTGCACAAGGCGCAGCAGCGCATGGACCGGCGCATCGACATCCCCGCCTACAGCGTCCAGATCCCCAGCAGCGCCGAGGCGGTGGAACGCGGCCGCTACCTGTTCAGCACGCGCGGCTGCGTCGATTGCCATGGCGCCGACGGCGCCGGCCGCGCCTTCATCGACGACGGCAGCATGCGCGTCAAGGGCGCCAACATCAGCCCCGGCCCGGGCAACGTGGTCGCCAAGTACACGCCGGCCGACTGGGAGCGCGTGCTGCGCCACGGTGTCAAGCCCGACGGCCGGCCGCTGATGATCATGCCCAGCGAGGACTACAACCGCCTCAGCGACGCCGACCTGGGCGCGCTGGTGGCCTACGTCAAGCAGCTGCCGCCGGTGGCCGGTGGTGCGGCCGATCTGGTGCTGCCGCTGCCCTACCGCGCGCTCTACGGCCTGGGCAGGATCCCCGACGCGGCCTCGATCATCGACCACGCGCGCAAGCCCGCTGCGCCGGTGGCCGAGGGCGTGACCGTGGCCCATGGCGAATACGTGTCGGCGATGTGCATCGGCTGCCATGGCGAAGGGCTGTCGGGCGGCAAGATCCCGACCGGCCCGCCGGACTGGCCGGCCGCGCCGAACCTGACGCCGGGCGAGGGCAGTGTGCTGCCGCGCTACCCGACGGCGCAAGCCATGGCGGCGATGCTGCGCCAGGGCAAGCGGCCCGACGACACGGTGATCGCGGTGATGCCCTTCGATTCGCTGAAGAACATCACCGACACCGATGTCGCCGCGCTGCACCTGTACCTGAGGAGCCTGCCGCCGCGGCCGGCGGGCGGGCGCTGAACGGCAGTTGACATGGGGATCCACCCATAGGAATATGGGCGCCCATATGAAGACCACCATCGACATTGCCGACCCCTTGTTCCTGGAGGCCAAGCGCCTGGCCGAACGCGAGGGGACCACGCTGAAGGCGCTGGTCGAAACCGGCTTGCGCGAGGTCCTGGCCGGGCAGCAGCGCCGCGCCCGGCCCTTCACGCTGCGCCGGGCCTCGTTCAAGGGCAAGGGGCTGCGGCGCGAACTCGAAGGCGCCAACTGGGAGCAGCTGCGCGAGTTGGCCTACGAGGGCCGCGGCGCGTGATCGCGCTCGACACGAATCTGCTGGTCTATGCGCACCGCGAAGACTCGGCCTTTCATGCCCGGGCTCTTGACTGCGTCACGGCGTGCGCCGAAGGGCGTGCGGCCTGGGCCCTGCCCTGGCCTTGCCTACACGAGTTCTTTTCGATCGTCACGCACCCGCGCATCTACGACCCGCCGACGCCACCCGCCCGGGCCATGGACCAGATCGACGCCTGGCTGGAGAGCCCGAGCCTGGTGCTGCTGTCCGAATCGGCGCAGCACTGGCCGGTGCTGCGTGACCAGCTGAGCCGCGCCAAACTGGCCGGCCCGGCGGTACACGACGCCAGAATTGCCGCGTTGTGCCTGCAGCATG
This sequence comes from uncultured Rubrivivax sp., assembly GCA_964446545.1. GTDB lineage: Bacteria > Pseudomonadota > Gammaproteobacteria > Burkholderiales > Burkholderiaceae_C > Rubrivivax. The sequence goes on from CAYUPF010000006.1 coordinate 48,409, forward strand.
GGGTGCGCGAACTGTGGACTGCGGACCGCGACTTCGGCCGCTTCGCCGCCTTGCGCACGCGCAACCCGCTGGTGGGTGCGTGAGCCGTTCTCAGCGCTCGCCCTTGCGATACGGCTTCATCAGTGCCTGTGGATAGGCCGCACGCCGCGCCACCAGCA
>CAYUPF010000007.1:0-43252 GCA_964446545.1 uncultured Rubrivivax sp.
GCCACGGTGCGCGCGCTGGGCGTGCCGGCCAGCGCCGTCGAGGTGCTGTTCTTCGACATCGAGCGCAGCGACTGGGCCGTGGGCGGCACGCTGTGCAGCGATCCGCCGGCCGCACCGCCGCCGCTGCAGACCTGAAGCCATGTCACGCAGCGCCATCGTGCTGCCTGACGCCGGCGCCGCGCCGATCGTGGCGCTGCTGCAGTCGGCGCAGGCCACGCTGCGGCTGAAGATCGTCGAGTTCGAGCTGCCGGAGCTGATCGAGGCCGTGGCCGCGCCGGCGCGGCGCGGCGTCAAGGTGCAGGTGCTGTTCAACAAGCCCGGGCGCGGCGGCGTGTCCGACAACGCTGCCGCGCGTGCCGCCTTGACGGCGGCCGGCGTCGAGGTGGCGAACGCGCCGCACAAGCTGTCGGTGCTGCACGAGAAGTCGCTGGTCATCGACGATCAGCGGGCGCTGGTCATGTCCTGCGACTGGACGGCCGCGGGGCTGAGCGAGGCGCGCGACTACGCGCTGCTGACTTCGAACCGGCACGAGGTGGAGGAGATCGCCGCCTGCTTCGATGCCGACTGGGCGCACCAGGGCTTCAAGCCGCATGGCCACGGCCGGCTGCGCCTGGTGTGGGGGCCGCTGAACGCGCGCCAGCGCGTGGCCGACTTCATCGACGCCGCGCGCCACGTGCTGGTGGTGCAGAACGCGCGCTACCAGGACCCGGTGATGATCGAGCGCCTGGTGCGCGCACAGCGCCGCGGCGTGGTGCTGCAGCTGATGGCGCATGCGGTGCACCGCATGGAGGCGAAGGAGATCGCCACCGATGTCGGTGGGCTGCGCATGTTGGACGACCTGGGTGTGCAGGTGCGGCGCCTGAAGCAGCTGCGGCTGCACGGCAACCTGCTGCTGGCGGATGGCGCGCGCGCCATGCTCGGCTCGGTCAACTTCAGCCCGGCCAGCCTGGACCGCCGCCGCGAACTGGCGATCGAGACCGACGATGCCGCGGCGATCAAGGCGCTGCAGGGCGCGGTGGCGCACGACTGGAGCCATTCGCGGCCGATCGACCTGTCCGAAGAGGGCTTGCGCGAAGAACTGCTGCACCACGGCCGTGCCGACGATGCCGAGCATCTGCTCGGCGCGGTACCCGACGAGGCGGGCTGATGCCGGGCAACCGCCCCTGTCCGATCAGTACAGCCGGACGGCGGTGTCGAAGTGCCAGGTGCGGCGGATTTCGATGACGTCGAACTCGCGCGCCAGTGCCGGCGGGAAGGCCTGGTAGGGCACCTGACTGTGCACGATGCGCCGCACCGCGTCGTCGATTTCCGGCACCCCGCTCGACAGCACGAAGGTCACGGACTCCACCGATCCGTCGCTGCGAATCGCCACCGTCACCAGCGGGTGCGTGTGCGGCCGCTTCGCCGCCTCGCGCACCATGTCGAAGGTCATGTTCAGCTGGATCTTCCGGGCCCAGGCTTCCGCATACAGAATCAGTTCGGCATTGGGGTCGGTACGGCCGAACAGCCGGCCGCGACGCAGGCCGCTCGACGAAGGCGACCTCGGGGCCAGGCCCGCCGCAGCCGCAGCCGCTTCGCGCCGCGCGGCTTCCTCGTCCAGCTGTCGACCGATGGCACGCCGCACCGCTTCGCGCCGCGCCGCCTCCTCTTGTGCGGCCTCGGCCCGGGCGGCGGCGTCCTGCCGGGCCGCGGCCTGCCGCGCCGCTTCCTGGCGCTCGGCCTCCTGCCCTGCAGTCTCTAGCCGCGCGGCTTCGCGACGCGCAATTTCCTGCCGCGCTGCCTCTTGCCGGGCTGCTTCCAGCCGCGCGGCTTCCTGGCCTTCGGCCTCGAGGCGTGCGCTCTCGGCCCGCTGGGCTTGCTGGCGGGCCGCTTCCAGCCGGGCCGCCTCTTGCTGGGCCGCTGCTAGACGCAGGGCCTCCTGGCGTTCGGCCTCCAGTCGAGCCGTCTCGATGCGCTGGGCTTCCTGCCGGGTCGCCTCCAGCTGATCTGCCTGTTGCCGCGCTGCGGCCTGCCGTATCGCCTCCTGGCGCTCGGCCTCCTGCCGTGCCGCCTCGAGCCGCTCGGCCTCACGGCGGTCAGCCTCCTGCCGCGCCGCTTCTTGCCGGGCTGCCTCCTGCCGCGCGGCTTCCTGGCGTTCGGCTTGCTGGCGTTCGGCCTCGAGGCGCGCGCTTTCGATGCGCTGGGTTTCCTGGCGTGCCGCCTCCAGCCGAGCGGCCTGTTGCTGGCTTGCCGCCTGCTGCATGGCCTCCAGGTGAGCGGTCTCGACCCGCTGGGCTTCCAGCCGTGCGGCCTGCTGCCGGGCCGCCGCCTGCCGCAGGGCCTCCTCGCGTTCGGCCTCCACCCGTTCGGTCTCGATGCGTTCGGCTTCGCGAAGGACGGATGCCTGCCGCGCCGCCTCCCGACCTTCGGCCGCTAGCCGTTCAGCTTGCCGACGGGCGGCATCCAGGCGCTCGGCCTCGATGCGCGCCGCCGCCTGTGCCGAACGCTCGAGTTCGGCAGGATCCACGGCAGCGTCCCGCGCTTGCGCGTCGATCGGCGCGCGCGCGGCATCGCCGCCATGCCGCGGCGCCGGCCTTGGGCCTTCCGGACTCGAGGCGCTGGGTGCGGCGGCGATCGCCGGTGTCGGCAAGGCAGGAGTGGCAGGCACGACCCAGGTGCTCGCGCCGGTCCGTTCCCTGGCGGCCACCACCGGCTCGGCGGTCGGTGGGGGCGCCGCGTCGACCGCCGCTGCGCGGCGCGAGGGTGTTTTCGCTGCAGGCGCATCGGTCGCAGCAACTGCCTTCGGTCTGGCTCGCGCCGCCGGCTTGGCCGCGGGCGAGGTCGTTGCGGCCTTGCGGCGCGGGGTGGGCGAAGGGCGCAAGGAAGGGGACGGCGGCGGCCCGCCGGCAACGGGCTGTTCGAGCGAGGTTCGCGGCGGCGGCTCTTCGCCCGGCGTGCCCGCCGGCGTTGCGGCCGCCACCCGCGCAGGCACGAGCACGATGCGCAGATCGGGGGCCTCGACACGTCGCTCCCGCCAGGGGAAAGCAAAGCCCGGAAGCCCCCGTCCCTGGCCGCCGAAGCTCAGGCTCAGCAGCAGCGCGTGCAGGAGCAAGGAGAGCAGCAGCGCGGCCGTCAGCCGCCTGTGTTCGGTGCGCATGCGCTGGCGCCGCCGCTGCCCGAGGCCGCCGGCTCGCGCAGATCGCACCGGCGCCGGCTCGGGCGGCGGTGCCTGCGCGGCGCTGGACGCTATCGAATCCAAGCGTGCTCCGTCGCCGCTGCCCTGGCGCTGCATCCGGCGCAAGGCAGGACGGCCGCCCGCCCTGTGTGGCTGCCCGCCTGACGAACCCTCGGGTGATGGTCTTGTCGGTGTAGCTCGCAGACGCTCGTGAACCGCATCCTGTCCCTTGCCTTGTCCGCACCCGTCGGACCGGAGCGCCGATTCTCAGGGTTTCGCATGGATCGCCGGCGCGCGCGCCGCGATGGCGCCGCGGATGACGAAGCCGGTGCTCTTCGCCTGGGCCCGAGGATTTCGGTGCTGCGCCGGCCGCACCCCCCGTGCTCACGCCAACCACCAGCGCGCATCACGCACCGCCGCGAACACCGGCGCGTCAGGCGCGCGGCGACAGCCCGTCGGCCAGCGACAGGCGGTAGGCGCGCCAGCCCGGCACCAGGCTGGCCAGGAAGCCGGCAGCGATCACCGCGCCCATCAGGCCCCACTGCGCGGCGCTCGGCGCCGAACGCGTCAGCGAGATGCCGTAGCCGGCCTGCAGCCACGGCGCCAGCGCGGCGATGGCCGCGGCCAGCAGCAGCACGCCGAGCAGCACGCCCAGCAGCGTGAGCAGCGCGCCTTCGGCGGCCAGCATCAGCAGCACGTGGCGCGGCGCCGCGCCCACCGCGCGCAGCACCGCCAGCTCGCGCCGGCGCTCGTTCAGCCCGGCCAGCACCACCGCCACCAGGCCGGCCAGGCTGACCACGGCCACCAGCGCCGACATCGCCAGCAGCGCGCGCTCGCCGGCGCCGACCACGTCCCACAGTTCGTCCAGCGCCACGCCGGGCAGCACCGCCATCAGCGGCTCGGCTTCGAAATCGGCCACCGCGCGCTGCACCGCGAACACCGCGGCGCGGTTCTTCAGCCCGATCAGCGCGGCCGTGACCTGCTTGGGCTGCAGGTCGGCGGCGCGCGCCTGCTCGGCGGTGATGCGCTGCCCCGGCAGCGGCACGCCGGCGGCCCAGTCGAGGTGGATCGCTTCCATCGCCTGCAGGCCGATGTGCAGCGTGCGGTCCACCGGCGTGCCGCTGCGCTGCAGGATGCCGACCACATGGAAGGGCTTGTCCGCGTGCTCGGTGCCGGGCATCGCGCCGCCGCCGTGGGCGAGCGTGAGCGTGTCGCCGAGACGGTAGCCCAGCGCGTCGGCCACCTCGGCGCCCAGCACCACCTCGTACAGCCCGGGCAGGTCGCCGCTGAAGGGCCGGCCCTGCGCCAGCTGCAGCGGCTGGCGGTCGCCATAGCGGAACTGTTCGAAGTAGCCCGGCGTGGTCGCCAGCACCGCAAAGCCGCGGTGCGAATCGCCCAGCGACAGCGGCACCATCCAGGCCACCGCGCGGTGCTTGGCAACGGCCTGCAGGCTGTCGATGCGCACGTTGTTGGTGGCGCCGCCGACGCGGAACACGGCGTACAGCAGCAGCTGCAGCGCGCCGCCGCGCGCGCCGACGATCAGGTCGGTGCCGCTGACCGACTGCGCGAAGTTCTCGCGCACGTCGCTGCGCAGCCGCTCCACGCCCAGCAGCAGCACGGTGGACAGCGCCACCGACAGCAGCACCAGCGCCAAGGTGCCGCGCCGGTTCCAGGCGCTGCGCAGCGCCAGTGCCAGCATCGCCTTCATGCGGCCTCGGGCTGCGCGGCGCGGTTGATCTGCGCCAGCGCCAGCGTGTCGTCGAAAGCGCTCGCCAGGCGCTCGTCGTGGCTGACGAAGACCAGCGTGCTGCCGGCATCGCGGCACTGCCGCAGCAGCTGCAGCATGAAGCTGTCGCGCAGCGCGGCGTCGAGCGCCGAGGTCGGTTCGTCGGCGATCACCAGCTCCGGCTGGCCGATCAGCGCGCGTGCCGCCGCCACGCGTTGCTGCTGTCCGACCGACAGCTGTGCCGCGCGCCGCCGCCACAGCGCCGCGCCCAGGCCGACGCGTTCGAGCAGTGCCTCGGCGCCGGCGTGTGCCGTACCGGCGGCGGCCTCGGCGCGCTGCCGGCGCAGCGCCGAGAAGCGGCAGGGCAGCAGCACGTTGTCGAGCACGCTCAGGTAGGGCAACAGGTTGAACTGCTGGAAGATGTAGCCCACGTGGTCGGCGCGGAAAGCATCGCGCCGCGCGCCGGACAGCGAAGCCCATGGCCGGCCCAGCAGGCTGAGCGTGCCCGCGCGCGGCAGCAGCACGCCGGCCATCAAGCCCAGCAGCGTGCTCTTGCCGCCGCCGCTGGGGCCGTGCAGGAACACGCTGCGCCCGGCGGCGATGTGCAGGCGGTCGATGGCCAGGCAGTCCTCGCGGCTGCCCGGCCAGCGGTAGCGCAGCGCCGTTGTCTCGATCATGGCGCGAGCGACAGGCGCGCCTTGGGCCGCTTCAGCTCGCGCTTCGCCTGCGTCTTCGGCAGCGCCAGCTGCACCTGGACGCGCTCGAGCGGCTTGAAGGCGAACAGCCCCACGTCCACGTAGGCCGCCTTGGCGGCGTCGGCACAGCTGAATTCCCAGCTGGCGAAGAGGTCGGCATGGTCGGCCTGGGCCCGTGCCGTGCCGTCGCCCAGTCCCAGCGGCGGGCTGTCCAGGTTGGTGCGCATCAGCTTGCAGCCGGCGGCCGGGTCGAACCGGAACATCGTCTCGCCGTCCTTCAGGCGCGCCACGGCCTCGTCGGCGCGCTTGCGCTCGGAGTCGCTGCGCGGCGCGCGCTCGAAGCCGACCAGGTTGTCCAGCGGGCTTTCGAACTGCACGACGATCTGCCTGGCGTCCACGGCAATGTCGAGCGTGGCCACGCCATGCTCGTGCGCACTGCCGTGCGCCAGCGCGCCCAGCGGCGCGGCGAGCAGCAGCCACAGGGCGGCGCTGCGGTTTGGGATCTTCATCTCGGGTGTCCTGGAGGGTCATCGCGCACCCGTGGGTGCGGGCCGGGCGCCGCGTGGGCACGGCACCCGATGTCGGTGCGGGCGTCGTCAGGCGCCTGCAGGCGGACCGCGGTTGTGCCCGGTCGATGGCGCCCGGGCCACGAGGGGGAACGGCGCCGCGACCGCCACGCCAGGCGCGCTGCGCGGCACGGCCAGCGCGGCGACCGGGGCGGCGGTGGCCAGTTGGCTGGCCGCGGCGCCGGCCAGGCACAGGCCGCAGGCGACTTCGGCGACATCCGATGCCGGCGCCTGGTCGTGCAGGTGCGACAGCGGATGCAGCGACGCCAGCTGCTGTGCGGCCAGCAGCAGCACCGCCAGCGCCAGCGCGATGGTCCAGCGCGGCAGGAGCTTCGAGCTGCGGCCGGTCATCGGCTCAGGGCCGCGGTTTGGGCACGTAGCGCTCGACCACCGGGTCGGCGATGCTGTAGCCGCTGGCGCCCATGGCGGAATCGGCGCGCGTGGCCTTCAGCGTGCCGTTGACCCACACCGCGTCCATCGTGCGCCAGCCCTTCAGTGGCGCGGACGCGCGCACGTGCACGATCTGGTTGGCGGGCGGCGGCGGCGAATGGATGCAGGCGCCGAAGTAGGGCACGAGCAGGAACTCCTTCAACTCGCCCCTGACTTCTTCCAGCGGCACCACGTAGCCGGGCAGGCGCACGCGCGCGCCGTCCATCTTCGGGTTGGTGGGCGCGTTGTCCCAGATCTCGCGCATCCGGCGCATCATGTCGCGTTCCTTGACGCTGCCCTCGGACACCAGGCCGGCGTCGCCGATGCGCAGGTCCTTCATCGGGTCCCAGTCCTTGGGCATCAGCTCTTCCCAGGCGGTTTCCTGCGGCGCCGCATCGGCGGCGCAGACACGGCCCAGCGCGGCCAGCAGCGGCAAGGCGGCAATCAGGTGGCGGCGCTTCATGCGCTGCAGCCTACACGATGCGCTCAGTGGCGCCGCAGCGGCGCGGCCCATTCGCGCAGCATCGGCTCCAGCCCGCGGCCGAGCTTGCCGGCCACCGCGATCGACGCACCGCAGCCCAGCATCGTGGCGAAACACTCGCGCACCTGCTCGGCGCTCACGTCCTGCAGCGCCTGCAGCGTCTCGGCGCGCGAGCGCGCGCGGCCGAGGGCGAACAGGTCGAGCACGGCCGCCTCCAGGCGGCGGCCGGGGCGTTCCAGTTCGCGCAGGTGGCGCACGGCGATCTGCCGCCGCGCGCGCTGCAGCGCCGTGGCGTCGATGTCCTGCGCATGCGCCAGCAGCAGCCGCACGACCTCGGCGAAGAAGGCCCGCAGCTGCTGCGGCGAGGTCGAGGCCTCGATGACGAACTGCCCCGCCAGTTCCAGCACGTCGGCCGAGCAGGCGGCGTAGTAGACGAGGCCGCGGCGTTCGCGCAGCTGGTCCATCAGCGGCGAGCTCATGCCTTCGCCCAGCAGGGCCGCCGCGACCACGCCGGCCTGGTGCGCGCCGGCCAGCGAGGGCAGCGCAAAGCCCAGCACCACATGCGTCTGCGGGCTGCCGGCCAGCGCACGCGTGCGCAGCCCGCCCAGCCACTGCGGCGGCTCGACGCGGTTTTCGCTGCCGCGCGGCATGTCGCCGAAGCCCAGCTCGACGGCACGCAGCACCGCCTCGGGGGCGACGTCGCCGGCCACGGCGACCACGGTGTTGGCGGCGCTGTACTGGCGCTGCACGTAGCCCAGCAGCTCGGCGCGCGCGAAGCGCTCGATGTGGCGGCGCTGGCCGATCACCGGCTGCGCCAGCGCATGGCTGCCGTAGCACAGCTTGTCGAACAGGCGGAAGGCCACCGACAGCGGGTCGTCCTCGTCCTCGACGTACTCGTGCAGGATCACCTGGCGCTCGCGTTCCAGCTCGTCGGCCGGGAAGCTGCCGTGGCGCACGATGTCGGCCAGCATGTGTACGAAGTCCGGCGCATCGGCGGCAAGGCCGAACATGTGGAAGGCGCTGTGGTCCTTGTCGGTGTGCGCATTGACCTGGGCGCCCAGGCACTCGGCGTCGAGGTTGATGCGCTGGCAGTCGCGCGTCGCCGTGCCCTTGAAGGCCATGTGCTCGACGACATGGCTGATGCCGTTGTCGCGCGCGGCCTCGTGCTGGCTGCCGGTGTGCACGAAGACGCTGACATCCGCGGTCGGCCGGCCCGGCAGACGATAGACCAGCACGCGCACGCCGTTGGCCAGCGTGTGCAGCAAAGGTTCGGGATCGGCGCGCATGGTGCTCATCGGCAGGAGGCCGGCATTCTAGGCAGGCGCGCGCTCGCCGCCGGGCGGCTGAACGGAGAAATGTCGAGAACCGGCTGCCCGACGACGCTTCCCAGGTGATTGGGCTGGCTTGCCTCGACCTTGAGATCGAGATCGCGCCATCGGCGCGAGACCGCGCCAACCTCTGGATAGACCTATGCAGCGGGCCTGCATGCGCTGGCATCATCGCCGCCATCCGCGTCGCATCGACGTTCGAGCTACCGGCCGGTCTGCGGTACTGGCCGATGGCATGGCCCAGGAGACGGTATCCGATGGTTCTGCACTCGCCCCTTCGCCGCCCGGCGCGCCCGCGCCGGGCCACAGCCCCGGCCTTGCTCGCCGCCGGCCTGATCACGCTGGCCGCCGCGGCGTCGGCGCAAGGCATCTCGCCCGGCGAGCTGCCCAAGGAGGGCTACAAGCTGCCCGGCGACATCGAGCCGGTGCTGCACCTGCGCAGCTACTACTTCGACCAGGACAGCCTGAGCGGCAATCCGAGCACCGCCTGGGCCCTCGGTGGCTGGGCGGGGCTGCGCAGCCCGTGGTGGGGCGATGCGGTGCAGCTCGGCGTCGTCGGCTACACCTCGCAGCGGCTCTATGGCCCGGTAGGCGAAGGCGGCACGCTGCTGCTGCAGTCGGACCAGGATGCGATCAACGTGATCGGCCTGGCCTGGGCGGCGCTGCGCTTTGCCGGCCAGACCTTCACCGCCTACCGCCAGCTGGTCAACCGGCCGTTCATCAACCCGCAGGACAACCGGATGGTGCCCAACACCTTCGAGGCCTATACCCTGACCGGGTCGGCGCAGGACGTCTCGTACACCGGCGGCTACATCGCCAAGATCAAGAACCGTGATGCGCAGAGGTTCGTGTCGATGTCGCGGGACGCCGGCGGTACCGGCAGCGACAAGGGGCTGTATTTCGCCGGGGTGAACTGGGACTTCATGAAGAACGGCCGCGTCCGCGCCGACCTCCAGTACGGCCTCGATGTCTACAACACCTTCTACGTCGACGGCCGGTTGCCGCTGGCCCTGGGCGAGCAGACCTCGCTCACGCTCGGAGCGCAGTACTTTCCGCAGCGTTCGGTCGGCGACGCGCAGATCGGCGACTTCTCGACCTGGGGTGCGGGTCTGCAGGCCAATCTGAGGCACGGCCCCTTCGGCGCGACCCTGTCGTTCACGCGCACCGGCACCGGCTTCGATACACAGAACCCCTACGGCGACCACCCGTCCTTCCTCAACCAGCAACAGGTTGCGTTCAACACCGCGGGCGAGCGCGCCTGGGGCCTGGGGGCGAACGTCGACTTCGCCGCCTTCGGCGTCCCCGGGCTGACCGCGTCCGCGGTCTATGCCGCAGGCCACCACCGCATCGACGACATCACGGCCGCCGCGCTGCCCGACCGCAACGAGACCGACCTGCGCGCCGACTACCGTGTCGGCAAAGGCCACCTGCTCGCGGGCCTGGTGGCCACGTTGCGCTATTCGTGGCTGCAGCAGGACGGCTCGCCACAGACGCAGACGCAGGCGCGGGTGATCGTCAACTACCCGTTCTCGTTCTGAGGCCGGCGCCGGCAGGGCCGCCTTCTTACCAATAGCCGAGCAGCTTCCACCAGCCGGCGCCGACCAGCACCCACACCACGATCAGCACCACGCTCATCACGAAGCCGGCCTTCCACCACTCGGCCAGCGTCGTGTAGCCCGAGCCGAAGACCACCGGTGAGGTGCCGGTCGCGTAGTGGGTCAGCGTCATCATGATGTTCGACGCTGCGGCCATCAGCAGCGCGAACAGGAATGGCGGCGCGCCCAGCGCCAGCCCGGCGCCGTAGAAGGCGCCGAACATCGCGGTGATGTGTGCCGTCGTGCTGGCGAACATGTAGTGCGCATACAGGTAGGCCAGCAGCAGCAGCGAACAAGCCGGGAACCAGTGGTCGAAGCCGAGCCCGCCGATGCTGGTCTCGATGGCCTTCGACAGCCAGCCGATCAGGCCGAGCTTGTTCAGGTAGGTGGCCATCATGACCAGCGCCGAGAACCAGACCACCGTGTCCCAGGCGCTCTTCTCCTTCAGCAGGTCGTCCCAGCTCAGCACGCCGCTGAGCAGCAGCACGCCCAGGCCGATGAAAGCCGCGGTCGTCGGATCGACCGCCCAACTCGGATCGATCAGCCGCTCCAGCACGCTGGCCCACAGGAAGAGCAGCAGCGCGAACACACCGAGCAGGATCTTCTCGTCGCGGCTCATCGGCCCCAGCTCGCGCAGCTTGGCGCGCGCGAAGACCGCCGCGTTGGGCGTGCTCTTGATCTCCGGCGGGTAGATCAGGTAGATCACCAGCGGCATCAGCGCCAGCGCCACCAGCCCCGGCAGCAGCATCGCCAGCGCCCAGGTGCCCCAGCTCAACTGCACCTGCGCGCCGGTGGCGTCGGCGACGAGCTTGACGATCAGCGGGTTCGGCGCGGTGGCGGTGATGAACATCGCCGAGGTGATCGGGTTGGCGTGGTAGTTGACCAGCGCCAGATAGCGGCCGATGCGCCCCTGCGTGCCCTTGTCCGGGTCGGAATCGAAGCTGGCGGCGATGCCGCGCATGATCGGGTGGATGATGCCGCCGCCACGCGCGGTGTTGCTCGGCGTCACCGGGGCGATCGTCAGGTCGGCCGCGGCCAGCGCGTAACCGATGCCGAGCGTGTGCTTGCCGAAGCGCGTGATGAAGCCGTAGCCGATGCGCGCGCCCAGGCCCGTCTTCAGCAGCGCGCGCGAGATCATGATGGCCACGCCGATCAGCCAGATCAGCGGGTTGGCGAAGCTGCTCAACGCGTCGGCGATCGCGGTCGCCGGCTTGTCGCTGGTCACACCGGTCAGCGCGACCAGCGCGATCGCCAGCATCGACAGCGCGCCGATCGGCATCGCCTTGCCGATGATCGCGGCGATCGTGCCGACGAACAGCGCGAGCAGGTGCCAGGCGTCGGGTGTCACGCCTTGTGGCACCGGCACGACGAACCAGATCAGCAGCCCGATCGCCACCGCGACTGCCATCGGAATCGGCTTGAAGCCCAAGATCGTTCTCCTCGTTGTCGTCCGGCTGGCGCAGGCCGCCGCGCCGGCGGACCTGCGTGCGATCCGCGGCAAGCGGGCCGTATTCTGGAACACGCAGCGGCCTTCGCACCTACGGGAAGAGCCCGGTCTGCCCGGGAAACCTGTGCGCTATTCTCCTTCGACGTGCCGCGGAACCCGCGGCGCTTGAGCCGCCGCCGATGGCGCGAGGAGCAGACGTGACGATAGTGCGCTTGAACATCGAGGGCCGGGCGATCGAGGCCCCCGCTTCGAGCTCGCTGCTGCAGGCCTATGTGCACGCGGGGCACACGCTGGTCGAAGGCGTGGGCTGCATGGGCCAGGGCGTGTGCGGCTCGTGCCGCGTGATGGTGCGGCGCGCCGGCAGCATCGATGTGCGCACCGGGCTCGCCTGCGAGACCGTCGTCGAAGAGGGCATGCAGGCAGCCTTCCTCGACTATTTCACGGCGTCGGTGCGCCACGGCTATCGCATGCAGGATATCGGCGACAGCTGGGAGGCGCTGCGCAAGGTCGGCGAGGTCTTCCCCGAAGCCGCGCACTGCCGGCACTGCGGTGGCTGCGACCGCGCCTGCCCGAAGGGGCTGCAGGTGCAGCGCGGCGTGATTCTCGCGGTCGAGGGCCGGCTCGGCGCATCGGCCGAGGTCTTCGATGAATGTGTGATGTGCGACCTGTGCACGCTCGCCTGCCCCGAGCACATCCGGCCCAACCACCTGGGCCTGTTCGTGCGCCGCACCATCGCGTCGCTCGGCCTGCGCCCGGCGAACCTGATGCGCCGGCTGCAGCAGATCGAAAGCGGCGCAATGAGCATCGACTTCGACGCGCCGGGCGCGCGGCCGCCGGGTTGAGCGGCGCAAGGCCCACCTTGGCTGCGACGATCCGCTACGAAGATGCGCGCCGCCGCTGGCGCGCCGGCGCGACGCCCGCGCTGCGCATGCACGCCGCCTCGGTCGCCGAGCTGCTCGCCGTCCACCACCCCGACCACGGACCGGACGCGTGCGTCGCACTGGCCGTCGGCGTGAACCGCGGCGAGGCCTGCCAGCCGCAGCTCGCGCGCCAGCTGCAGGCCAACGCGCTGATCGACGATGTCGACATCGCCGGCGCGCAGCTCATCACCACCGACGTGCTGGTGATCGGCGGCGGCGGCGCCGGCTGTGCCGCGGCACTGACGGCGGCCGAACACGGCGCGCGCGTGCTGCTGGCGACCAAGCTGCGGCTGGGCGACAGCAACACGGTGATGGCCGAAGGCGGCATCCAGGCCGCGGTCGGCGAAGACGACAGCCCGCAGCTGCACTTCGAGGACACGCTGCGCGCGGGGCACTTCTGCGCCGAGCCCGAACTCGTGGCGCAGATGGTGATGGACGGGCCCGACGTGATCCGCTGGTTGATCCGGCTCGGCATGGCCTTCGACCTCGAGGACGACCGGCCGCTGGGCGGCAACCTGCTGCGCAAGAAGCCGGGCGGCGCCTCGGCCGCGCGCGTCCTCTCGTATCGCGACTACACCGGCCTGGAGCTGATGCGCGTGCTGCGCGAGGCCGTCGACCTGCACGCCGGGGTCGAGGTCTGGAACCGCTGCCCCGCCGTCGAACTGCTGTCCGACGAACGCGGGCGCTGCGCCGGGGCGGTGTTCTACAACCTCGAATGGCGCAGCTTCGTGCTGGTGCGCGCGCGTGCAGTCGTGCTGGCCACCGGCGGTGCCGGGCGGCTGCACCTGAACGGCTTCCCGACCTCGAACCACTACGGCGCGACGGCCGACGGGCTGGTGCTCGCCTATCGCCTCGGCGCGCGCCTGCGCGAGCTGGATTCGTTCCAGTACCACCCGACCGGGATCGCCTTTCCGCCGCACCTGGCCGGTGGGCTGGTGTCGGAGGCCGCGCGTTCGGCCGGGGCCTGGCTGATCAACGGCGACGGCGAACGTTTTGTCGACGAGCTGGCGCCGCGCGACGTCGTCGCCTCGGCGATCCTGCGCGAATGCGCCGAAGGGCGCGGCATCGAACGCGACGGCCAGGTCGGCGTGTTCCTGGACACGCCGACGCTGGAGCTGCACAACCCCGGCATCCTCGACAAGCGCCTGGTCACGCTGCGCCACCTTGCGCGCAAGTGCGGCCATGATCCCGCGCAGGAGCCCTTCCTCGTGCGCCCGACGCTGCACTACCAGAACGGTGGCGTCGCCATCGACAAGCACGGCGCTGCCGGCGTGCACGGCCTGTACTGCGTGGGCGAGTTGAGCGGGGGCCTGCATGGCCGCAACCGGCTGATGGGCAATGCGCTGCTCGACATCCTGAGCATGGGGCGGCGCGCCGGCGCGCAGGCGGCGTCATCGGCGGGCCGGTTCATCGGCAGCCGTGCCGGCATAGGCCACGTGCATGCGTGGCAGCGCGAACTCACGCGCGCCGGGCTGCCGCTGCAGCTGAAGGCGCCGCAGCTTTTTCCGGACTACGCGAACTTTGATCTGCGCGCCGACGTCGGCCTGCGCGCGAAGGCCACGCTGCGCCCGATGAGCACGGCGCGCTGAACGCAGCCCGAGGCAGTGACGTTGGATACGCGACTGAACCAAGTGCTGCTGCGCGACGAGATCCGTGTCGGCGCCGACCTGGGCGCTTGGCTGGCGCGTGGCGGCGGTGAAGGCCTGACGAAGGCGCTGGCGGCCCCCGAGCGGGTCATTGCCGAGATTGAGCAGGCCGATCTGCGCGGCATGGGTGGCGCCGGTTTCGCCACGCACCGCAAGTGGGCGCCGGTGGCGGCCGCGGTCGCGGACAACAAGTGGGTCATCTGCAACGGCAACGAGGACGAGCCCGGCACCTTCAAGGACCGCTTCCTGCTCGAACACACGCCGCACCAGGTGATCGAAGGCGCGTTGATCGCCGCGCTCGCCACCCGCGCGAACCACGTCGTGATCTACGTCAACCCGCACGAGCAGACGGCGCTGCAGGCGGTGCGCGAGGCGGTGCGGCAGTGGCAGCGGCACGCGCTGTTCGCGCAGGTCGAACGCTCGATGCCGGCCGCGCCGCTGCAACTGTCGGTGCTGCCGGGTTCGGGGCTGTACATCGGCGGCGAGGAAACGGCGGTGATTGCCAGCGTCGAAGGCGGCTTCCCCTTCCCGCGCCGCAAGCCGCCCTTCCCGGCCGAACAGGGCGTGCACGGCGCGCCGACCATCGTCAACAACACCGAGACGCTGGCTCATGTGCCGGGCATCCTGCGCCACGGCGCCGCCTGGTACCGCGGCCTGGGCGCCGGCGGCGCCGCAGGCACGAAGCTGTATTCGTTGTCAGGCGACGTGCTGCGGCCGGGCCTGTACGAGCTGCCGATGGGCACGCGCCTGGACGAACTGGTGTTCGAGCACGGCCGCGGCATGCTACAGGGCAAGCAGTTCAAGGCGGTGTTCACCGGCGGTCCGTCGAACACGCTGCTGCCGCGGAGCGACCTCGACGTCGCGCTCGACTTCGATGCGCTGCGCGCGCGCGGCTCGCGCCTGGGCACTGGCGCGATGATCGTCGTCTCCGAGGGCACGAGCATCGTGCGCAAGGTGGCCGAGTACGTGAACTTCTTCGCCCAAGGGTCCTGCGGCCAATGCCCGCCGTGCAAGGGCGGCACCTTCCAGCTCACGCAACTGCTCAACCGCATCGACACCGGGCGCGGCGTGCGCGCCGACCTGGACGCGCTGCAGAACCTGTGCCGCATCCTGCCGAGCAGCGGCCGCTGCGGCCTGATCGACGGCGCGGTGACGGTGGTCGAGAGTTCGCTGCGGCAGTTTTGCGGCGAGTACGAGGCGCTGCTGATGGCTTGAGCGGCTGCACGCCGCGGTGCCGGGGCCGTGCGCGATGTCGATGCCGGCGCTCGGGCCGAATTGCGTGCCAGCTCGTAGGGCACGCCCGCGCTGCCAAAGGCAACGACGCCCCAACGCTCGTAAGACTGCCAGCCGCGATCAGTGCAGGCGGAACTCGGGTGCTCTGTTGGTATTCGCGCTGACCCGAACCTTGATGCGAGGCGGCGAAGGCAACGCCATGCGCTAAGCTTTGCGCCGATTCGTCAGCCCAAGGACACGAGCCCCATGCACCCCGCCATCCGCCGCCAGACCCTGAGCGACCTGCTGACGCGCAGTGCCGCGCGCGCGCCCGACAAGCTGGCCATCGCCTGCGGCGACGTGCGCTGGACCTATGCCGAGTTCGACGCGCTCGTCACGCGCATCGCTGCCGGGCTGGCGCGCCAGGGCATCGCCAAGGGCACGCGCGTGGCGGTGCTGGCGCGCAACTCGCACGCGTTCGCGGCGCTGCGCTTCGGCCTGGCGCGGCTGGGTGCGGTGCTGGTGCCGATCAACTTCATGCTCAAGGCCGACGAGGTGGCCTACATCCTGCGCCATGCCGGCGCGACGATGCTGGCCACCGACAGCGGCCTGGCCGCGCTGGCGCGCGCCGCGGCAGCGCTGGACACGTCGGTAGCCCGGTTCGTCTGGCTGCCGTCGGAAGCGCCGAGCGCGCCGGAGGCCGGCATGATCCCCTTCGACGACATCGCCGGCTGCAGCGACGCGCTGAGCGAGCCGGAACTGGCCGGCACCGACCTGCTGCAGATCGTCTACACCAGCGGCACCGAATCCAGCCCGAAGGGCGCGATGCTGACGCACGACGCGGTGCTGTGGCAGTACGTCAGCTGCCTGGTCGATGCCGGCATCGGATCGGACGACCTGGCGCTGCATGCGCTGCCGCTGTACCACTGCGCGCAGCTCGACGTGTTCCTGGGCCCGTCGATCTACTGCGGCGCCAGCAACATCATCACCGCCGCGCCGACGCCCGACAACCTGCTGCCGCTGATCGAAAAGCACCGCATCACCAGCTTCTTCGCGCCGCCGACGGTGTGGATCTCGCTGCTGCGCTCGCCGCTGTTCGACTCGACCGACCTGAGCAGCCTGCGCAAGGGCTACTACGGCGCGTCGATCATGCCGGTGGCGGTGCTGCGCGAACTGGCCGAGCGCTTGCCGCAGGTGCGGCTGTGGAACCTGTACGGCCAGACCGAGATCGCGCCGCTGGCGACGATGCTCGGTCCCGAGGACCAGTTGCGCAAGCCCGGCTCCTGCGGCCGCGCGGTGCTGAACGTGCAGACGCGCGTGGTCGACGAAACGATGCGCGACGTCAAGCCCGGCGAGGTCGGCGAGATCGTGCACCGCAGCCCGCACGTGATGCTCGGCTACTTCCACGACGACGAGCGCACGGCGGCGGCCTTCGAGGGCGGCTGGTTCCACAGCGGCGACCTGGCGACCATCGATGACGAGGGCTACATCACGGTGGTCGACCGCAAGAAGGACATGATCAAGACCGGCGGCGAGAACGTCGCCAGCCGCGAGGTGGAAGAGACCATCTACCGGCTGCCGCAGGTCAGCGAGGTGGCGGTGGTGGGCCTGCCGCACCCGCGCTGGGTCGAGGCGGTGGTGGCGGTGGTCGTCGTCAAGCCCGGCCAGAGCCTGAGCGAGGCCGAGGTGCTGGCGCACTGCAACACCGGCATGGCCGGCTTCAAGGCGCCGAAGGGCGTGGTCTTCGTCGACGCGCTGCCCAAGAACCCGAGCGGCAAGCTGCTCAAGCGCCAGCTGCGCGAGAAACACGCCGCGCTGTTCGGCGCCGGCTGAGAACCCGAGCCCCTTGGCCGGCGCGGTCCATTCGCGCCGGCCAGGCAGCCGCATGCAGAGGCTGTCAGACTGTGCCCCCATGCGAAGACTTGCCAGCCGGCTGTTTGCGGCCGTGTTCGTTCTGCTGCTCGCGGCCTTGCTCGTGTTGGCGCTGGCCGTCGAGCGCGAGCCGCGGGTGCCGCGTCGCGACCAGGTTTCACCGGCCGATGTCGACCGTGCCGTGGCCGTGCTGCGGCAGCACGACCCGCGCCGCGCGCCGCCCGGGCAACTGCGCGCGTTGTCGCTGACCGAGCGCGACCTCGATCTGCTGGTCCGGCACGGCGCGCGCCGCTGGCTGGGGGTGGACGCGCGGGTGCAGCTGCAGCTGGGCCGGCTGCTGGCACAGGCCAGCCTGGCGGCGCCGTGGGGACGCTGGCTCAACGTCGAGCTGGTGCTGCGGCAGACGGCGGCCGCACCCGAGGTCGAGCGCCTGCAGATCGGCCGCCTGCCGCTGCCCGCCGCACTGGCTCTGCCGGTGCTGCGAAGACTTGCGGCGCGGCGTGGCCTGCAGCCCGATGCGCTGCTGGCGATGCACTGGGTCGAGAGCGTGGCCATCGACCCCGGCGCCGTGGCGGTGATCTATCGCATCGACCCCGATAGCGTGTCGCGGCTGCGTGCGGCGCTGGTCGCTCCGCAGGACCAGCGCAGGCTGCGCGCCTACCAGGAGCGGCTGGCCGAGTTGACGCACGACAGCGCGGGCCGGACCCGCTCGGTGGCTTCGTTGTTGTCGCCGCTGTTCTCGCTGGCCGCCGAACGCAGCGCGCAGGGCGGCGATGCAGCCGCAGAAAACCGCGCTGCATTGCTGACCCTGACCTTCTATGCCAACCACCGGCCGCTGGGCCTGCTGGTGCCGGCGGCCTATCAATGGTCGCAGCTCTGGCCCTTGGTCGTCGTGCTGAGGCAGCGCCAGGACTTCGCGCAGCACTTCCTGATCTCGGCCGTCATCGCCGCTGAGGCCGGCACGCCGCTGGCCGATGCGGTGGGGCTGTGGAAGGAGCTGGCCGACGCACGCAGCGGCGGCAGCGGTTTCAGCTTCAACGACCTGGCGGCCGACCGCGCAGGCACGCGCTTCGGCGAACTGGCGGTGGGCGACGCGGCCCGCCTGCAGCAGCGCGTCGCCTCCGGCGTGAGCGACGCCGATCTGCTGCCGCAGGTCAGTGACCTGCCGGAGCACCTGCCGGAAGCGGACTTCGTCGCCCGCTTCGGCGGCGTCGGCGGCGCCGGCTACCAGCGTTTGCTGGCCGCGATCGAATCGCGCATCGATGCGCTGCCGATGTTCCAGTGACCGGCGCGCGCCGCCGCGTCAGAACTTGGTGTAGCCGCCGTCGATGACGAACTGCTCGCCGG
Organism: uncultured Rubrivivax sp.; assembly: GCA_964446545.1. Taxonomy (GTDB): domain Bacteria; phylum Pseudomonadota; class Gammaproteobacteria; order Burkholderiales; family Burkholderiaceae_C; genus Rubrivivax. The sequence continues at coordinate 18,419 of CAYUPF010000007.1, forward strand.
TGGTGTAGGCCGCGGCGCTGCTGGCCAGGTACACGGCGATGCCGCCGAAATCGTCGATCTCGCCCCAGCGCCGCGCCGGGATGCGCGGCAGCACCGCGTCGGCGAACTTCGGGTTGGCGACCGAGCGCTCGGTCATGTCGGTGACGATCCAGCCGGGCAGGATCGAGTTGACGCGGATCCTGTGCCGCGCCAGCTCCACCGCCAGCGCGCGCACGTAGGCGGTGACCGCGCCCTTCGACGCGCCGTAGTGGCTGTTGCGCGCCGCACCCTCGACGGCCGCGGTGCTGGCGGTGGCCACCAGCGATCCGCCCTGGCCGTGCGCCGCCATGTGGCGCGCCGCGGCGCGGAAGGTGAGGAACACGCCTTCGACGTTGATGCGCTGCACGCGGCGGAATTCGTCCAGGCTCATCTCGGTCATCAGCGTGCCCTTGCTCGACACGCCGGCATTGGCGAAGCAGGCGTCGACGCGGCCCAGCGCCGCCACCGACGCGGCGAAGCCGTGCTCCACCTGCGCCTCGTCGCCGACATCGCAGACGAAGGCGTGCACGCGCGTGGCATCGCCGCACTCGCCGGCCAGCTGTTCGCGCGCGCGTTCGGTCTTCTGCGGATTCGAGCCCCAGATCGCCACCTTGGCGCCGGCGGCCAGCAGTGCGCGTGCCATGCCCAGGCCGATGCCACCGTTGCCACCGGTGATGACCACGCCGCGGCTGCTCAGGTCGAAGGGGGTGTACATGCGCGTGTCTCCTTGGTGTCGCAGGTGCTGAGGTAGCCTATGGGCCGACGCCCGACGGACCACACCATAAACCATGAGTCACCTGTTCTCGCCCTACGCCATCGGTTCGCTGCAACTGAAGAACCGCATCGTCATCGCGCCCATGTGCCAGTACAGCGCCGTCGAGGGTGCGGCCACCGACTGGCATCTGATCCACCTGGGCCACCTGGCGTTGTCGGGCGCGGCGCTGCTGATCATCGAAGCCACCGCGGTCGAAGCCGTGGGCCGCATCACCCACGGCTGCCTGGGGTTGTGGTCGGACGAGACCGAGGCCGCGCTGAAGCGTGCGCTGCAGGCGACACGCGCCCATTCGCGCATGCCGATCGCCATCCAGCTGGGCCATGCGGGGCGCAAGGCCTCCAGCCACGTGCCGTGGCAAGGCGGCATGCTGATCGCGCCCGACCAGGGCGGCTGGCGGCCGCTGGCGCCGTCGGCGCTGCCACACCTGGACGGCGAGGCGCCACCCGAAGCGCTGGACGAGGCGGGGATGCAACGCATCGTCGCCGCCTTCGCCGATGCCGCGCGGCGCGCCCACCGGCTGGGCCTGGACGCGATCGAGCTGCATGGGGCGCACGGCTATCTGCTGCACCAGTTCCTGTCGCCGCTGTCGAATGCGCGCACCGACGCCTATGGCGGCTCGCTCGCGAAGCGCATGCGTTTCCCGCTGCAGGTCTTCGAGGCGGTGCGCGCCGCGGTGCCGGCCTCGATGCCGGTGGGCGTGCGCCTGTCGGCCACCGACTGGGTCGACGGCGGCTGGGACCTGGCGCAAAGCGTCGAGTTCGTGCAGGCGCTACGCTCGCGCGGCCTGGACTTCCTGCACGTGTCCAGCGGCGGCGTGTCGCAGCAGCAGAAGATCCCCATCGGCCCCGGCTACCAGGTGCACCTGGCCGAACAACTGAAGCGCGAGACCGGCGTGCCGATCATCGCCGTCGGCTTGATCACCGATGCCGAACAGGCCGAGGCCATCGTCGCCAACGGCCAGGCCGACCTGGTGGCGCTGGCGCGCGGCATGCTGTTCGACCCGCGCTGGCCCTGGCATGCCGCCGCGCAGCTGGGTGCGCAGGTGGAGGCGCCGCCGCAGTACTGGCGCTCGCAGCCGCGCGGCATGAACGGGCTGTTCGGCGACGTGCACATCGGCATGCGCTGAAGGGAGCCGAAATGAAACCCCCACGCTCACTCCGTTCGCTACCATGCGGCCTGCATGCCGCATGGTCTTCGCCAGCCACTCGCGAGCGCGCAGGCGCTCGCTCGGCGCGGGCTCAGCCCCCCAAGGGGGGCGAGTCGGACGAAGAACAGTCCCGGCGGACTGTTCTTCGCCTACGAGCGCCAACAGCGTCCCCGCTGTTGGCGCTCAGTACCTTCGGAACGGCCGGGCGGTACTGAATGAAGCTGATCGATCTGCAGGGCAAGCGCGTGCTCATCACGCAGGCGCAGGACTTCATGGGCCCGGCGCTGGTGCGCGTGTTCGGCGCGCTCGGCGCCACGGTCATCGCCGATGCGCGGGCGCTGGGTGACGAGGCCGGCCTGGCCGCGCGCGTGGTGGCCGAGGCCGGCGACATCGACGTGCTCATCGCGCACCTGGCGCTGCCGGCGCCCAGCACCGCGGTGGCCGCGGTCGACGACGATGAATGGCGCCAGGTGTTCGCGCACATGGTCGACCCGCTGCCGCGGCTGGCGCGCGCACTGCTGCCGCAGTTCACGGCGCGCGGGGCGGGGCGCATCGTCGTCATCGGCAGCGCGGCAGCGCTGCGCGGGCAGAAGCGCACGTCCAGCTACAGCGCCGCGCGCGGCGCGCAGCTGGGCTGGGTGCGCGCCGCCGGCGTGGAGCTGGCGCGGCAGAACATCCAGCTCAATGCCATCGCGCAGAACTTCGTCGACAACCCGACCTACTTTCCGAGCGAGGTGCAGGCCAACCCGGCCTTCCAGGAGCGGCTGAAGCGCGAGCTGCCGCTGGGCCGGCTGGTGTCCGGCGACGAGGACGCGCTGTTCGCCGCCTACCTGGCCAGCGATGCTGCGGCCTGCTTCGTCGGCCAGGTGTTCCCGGTGTGCGGCGGCTGGGTGGGCTGAAGCCGGTTCAGGCCAGCACGGCGATGGCTTCCACCTCGATCAGCAGCTCCGGCGAGCCGAGTGCGGCCACGCCGACCAGCGTCATCGTGCGCCGCGGGTCGAAGCCCACGGCCTGCGCCGCGCGGATGGCGCCGTCGACCAGCGGCTGCATCTTGTCCGGCGTCCAGTCGACGACATACACCGTGGTCTTGACGACGTCGGCAAAGCTCGCACCCGCGCCCTTCAGCGCGGCCGCCACGTTCAGATAGGCCTGTTCGGCCTGCACCGCCAGATTGCCCTTGCCGACCACGGCGCCACTGGCGTCCTGCGCCACCTGCCCCGACAGGAAGACCATCCGGCTGCCGGAGGCCACGGCGACCTGGTAGTAGGAATCGGGCTTGAACAAGCCGTCCGGGTTGAGCAGTTCGACGGTCATCGCTGTTTCCTTCTTGGGCCTTGAAGCGGCCGATGATGACACGATGCCCAGGCTACACGCGCGGCCCCCAGGCCTCACGCTCGCTGAGCGTGTAGTCGATGCGGTACAGGGCTTGCTCGAGGTCGCAGGCGCCATGGGCTTCGAGTTCCGACCGTGCCAGACCCAGCGGCGCCAGGTCGTCGAGCGCTGCCTGCGCGTAGCCGCTGATCACCACCGCCCAGTCGACGCCGGCATCGGCGCCGCGGATGCGCTGCTCTTCGGTCATCGCCGGCATCGTCGCGCCTTCCAGGAGATGCGCACCGCCCAGCCCGGGCCGGCCGGGCAAGCCCGGCAGCCGCTCTTGCGTCAGCCAACGCCGCAGCGCTGGCGCGGCGCCGTCCGCAGGCTTGAAGCGCAGCAGCGTCGCGACATGGCCCAGGCCCAGGCCGAAGCTGCCGCTCACCGCGCAGAAGCCGCGGCGCATGTCGCGATAGTGCGGCATGATGCGCGCCGTCCAGGGGCTCGGATGGTTCAGGCGTTCGAGGTAGGCCGGCGAACTCAGCGTCTCGATGCCGGCCACCTCGTAGAGCACGAGGTAACGCGGCCGGCCGTGCAGCGCGACCCAGCGCGTGCCGCGCAGGAAGCCCGGGATCGCCAGGCGTTCGGGCAGGTGCTCGTGCGTGTGCCAGTGGTCGTGCTCGGCCACGGCCTGCGGCAGCACATCGAAGGACAACAGCATCGCGGCGGATCCGAGCAGCGGCATGGCGCGACTGTAGCCGCCGGCAGCGACCCGCGCGCACGGCGCGATGCCGCCGCTTCATACCGATTCGCGATCAAACGTGTGGAAAGTGGGCTGCGGCTCACGGCGCATTGTCGTTATCCACGCGTTCGCGTATGGGCGCGAGCCAAGGCCGCCGGGTGGCCGTCGGCGCTCATGTCCCCCACCCCGGGGCTGGCGCCCGGGTTTCTCCTTGACTTCCCGCCGACGGCCACCCATGTCCATGGCCACAGGCCGTGGCGGACTGCGACGGACGAACCCCGAAGACGCTGCCTGATCAGGACGGTGGGGTGTTCTGCGGAGCGAAGTAAAGGAGGAGGCCGAGCGACAGCTCGGGCGGGGGACATGAGCGCAGCAGAGCACCCCACCGTCCTGATCCCGCGCCCATCTTGTCAGTCCGCAATGCGCCGCGACCGTCTCTTCGGTTCTCGACGTTTGAACGCGAGTCCGTATCAGAACGGATAGTGCCGAGCTTGCGTCTGCAGCGTGATCCAGCGTAGCTCGGTGAACTCGGCGATGCCGGCCTTGCCGCCGAAGCGGCCGATGCCTGAGCCCTTGACGCCGCCGAAGGGCATCTGCGCCTCGTCGTGGACGGTGGGGCCGTTGACGTGGCAGATGCCCGAATCGATCTTGCGCGCCACCTGGAAAGCGCGCGCCAGGTCGCGGCCGAAAACCGCCGCGCTCAGGCCATATTCGTTGTCGTTGGCACAGGCCACCGCTTCCTCGATGCCCTTGACGCGCACGATGCACTTCACCGGGCCGAAGGTCTCCTCGGCGTAGATGCGCATCGCCGGCGTCACGTGGTCGAGCAGCGTGGCCGGCATCAAGGTCGAGTCGGCCTTGCCGCCGCACAGCAGCTTGGCGCCCTTGGCCAGCGCGTCGTCGATCAGCGCGTTGCAGTGGTCGACGGTGGGCATGCCGATGACCGAGCCCAGCACCACCGGCTCGGGCTTGCGCGGGTCGCCCAGCGGCAGGTTCCTGGCCTTGTCGGCAAACTTCTTGACGAAGTCGTCGGCGATCTTCTGGTCGACGATGATGCGTTCGGTGCTCATGCAGATCTGGCCGCTGTTGGCAAAGCTGCCGAAGGCCGCGGCGTTGACGGCGTCGTCGATGTCGGCATCGTCCAGGATCACCAGCGGCGCCTTGCCGCCCAATTCCAGCACCACGGGTTTGAGATGCTTGGCGCAGGTCATCGCGATGATCCTGCCGACGCGCGTGCTGCCGGTGAAGTTGATGCGCCGCACCGCGGGGTGCGCGACCATCGCCTCCACCACCGCACCGGCATCGGCCGGCGCATTGGTGATGTAGTTGACGACGCCCGCCGGGAAGCCGGCGTCGGCCAGAGCCTCGATGATCAGCGCGTGGGTGCGCGGGCAGTTCTCGCTGCCCTTCAGGATGACGGTGTTGCCGCAGGCCAGCGGCGTGGCGATGGCGCGCACGCCCAGGATGATCGGCGCGTTCCACGGCGCGATGCCCAGCACCACGCCGGCCGGCTGCCTGATGCCCATCGCCAGGCTGCCGGGCACGTCGGACGGAATCACCTCGCCGGCCACCTGCGTGGTCAGCGCCGCGGCCTCGCGCAGCATGCCGGCTGCCAGCATGACGTTGAAGCCCGCCCACATGCCGGTGGCGCCGGTCTCGGCCGCCACCGCTTCGATGAAAGCGGGCGTCTTCGCCTCCAGCGCGTCGGCCGCCTTCAGCAGCAGCGCGCGGCGTTCGGAGGGGCCGGTTTCGCTCCACGTGCGGAAGGCCTCGGCGGCGGCTTCGACGGCCATCACCGCGTCGGCCGGCGAACAGGCAGGCGCGCGCGTGGCCACGGTGCCGTCCAGCGGGTTGCGGCGCTCGAAGGTGGCGTTGCGTTCGGCCGTGACCTTCAGGCCATTGATCAGCATCGACAGATCGGACATGGGGGTACCTCCGTTAGTGAACGATGTGTCGTGCGACAGTCGCGGCAACGGCGGCATGTCTCACTGGATGAGCTCGTTGGCCCGCATCAGGATCGTGTTCGGAATCGCGAGCCCGAGCGTCTTGGCCGTCCGCTGGTTGACGAGCAACTCGAACTCCGCCGGCTCCTCGACGGGGATGTCGGCCGGCCGTGTGCCCTTGAGGATCTTGTCGACCATCACCAGATTGCGCCTGGCCATGGCGGCGAAATTGGGCGAATACGACACCAGCCCGCCTTCGCGTACGGCAAAGGATGTCGAGTACATCGCCGGCAGCCGCTGCGCCGCCATGAATTCGACGATGCGCCGGTACTCGGCGACGATGACACCGGTGGTCGCCACCAGCACGGCGTCGCGGCGCACCCGCTGCAGCGAGCGGAAAGCCGCGTCGATGTCCGCGGGCGAGCGGATGGCGAGCGTGTCCGCCTCGATGCCGAAGGATGCGGCCGCCCGGTCGGCCGACTGCTGGTACAGCGGCATGCCGGGGTAGTGCGGCTCGTTGAGAAAGGCGATGCTGCGCATGCCGGGCAAGATGTCGTGCATGAGCTCGACCATCTTGCCGGTCAGTTCGGGCGCGTTGGTGGTGGTGCCGGTGACGTTGCCGCCCGGGCGTGCCAGCGAGGCCACCAGTCCCGTCTCGACCGGGGCGGCGGCATAGAGCATCAGGATCGGTATCGTCGGCGTGGCCCGTTTGGCGGCCCGGATCTCCGGATTGTTCGGTGCCACGATCAGGTCCACCTTCGCCGCCGCCAATTCAGCGGCCAGGGCATCCAGCCGATCGGCCTGTCCCTGGCTCCTGCGGACCTCGAACCGCAGGTTGCGCCCCTCTTCCAGGCCGATCTCGGGCAGCAGTGCGCGCAGGCGCAGGCGCTCGAAGGGGAAGTCGTGCAGCAGCACGCCGAAGCGCCAGACCTTGGTGGTGGGCTGGGCGAGGAGCCCGCGCGAGGCTGCGTACAGCGCTGCGCCGGCCACGATCGCGAATCGGCGCTCGGTTTTCATCCGTCGATTCCCTGCAGTGTCCGATGCCTTCGGGCGGCATCGGTCGCAGTGTGCACATCGTTCGCGTTCTCGCCAAGATAGGCCTCGCGCACCACGGCCGATCGCGCCAGCAGCCGGGCACTGCCGCTGGCCACCAGCGTGCCGCGCTCCAGCACGTAGCCGCGGTCGGCCACGGCCAGCGCCTTCTTCACGTTCTGCTCGACCATCAGCACGGTGGTGCCGGCATCGGCGATGCGCCGCGCCGCGGCCAGCAGCTCGTCGACCATCTTCGGCGCCAGGCCCAGCGAGGGTTCGTCCAGCATCAGCAGCCGGGGTGCGCTGACCAGCGCGCGCGCCACGGCCACCATCTGCTGCTCGCCGCCGCTCATCGTGCCGGCCAGCTGCTGGGCACGCTCACGCAGCTTCGGGAACTGCGCGAAGGCTGCCTCGATGCGCTGTGCCCGCTCGGCCTTGGGGACCAGCCAGCCGCCGAGCTCGAGGTTCTCGGTCACCGTCATCTGCGGGAACAGCTGCCGGCCTTCGGCCACCAGCGCGACGCCGGCGCGCACGATTTCGTGGGTCTTCTCCGGCAGGTCCTCGCCATCGAGCGTGACGATGCCGGTGCGCGGGATCAGGCCGGCCAGCGCCTTCAGCAGCGTGGTCTTGCCGGCGCCGTTGGGACCGAGGATCACGGTCAGCCCGGGCCGGGCCTCGAGCTTCAGCCCGCGCAGCACCAGGAAGGGCCCGTAGCCGGCACTCAAAGCCTGCACCTTCAGGTGCGCGCGGCCGCTGCCGCCCAACGTGAAGGGCTGCTCGCGCCACCACATCATGGCGCGGCCTCCTGGCCCCGGCTTGCAGGCCGCAGCCGCTCGCCAGGCAGGCCAGCGTCCGCTGGGACGCTGGTCTGTCCGAGCTCGCCCTCGATCATTTCGTCGCCCAGATAGGCCTCGATCACTTCCGGGTCGCGTGTCACCTCGGCCGGCGTGCCATCGGCGATCTTGCGCCCTTGGTGCAGCACGATCACGCGCTCCACGTGGCGCAGCAGGATGGTCACCGCATGTTCGATCCAGATGACGGTCAGGTCCAGTTCGTCGCGCATGCGGCGGATCAGCCGCGCCATGTCCTCGATCTCGCCTTCGGTCAGGCCGGCGGCCACCTCGTCCAGCAGCAGCAGCCGCGGCCTTGTCGCCAGCGCCATGCCGATCTCCAGCAGCCGCTGCTGGCTGGGCGTGATGGCCGCGGCCGGCAGCTCGGCCAGCTCGGCCAGGCCGATCAGCCTGAGGATGCTGTCGTCCGTGCGCAGCGCCCAGGGCACCGATGCCTCCTCGCCCCAGAACACGTACTTGCGCGGGCGGCGGCCGGCGAACTTCAGGCCGAACTGGATGTTGTCGCGCACCGTCATCTCGGCAAAGGTGCGCGGTGTCTGGAAGGTGCGCGCCACGCCGTGCGCGGCGAAGCGGTTGGCGCGCTTGCCGGTCAGGTCGCGTCCGTCCGCAACCAGGCGGCCGGATGTCAGCGACTGCACGCCCGAGATGGCATTGAAGAAGGTGGTCTTGCCGGCGCCGTTGGGGCCGATGATGCCCACCAGCTCACCGGCATGGAAACGCGCGCTCACCGCGTCCACCGCGGTCAGCCCGCCGAAGCGCACCGTGATCTCGTGCGCGTCGAGCAAGGGCGTGGCGTCAGAGGAGGACACGCCGTTCCCTTTCCCGCTGTTTGTCGCGGGCCTTGTCGCCGCTCCATTCGTAGCGCTTGCGCTTCCAGGCGTCGCGGCTGTCGCGCCACCATTGCCTGAAGGTTTCCCAACGCAGCGAAGCCAGCCCGCCCGGCAGGTACAGCACCGACCAGATCAGCAGCAGCCCCAAGGTCATCATGTACAGCTGCGGCAGCTGCAGGCGCAAGGTCTCGGCCAGCAGGCTGAAGACGATGGCGGCGATCAGCGGCCCCCACAGCGTGGCGGCGCCGCCGATCAGCGCGATCAGCACCGTCTGAAAGCCGATGAAGGGGTTGAATACCGTCGTCGGGTCGATGTAGGTCCAGCGCACGCTCATCGCCGCGCCGGCCGCGCCGGCGAAGGCGGCGGTGATGGCGAAGCCGGCGATCTTGATCAGCCGCGTGTCCACGCCCAAGGTCATCGCACGCTGCTCGTCCGAGCCGATGCCGCGCAGCGCCAGGCCGAAGCGCGTGCGCCGCAAGACGATCGATGTGGCCACCGCCAGCACCGCGATCAGCAGCATGGTCAAGTAGATGGTGTCGCGCTCGGGCACGACGGTGAGCACGCGCCCGACGGTGCCGGTGACCTGCTTTTCCCAGTAGGTGATGGCATGGCGGATCAGCTCGGTCATGCCGAAGGTCAGCACCGCGAAGTAGGTGCCGCGCAGGTGCAGCACCAGCGCGCCCATCACCAGCGCCACGGCGGTGGCGATGCCCGCGCCGAGCAGGATGGCCACGGCCCAACTGGTTTGCTCCAGCGCCAGCGCGCTGGTGTAGGCGCCGATGCCGAAGAAGGCCGCCGTGGCCAGCGACAGGTAGCGCGTGCTGCCGCAGAACAGGCTCCAGCTGGTGGCCAGCGCGATGTACATCAGGCAGCTCAGCGCCATCGAGACGACGAACTCGCTGGCGAAGGCAGGGATCGCCAGCGCCCAGCCGCTGAGGCCGAAGAGCACGAGCAGGTCGCGGGTCAGCAATTGGCGCGCGTTCATGGCGATGTACGCTCGCCGCCGCGCGGCCAGGTGCTCAGGCGTCCGCGGGCTTGAACGGGTTCAGCACCGGCACGCCGAAGGGCTTGAAGTCGGCCACGTTGCGGGTGACGATGCTCAAGCCGTGCACCGACGCCGTGGCCGCGATCATCGCGTCCTCGATCAGCGTGTCGGAGCGGCGGTGCATCAGCCGCGCCCAGACGCGGAAGGTGGCGGCATCCATGGCCAGCACGTTGTAGGACGCGGCCACCTGCTCGAGCCAGGCCTCGATCTCGGCGGCCTTGGCGGCGTTTCGTTCGCGGGTCAGCTCGATGCCGGCCTGGATCTCGCCCACCGTCACCGCCGACAGGAACAGCGCCTTGTCGTCCACCGCCTGCAGCCAGGCCACTACCGCACCGTGCGGCCGCGGCTTGCGCAGCTCGGAGACGACGTTCGTGTCCAGCAGGTACATGGCGCTCAGCGCAATGCCGCTGGCGCGCGCCGACGCATCTTGCCGCGCGCCGGCAGCACCCACTCGGCGCGGGCATCGTCGGCCAGCAGCAGCTGCTTGAGCGACGGGCGCGCCGCGGCCTGCAGCCGGCGCCATTCGTCCACCGGCACCAGCACGGCGGCCTCGGCGCCGCGCCGCGTGACGAGTTGTGGGCCTTCGGCAAGGCAGGCATCGAGGAATTCGCTGAAGCGGGCCTTTGCGTCCTGCACTGGCCATGTCGACATGTGCGCCTCCTGCTGACTAGTTGGATGACTAGTTTAGCAGGGAGGAGCCACTCTTGCAGCTTCGTCATGGCTCAGCGCTTGCGGTGAAACAGCCCATTGGGCCGCAGCAGCAGCACCGCGATGAAGATGCCGTAGGACAGCAGCGACTTCAGCGACGGGCTGGTGAAGTGCATGCCGATGGCCTCGACCACGCCCAGCAGCAGCCCGCCGGCGAGCGCGCCGCCCATGCTGCCGAAGCCGCCCAGCGTGATGACGATCAGCGAGGTAACGGTGTAGGGCTCGCCCATCGCCGGGGCGATGGTGTAGGTCATCGACAGCAGGCAGCCGGCCACGCCCGACAGGCCCAGGCCGATGCCGAACATCAGCGGGTGCAGCCGCGCGGTGTCGATGCCCACCAGCTGCGCGCCGGTGGGTGACTGCATCAGCGCGCGCACGCCCTTGCCGTACAGCGTGGTGCGCAGCAGCACGATCAGCGCCGCGGCGAACAGCAGCGACAGCGCCAACACCAGCAGCTTGTTGGCGGCGAATTGCGCGCCGCCGATGTGCACCGGTTCGGTCAGGTAGTCGTAGCCGCGCAGCTCGCCGCCCCACACCCACGAGGCGAAGTTCTGCACCAGGAACATCAGGCCGAAGCAGACCATCAGCGCGCGCGCCTCGAAGATGTCGACGTTGGGCGAGGTGTCGGTCAGCCGCTTGAACCACAGCCGATGGATGGCCAGGCCGAGCACGAAGGTCAGTGCAAAGCTCAGCGGGATCATCGCCAAGGGCGACCAGCCCAGCGTGGTGGCCGCCACCCAGGTGACGAAGGCGCCGAGCATCAGGAACTCGCCGTGCGCGATGTTCAGGATGCGCATCAGCCCGTACTGCAGATTCAGCCCGAGGGCGACCAGCGCATAGATGCTGCCGGTGATGACACCGGAAGCGAGCAGTTCGAGCCAGGCGCCGAGGGACATGTGCGGGGGCGAAAGAACGCCGGCGCCCGAGGGCGCCGGTGCCGGGGTTCAGCGGTTGCAGGTCTCGTTCAGACCCAGGCCGGTTTGGGGACCAGCGAGCCGGTGGCCATGCTCTTGGGCCAGACGACTTCGAACTCGCCTTTCTGCCACTGGCTCACCGAGCCCGGCGTGGCGATGTTCTCGCTGCCGTTGAACTTGATCTTGCCGACCACGGTGTCGTGCGTGTTGCCGGCCACGTAGTCGCGGATCGCCTTGCGGTCCAGCCCCACCTTGGCCACGGCCGACTGCAGGATCTCCAGGCTGGCCCAGGTGGCGCCGCTGGCCCAGCGGTCGGGCTCCTTGTTGAACTTCTTCACGTGCGCGTCGAAGTAGGCCTCGGCCAGCTTGCTGCTCTTGCGGTTCCACGAGCCCATGCCGAGCACGCCTTCGGCTGCCGGCCCCATGACCTGCTTGTACAGCGGGAAGGCGGTGCCCACGCTGGCGTAGAAGTACCTCGGGTTGAAGCCGATCTCCTTGCTCTGCCGGCTGGACAGAATGGTGTCCGGCGGGTACGACAGTGCGATGAAGGCGTCGGGGTTCTTGTCCTTGATGGCGCGCAGCACCGGGCTCAGGTCCTTCACGCCGCCGGGATAGCTCTTCTCCTCCACCAGGCTGATGCCGCTGCCGCCGATGGCCACCTTCAGCGCCGCATAGTTCTCCAGCCCGAACAGGTCGTCGACGTAGATCACCGCGGCGGTCTTGGCGCCGCCGGTCTTGAGCATCTCGACCAGCGCGTTCATCATCGGCTGCGGCTGCTGCAGCATCAGGAAGAAATACGGCAGCTTCAGCTCGATCAGCTTCTTCGACAGCGCCGTCGGCGCAATGAAGGGGTAGCCGAAGCGGTTGGCCAGCGGCGCCACCGCGAAGTTGGCATTGCTGCCCCAGGGCGGCAGGATCAGGTCGACCTTGTCACTGCCCATCAGCTTTTCGTAGCTGCGCACGACGGTCTCGATCTCGCTGCGGTCGTCGGAGGAGATCAGCTCCACCGGGCGCTTCGTGCCCTTGACGCTCAGCCCGCCGGCGGCGTTGACCTGGTCGGCCCACAGCAGGTAGTTCGGCTCCTGGCTGACCTGCGCACCGCCGGTCCACGGCCCCGTGCGCGCCATCGCGTAGCCGATGCGTACCGGGCCGGTCTGCGCGCGCAGCACGCTCGGCGCGGCCAGCGCCGCGGCGCCGGCGGCCAGGCCCAGGGTGACGTGGCGGCGGTTCGGGCCGGGGCCGATGTCCTGTTGGTCTCGTTCGTCGTGGCGCATGGCACGTTCTCCTGTGGCGATCGATGGCGCGCCGACGCACGCGCCGGGCAGGGAGCCGAAGCATGACGCAGCCCCAGGCCGGCGCGCCTCAGTGCTTTCCCCCCGATCGATAGGCTGTGCCAATGGGCCGGATTGCCGGTTTTGCGGCTTGACCGCCCGGCTTGCGACAATCACGCATCGAGCGATCGCCACCCCAACCGACCATGTCCCACACCATCCTGCAATCCGTGCCCGCCGGCCAGCGCGTGGGCATCGCCTTTTCCGGCGGCCTGGACACCAGCGCCGCGGTGCACTGGATGCGCGCCAAGGGCGCAGTCCCCTGCGCCTACACCGCCCACCTGGGCCAGCCCGACGAGAGCGACTACGACGAGATCCCGCGCAAGGCCTTGGCCTACGGCGCCGAGATCGCGCGCCTGATCGACTGCCGCGCCTCGCTGGTGGCCGAAGGCATTGCCGCGATCCAGTGCGGCGCCTTCCACATCAGCACCGGCGGCGCCACCTACTTCAACACCACGCCGCTGGGCCGCGCGGTTACCGGCACCTCGCTGGTGATCGCGATGAAGGAGGACGGCGTCAACATCTGGGGCGACGGCAGCACCTACAAGGGCAACGACATCGAGCGCTTCTACCGCTACGGCCTGCTCGCCAACCCGGCGCTGAAGATCTACAAGCCCTGGCTCGACCAGCGCTTCATCGACGAACTCGGTGGCCGCAAGGAGATGAGCGAATACCTCATCAAGAACGGCTTCGACTACAAGATGAGCGTGGAGAAGGCCTACAGCACCGACAGCAACATGCTCGGCGCCACGCACGAGGCCAAGGATCTGGAGTTCCTGGACAAAGGCATGGACATCGTCGTGCCGATCATGGGCGTGGCCTTCTGGCGCGACGACGTGGAGGTCAAGCGCGAGACCGTCAGCGTGCGCTTCGAGGAAGGCCAGCCGGTGGCGCTGAACGGCCGCAGCTTCGCCAGCGCGGTGGAACTGTTCGAGGAGGCCAACCGCATCGGCGGGCGCCACGGCCTGGGCATGTGCGACCAGATCGAGAACCGCATCATCGAGGCCAAGAGCCGCGGCATCTACGAAGCGCCGGGCATGGCGCTGCTGCACATCGCCTACGAGCGGCTGGTCACCGGCATCCACAACGAGGACACGATCGAGCAGTACCGCATCAACGGCCGGCGCCTCGGTCGGCTGCTGTACCAGGGCCGCTGGTTCGACCCGCAGTGCCTGATGCTGCGCGAGACCGCGCAGCGCTGGGTGGCGCGTGCGGTCAGCGGCGAGGTCACGCTGGAGCTGCGCCGCGGCAACGACTACTCGATCCTGAACACCGAGAGCCCGAACCTGACCTACCACCCCGAGCGCCTGAGCATGGAGAAGGTGGCCGGCGCGTTCACGCCGGCCGACCGCATCGGCCAGCTGACGATGCGCAACCTGGACATCGCCGACACGCGCGACAAGCTGGGCGTGTATTCGAAGGTGGGCCTGCTCGGCCCCAACGCCGATGGCGGCGTGCCGCTGCTGGGCAAGGCCGATTGAAGGCGAACGGCGTCAGGCTTCGAAGACCTCCCTCACGAAGGCTGCCGCTTCCGCCGGAACGGCCTTCGCACGGCGCCGGCGCCACCCTGCGACCAGGGCCGCGATCGCGACCCCGACGAGGGCGAGCGGGCCCGGCTCGAGCATCCCTTGACGCTGCAGCTCAGGCGCGGGCGCCGGCTTCGCCGCAGGCGGCGCCGGGGGCCGTGCCGGTACCTTCGGTGGGGCCGCCGACAGCGCGCTGCGCAGGCGCATGGCCGTCAGTTCCACTTCTTCGACGAGCGCCAGGACGGCCTGCAGTTCGCTGGGTGTCGCCGTGCCGACCCTGCCGGCCGCCACCTGCTGCCGATGTGCCTGCAGCCGTTGCCGCGCGTTCTCGGCCGCGAGGTCCAGCGCCTGCAGTTCTTTCGCGCTGAATCCGCGCAGAGCGTTCTCGCCGACGCTGCGCTGCAGCGCCAGGCGGGCCTCGGTCAGCGCCCGCTCGTCCACCGCCGTATCGGACACGACCTCACCCGCATGCACCAGCGCGGCCCGGGCCCGCTCGAAGCCGTCCGCTGCCGGCACCTGGGGCGGCGACGTCGGGACCGGTGACTGATGGTTCGCCGGAACTGGCGCCCGCAGGGTCCAGACCGCGATACTGCCCATGCCCACGAGGGCGGCGGTCACCGCCACCGCGACCCGCGTTCGCCGCGGCGCGGGAGGCGGCGCCCGCGGACGCTCGGAAGCCCAGTCCGAGCGCGCCTCGACGGCGCCGGCCTCGCGAAAGCGACGCACGGCCTGGAACTCCGCCAGCTCGGCCGGCAGCGGCGTGCGGTCGAGCAGCGTCGGCACGATGCGCTTGCCCAGCGTCAGCGCATAGCGCCATTCGCGTTCGACCCATTCGGACGCCTGCGCCGCCAGGCTCCAGAAGACCATCACGCGCTCGCATTTGTCGAGCGCTTTCTGCAGCACGTCCTTCCAGCGCTCGCCGTAGTCGATGTCGCGCACGTCGATGAACACCGTGACGCCGCCGGCCCGCAACAGGTCAGCCGACTCCTCGACATCGGGGCGGTCGGCGTGCGCATACGAGATGAAGACACTGCGGCGGGCCATGCAACCGTTCTCGCTTGCGCGACGCCGCCATTGTCGGCGCAATGGTGTGCGCCCGGTCGCGCAGTGCCCGTCGCCGGGCCTACACTGGCATACTGAAGTTTGATCAAGCGCGAACACCCCAAGAGCAAGTCCATGGGAGCGATCGACGACACGCCGCTGCTGACCCGCCACCGCCTCACCGTAGCCGACTACTACCGCATGGGCGAGGCCGGCGTCTTCGCGCCGAACGCGCGGGTCGAGTTGATCGAGGGGGAGGTCATCGACATGGCGCCGATTGGAACGAGGCATGCGGCCACGGTGGCGCGATTGAACCGGGCAGCGTCGATGGCCGTTGGAACCAAGGCCATCGTGTCGGTGCAGAACCCGCTGCGCCTGGGCGAGCTGTCCGAGCCCGAACCCGACCTGATGCTGCTGAAGCCGCGTGCCGACTTCTACGCCGACGCGCACCCCACCGCCGCCGACGTGCTGCTGCTGATCGAAGTCGCCGACACCAGCGCGCGCTACGACCGCGAGATCAAGCTGCCGCTGTATGCGCGCCATGGCGTGCCCGAGGTCTGGATCGTCGATCTCGAGGCGCGGTTGCTGCGCTTCCATCGCGCCCCGGCCGGCGAAGCCTACGGCCAAAGCTCGACGACGGCTTCGCCGGGCCGCACGGCGATCGCCGCGCTGCCGGGGGTCGAGATCGACCTGGCGCCGATTCTCGGCTGAGGTGTCATCGGCGGGACACGGCCCCGCGCGAGTGCCGGCGGATCATCCACGACTTCAGCCCGCACCGCCGTTGCGGCGGCAATGGCATCCCGACCCATCCACAGGAGACACCCTCATGGACGCACTGATCATCGACGCCTGCCGCACCCCGCGCGGCATCGGCAAGGCCGGCAAGGGCGCGCTGGCCGAGCTGCATCCGCAGCAGCTGGCGGCCACCGTGCTGAAGGCCATCGCCGAACGCAACGGCCTCGACACGGCCGATGTGGCCGACGTCATCTGGGGCACCAGCGCGCAGGTCGGCGCGCAGTCCGGCGACCTGGGCCGCATGGCCGCGCTGGACGCCGGCTACGACGTCCGCTCGTCGGGCGTGACGCTCGACCGCTACTGCGGCTCGGGCATCACTGCGGTGGCCTTCGGCGCGGCGCAGGTGATGTCGGGCATGGAGGATCTGGTGGTCGCCGGCGGCACCGAGATGATGTCGATGCCGCGCAACCGCGGCGGTGACGGAGCGCCGATGATGGACAGCGGCAACCTGCGGCTGCGCGCCAGGCACCCGCAGTCGCAGCAGGGCGTGTGCGCCGACGCCATCGCCGGCATGGAAGGCATCACGCGTGCCGACGTCGACGCGCTGGCGCTGGACAGCCAGCGCAAGGCGGCCAAGGCCATCGCCGGCGGGCACTTCGCGAAGAGTCTGGTGCCGGTGTACAAGGCCGACGGCTCGCTGGCGCTGGACCACGAGGAGTTCCCGCGCCCCGGCACCACGGCCGAGGCGCTGGCCGGACTGAAGCCGGTGTTCGCCGCGATGGCCGACTTCGAGATCGACGCCCAGGGCAGCACCTACGGCAGCCTGATCCGGCAGGTCTATCCGGACGTGAGGTTCGACCACGTGCACCATGCCGGCAATTCGTCGGGCGTGGTCGACGGCGCGGCCGCGGTGCTGCTGGCCTCGGCCGACTACGCCAGGCGCCATGGCCTGAAGCCGCGCGCGCGCGTCGTCGCCACCGCCAACATCGGCGACTGCCCGACGCTGATGCTCAACGCGCCGGTGCCGGCGGCGCGCAAGGTGCTGGCCAAGGCCGGGCTGACGCTGGACGACATCGACCTGTTCGAGATCAACGAGGCCTTCGCGGTGGTGGCCGAGAAGTTCATCCGCGACCTGCGGCTCGACCGCGACAAGGTCAACGTCAACGGCGGCGCCATCGCGCTGGGCCACCCGATCGGCGCCACCGGCTCGATCCTGATCGGCACGCTGCTCGACGAACTGGAGCGCCGCGACCTGAAGCGCGGCCTGGTGACGATGTGCGCGGCCGGCGGCATGGCGCCGGCGATCATCATCGAACGGATCTGAGGGGGCGGCATGCGCGACCCGCTGGATTTCTCGGGCAAGGTGGTGCTGGTGGTCGGCGGCTCCAGCGGTATCGGCAACGGCATCGCGCGCGCATTCCTCGACCGCGGCGCCGAGGTGCATGTCTGGGGAACGCGCGCCGCGGCGGCGGACTACGCGGCCAGCGAAGGTTCGAACCTGGCGGGACTGCACTACGCGCAGGTCGACGTTGCCGAGCGCGGCGCAGTGCAGGCCGTGGTGCCGGCCTTCCAGCGCCTGGACGTGCTGGTGCTGTGCCAGGGCACGGTGCTCTACAAGCGTGGCGAGTTCGAGGCCGAGGGCTTCCGCAAGGTGGTGGAGGTCAACCTCAACAGCCTGATGGACTGCAGCATGAAGTTCTTCGACATGCTGAAGGTGTCTTCCGGAAGCCTGATCACGGTGAGTTCCACCGCCGCCTTCCATGCCACGCGCGGCAACCCGGCCTACAACGCGTCCAAGGCCGGCGCGGTGGGCCTGACGCGCACGCTGGGCCAGGCCTGGGCGGGTGAGGGCATCCGCGTCAACGGCATCGCGCCGGGGCTGGTGGACACCAAGCTGACGAAGGTCACGACTGCGCACCCCGAGCGGCTGAAGGCCTCGCTGCAGAACATCCCCGCCGGCCGGCTGGGCTTGCCGTCGGACATGGCGGGTGTGGCGCTGTTCCTGGCCTCGCCGCTGGCGGCCTATGTCTACGGCCAGACGATTCCGGTCGATGGCGGGTTGATCCTGTGATGCCGTCCTTCGATGCGCTGCGTGCCGCGCGTTCGCTGCAAGGGCGGCGTGCGCTGATCACCGGCGCGGCAGGCGGCATGGGCCGCGCCACCGCGCGCGTGCTGGCGGCCGAGGGCGCACGCGTGGCGGTCGTCGACCTGAATGGCGAGGGTGCCGCAGCGGCGGCGCAGGAAATCCGCGACGCTGGCGGCCAGGCCTGGGCCTGGGTACTGGACGTCAGCGACGCGGCGGCCGTGCTGTGCGTGGTGAACGAGGCAGCGGCCACGCTGGGCGGCCTGGACATCCTGGTCAACAACGCCGGCATCTCGGTGCACCGGACTATCGACGACGCCGACTACCCGCTGGCCTGGGAGCGCGCGTTGGCGGTCATGCTCACCGGTCCGCAGCAGATGGTGCGCGCGGCGCTGCCGCACCTGCGCAGGTCCGATGCGGCGCGCGTCGTCAACATCGCCTCCACCGAGGCGCTGGGCGCGACCGCCGGGCACAGTCCCTACTCGGCAGCCAAGGCCGGCGTCACCGGGCTGACGCGTTCGCTGGCGGTGGAGCTGGGGCGCGAAGGCATCACCGTCAACTGCATCTGCCCGGGCCCGATCCGCACGCCGATGACCGACGCCGTGCCTGAAGCCGACAAAGCACTGTTCGCCAGGCGCCGCACCGCGCTGGCGCGCTATGGCGAGCCGGAGGAAGTGGCGCAGATCACCGTGAGCCTGTGCCTGCCGGCCGCGTCGTACCTCACCGGTACGGTGATTCCGGTGGACGGCGGGTTGATGGCGCGCAACGCATAGGCATCACGGTTCACCACTTCACTCCGGCTTGAAGCCCGAGGCCCTGATCACCGGCCCCCAGTGCTCGTAGTCGGCCTTGAGCACCGCCGCCAGGCGCTCGGCCGGCCAGCCGGTGGGTTCCAGGCCCATGTCGATCAGCCGCTTCGCGGTCGCCGGCTCGGTGACCGCGGCCATCGCCGCCTTCGACAGCCGCTCGACCGTCGCCGGCGGCGTGCTGGCCGGTGCGAACAGCGCATACCAGGGCTTGGCAACGAGGTCGAAGCCTTGCTCCTTGAAGGTGGGCACGCTCGGGAACGCGGGGTCGCGTGCATCGCCGGCCACCGCGAGCAGGCGTGCGCGATCGGCCTGCACCAGCGCGCGAATGTCGGCCGCCACCGTGGACAGCGCGGCGATCTCGCCGCCGGCCAGCGCCTGCATCGCCGCGGCGGTGCCCTTGTAGGGCACATGCGTCAGCGTGATGCCGGCAGCGCGGGCGAACATCACGCCGAAGAAGTGTGGAATGCTGCCCGGTGCGGCCGAGCCGTAGAAGCCGTGCTTCGCCGGGTCGGCCTTGACCCAGGCGACGTACTCGGCCAGCGTCTTGGCCGGCACCGCGTTGCCCACGCCCCAGCCGAGCTGGAAGTTGCTCAGGTGCGCCACCGGCACGAAATCCTTGAATGGGTCGTAACGCAACTGCCCGGCGTAGGAATGCGGGAAGATGCCCATCGTCGCCACCGGCGTCATCAGCAGCGTGCTGCCGTCCGGCGGCGCAGCCTTGACCAGCTCGTTGGCGATGCGTCCGCCGGCACCGACCTTGTTCTCGACGATCACCGTCTGCTTCAGCGTCGCCGCCATCTGTTCGGCCACCACGCGCGTCAGCGCGTCACTGGTGGCACCGGCCGGGTAGCCGACGATGATCTTCAGCGTCGGCCCTGCCTGTGCTCGTGCCACCGTGGCGAAGGCGGCCGGCCCCAGAGATGCGGCCAGGCCGGCCAGGCGCAGCACGCTGCGTCGGCGGGCAAAGGCAAGAGCGGTGCGCGTGGCGTTCATGGGCGTGGTCTCCGTCGGTCTTGAGAGAGAAGGTGGTCCGAATGTACGCCCGTGTGTGGCGCCGCTGGTCAACCGCGCGATGGGGCGCCCAGCGCCGCGTCGCCGACGAAGGGGTTGTCGCGGCGCTCGGCGCCGAAGGTGGACATTGGCCCGTGGCCCGGTACGAACTGCATCGCGTCGCCCAGCGGCCACAGCTGCGTGGTGATGGAGCGGATCAGCGTCGCGTGGTCGCCGCGCGGGAAATCGGTGCGGCCGATCGAGCCCTTGAACAGCACGTCGCCGACGAAGGCCACGCCGTAGGTGGTGCTGGTGAAGACCACGTGCCCGGGCGTGTGGCCCGGGCAATGGCGCACCCCGAAGCGCATCTCGCCGACGCTGACTTCGTCGCCGCCGTGCAGCCAGCGGTCGGGCGTGAAGCGGCGCGCGCCGGGCAGGCCGAACATCTTGCCCTGCTGTTCCAGCTGGTCGATCCAGAACGATTCGTCGGGGTGCGGCCCTTCGACAGGCACGCCGGCACGCGCGGCGACCTCGGCCACGCCGCCGCAGTGGTCGATGTGGCCGTGCGTGACCAGCACCTTCTCCAGTGTGGCGCCGCGCTTTTGCAGCACATCGAACAGGCGGTCGACCTCGCCGCCGGGGTCGACGAAGGCGGCGCGGTTGGTCGCCGGACAGATCACCAGCGAGCAGTTCTGCTGGAACGGGGTGACGGGGACGATGGCAAGCTTCATGGCGGGCGGTCTATGCCTGCGCTGCGGGAAGCAGGCAAGTGCAGGGATGACGGTCGAGCATGCTCCACGCCGCGGCGTCGCTGTCGGGACGTGCCACGTTCAAGCCTTCGCCGCCGAACGCACTGGACACATGGGCCGCATCACCGACGAGGAGGCGACGGCCATTGGCCAGGCGCAAGTCAATGCGCCGGTGCATGTGGAAGGGTGAAAACCAGTCGACACCGGTCGGCGGGGCGCGACCGACCGGGCGGGTTTCGATGTGCTTGGCGATGTCGGCCGCGGGCCGGCGGTGTGGCGTGCGGTCCCGCTCGACCAGGCGTGCGGCGATGCCGTGGCGGGCCAGTTCGGCTGCGGCAAACAAGCCGGCGGGACTGGCTTCGATGATCAGCACGTTCACGGCGGGATCTCCTGGAAGGATGCGTTGCACGCTGGGATTCTTCCAGCTTTGTGCGCGCGGCCGGCGGCAGTGTCGGCACGACGGCTGCGTGCACTGATACCGATACGCGATCAACGCATGGAAGTCGGCTGCGGGCCACGGTGCAAGGCAGCCATCTGCTTCTGTCCTGCGCCCGCCGTCCTCGGCTCGCGCAGGACAACGTCAGCAGCCGCTTTGCGCCGCGAGCCGTCTCTTCGGTTCTCGATGTTCGAGCGCGAGCCCGCATGAGCGGGCGCAGCAGGCCTTATCTTCGTGGATGTTGCCGCTTGCCGGCACCCACGGGAGAATGCGATGAGTCTGAGCCACCTGCTGGCCCGTCAGGCGCGGCTGCAGCCGCAGCGTGACGCCATCTTCGAAGGCCACCAAGCCCGGGCCACCTACGGCCAGTGGGCCGCACGCAGCGCCGGCCTGGCGCAGCGGCTACGTGCCGCGGGTCTGCAACCCGGCGAGCGCATCGTCATCTTCATGCGCAACCACCCACGCTACCTGGAAGTGCTGTGGGGCGTCTGGTGGGCCGGGCTGACGGTGGTGCCGGTGAATGCCAAGCTGCACCCGGCCGAGCTGGAATGGATCATCGGCAATGCCGAAGCCCGCTGGGCCTTCGTCACGCGCGACGTGGCGCCGTTGCCGCTGGCGGGCCTGCAGCACCAGGTGGACATCGAGTCCGCCGAGGCCGATGCGCTGCTGACACCGCTGGACGATGCCCTGGCTGAAGCGCCGGTGCCGCGCGCGCCGGAGGATCTGGCCTGGCTGTTCTACACCAGCGGCACCACCGGGCGGCCCAAGGGCGTGATGCTGACGCAGCGCAACCTGCTGACGATGGGGCTGGGCTACTTCGTCGACGTGGATGCCGTCGCGCCCGAGGACGCCATCGTCTACGCGGCGCCGATGTCGCACGGCTGCGGCCTGTACGCGATACCGCACCTGATGGCCGGCGCGCGCCACGTGGTGCCGGCCAGCGGCAGCGTCGATGCGGCGGAGCTGTTCGCGCTGGGCCGTGCGCTCGGGCCGCTGTCCACCTTTGCTGCGCCGACCATCGTCAAGCGCCTGGTCGACCATGCCGAAGCCGCCAGGCTGACACCGGCCGATGCCGCAGCCGCGTTCAAGACCATCGTCTATGGCGGCGCGCCGATGTATCTGGCGGACATCGAGCGCGCGCTGCGCGTGATGGGCCCGCGTTTCGTGCAGATCTACGGCCAAGGCGAAACGCCGATGGTGGCCACGGCCTTGTCGCGCCGGCACGTCGCCGACGCCTTGCACCCGCGGCAGCGCGAGCGCCGCGCGTCGGTGGGCGTGGCCCAGACGCCGGTACAGCTGCGCGTGGCCGACGAGCAGGGGCGCGAACTGCCCACCGGTGAGATCGGTGAAGTGCTGGTGCGCGGCGACACCGTGATGGCCGGCTACTGGCGCAATGCCGAGGCCACGGCCACGGCGCTGCGCGACGGCTGGCTGTGGACCGGCGACGTCGGCTGCCTCGACGCCGACGGCTTTCTGACGCTGAAGGACCGCAGCAAGGACCTGCTGATCAGCGGTGGCTCCAACATCTACCCGCGCGAAGTCGAGGAGGTGCTGCTCGCCGCGCCCGGTGTGGCCGAGGCGGCGGTGGTCGGCGCACCGGATGCGGAATGGGGCGAGGTGGTGGTGGCCTTCGTCGTGGCGCAGCCGGGCGCGGCACTCGACGCGGCTGCGCTGGATGCGTATTGCCTGCAGCACATCGCGCGCTTCAAGCGTCCCAAGCGCTATGTCTTCGTCGACGCGCTGCCGAAGAACAACTACGGCAAGGTGCTGAAGACCGAGCTGCGCGCGCGGCTGCGCAGCTGATCAGAACTTGCCGTACTTCAGGTAGGCCTCGACCGGGTCCATGCCCGAGACCAGCGCGCGGCGCATGTCGCTTTCGGTGGCGACCACTTCCTCGGTCCTGGTCACGACCTCGTCGGCGATCTCGGCCGGAATGACGACCACGCCGTCGCGGTCGCCGAGCAGCCAGTCGCCGCTGCGGACGGTGACGCCGCCGATGTCGACGGGTTCGCCGTAGGCATGCGGAATCCAGCGCGCGACGATGTCCGACGGTGTCAGGAACGAGCAGAACACCGGGAAGCCCTGCTCCAGCACCAGCTCGGTGTCGCGCGAGCCGCCATCGACCACGTAGCCGAGCACGCCGCGCGCGGCCAGCGTCTGCGCCGACAGCTCGCCCATCAGCGCCACCTCGTGGTTGTGCGGCTGGCACACCACCACGTGGCCGGCGGGCGCCTTGGCCAGCAGCGTGCACCAGCCGAGCAGGCAGTCGTGCCGGCTCTTGCTGCGGTCGATGTGGCCGGCCACCGTCCACACCGGGCCGGCGAGCTTGCAGCCCGGCGTGATCGACTTGATCGACGGTGGCAGCACGATGTGCTCGTGGCCCATGGCGCGCAGCACGTCGTGCACGGCACCGGTGTAGCAGGCGGCAAGGCGTTCGGTCAGTGTGGGCATGGCGGCATCGTCTTCAGGACAGGGCGACGGACGCATTCTCGCCGGCCCACCAGTCGTCGCCGAAGTGTGGCAGCAGATGGTCGACGAAGCCGACCACCTTGGTCGGCACCAGCCTCGGTGAGCTGAACACCGCATGGATCTCCTGCGCCGGCAGCGCCCACTGCGTCAGCAGCGGCAGCAGCACGCCCTGGCGCACCGAGTCGTGGGCCACGTACCAGGGCAGCGCCGCCAGCCCCAGGCCGCTGTGCACCGCGGCCAACAGCGCCGACAGGTTGTTGCTGCGCAGCGGGCCCTTCACCGGCACTGTCTGGCTGCGGCCGTCCGGTCCGCTGAAGTGCCAGCGCTCGTCGCCCTGCACGCTGCTGTAGATCAGCGCGTCGTGCGTGCTCAGCTCGGCCGGCGTGGCCGGCATGCCGCGGCGCTGCAGGTAGTCGGCCGAGGCCACCAGCACCCAGGGGTTCATGCCCAGGTAGCGTGCGCCCAGCGAGGAATCGGTGAGCCGTCCCATGCGGATCGCCAGGTCGATGCCCTGTTCCACCAGATTGACGTAGCGGTCGTCGAAGCTCAGGTCGATCTGCAGCCCCGGGTGCTGCTGCATGAAGCGCAGCACCAGCGGCGTCATCACGCGCCGGCCGAAAGCCACCGAGGTGCTGATGCGCAAGCTGCCCTGCACACGCGACTGCATCAGTGCGGCCAGGTTGTCGGCTTCCTCGAGCTGACCTGCGATGGCCTTGCACTTGTCGTAGTAGGCCGCGCCCACCTCGGTGGGCGTGACGCCGCGCGTGCTGCGGTGGAACAGCCGTGCGCCCAGGCGCGACTCCAGCGCCGCAACATGCTTGGTGGCGGTGGGCTGGGTGATGCCGAGGTCGGCCGAGGCCTTGCTGAAGCTGCCGGTTTCGACCACGCGGATGAAGAGCTGTAGCCCGGCGACGGTGTCCATGCGGCAACTGTAGCGGCAGGCTTGGCAGTGGCGGCTTGTGCAGTCGCGGGTCGAAGTGCCTGGTTGACGCGGCCGGCAGCCTGTACCGCTGAGCTTGAACACCGCATCAGGCACGAAGACCACACGCTGCTGCAGGTTTGCCGCGCGACGCCCGTCCAAGAGCGGCCGCTTCGGCGGACTTTTTCGTGGCCGGCGATACCTGGGAATCACTCCGACCGAGAAAACGAAGCCTGCGCGATTCCGGCGTCGGCTGCACCCGCTCGAGCGTCTGCGGACGGGGGAATCTGTCGAGGGATGTGGGCAAGCCGTCTTACATCCGCCGTTACATGGTCCGCCAGAAAGACGGGGGGTTAAGCTGCCAACCCCCGTCAATGCTTGGTGCCGGTGAGAAGAGTCGAACTCCCGACCTTCGCATTACGAATGCGCT
>CAYUPF010000008.1:0-11927 GCA_964446545.1 uncultured Rubrivivax sp.
TTTTGGGTCGGCACAACCCTCATAAGTGGCTCAGTTTTCGGTCGGCGCCAACAGCCTTGGGATTCAACAAGTGCGTGCGCATGACAAGAAATGTTGCGCCCGAAAAGTGGTGGATCTCGCGATGACTTCTGACGAAAAATCGTTGCGGGCGGTGGTGCAGAAGTGTGCTTGCCACGCAAGGGAAGTGGCAGAACCGGTATCGACTCTGCGCACGCGGCACCGGAGCGCTTCATCAGGTGGTGGCGGTAGAACAGCGTGCATGTGCTGGTGGAGTGGCCGTGCGGTGTCGCCAACTCTAGATGTGGGTTCGCTCCGGCAGCTGGCTGGATTTGCGTGGAAATCTCGCAGGCCGATCGGCGCCCCGTGCCTCTAGGCCATGGATACGAGAGCATGGTTTTATGATTACAATTGTCTTTTGAAGTCAACTATTCTTATTTTTCAATCCAACTGTCTGGAAAATGGATGGAAAAGTTTGTACAGTTGACGCGTGGAGACAATTGCCCTACCCGTTTCACTCAAGGCGCTGCTGGCGACCTTGCCCCGAGGCGAGCCGATGAGCACCGCCGCCCTGCAGGCTCGCGGTGTCAGTGCGTTCCGCGCTTCAGCCCTGGCCCGCAGCGGCTGGCTGGTGCACCTGGCGCGCGGCGTGTACATGCTGCCGGGCGACACACTGACGCGCGATGGCAGCCTGGCCTTCCTGGCGACACAGATACCCGGCCTTCACGTCGGCAGCAAGACGGCCCTCGCATGGCGCGGCGTACGCCAGAACATCGCGTTCCGCGAGCACCTGAACCTGTGGGGTGATGCGCCCCGACGCTTGCCGCAGTGGTTCACGCAACGGTTCCCGGCAGGCTATCAGGCCACGCAACTGTTCGACGACGCGTTGCCCAAGGGCTTCGGCTTGCAGCCGCTGCCGGCGGGCGACCCGAGGGTCCTGGTGTCAGTCCCAGAGCGGGCGATGCTGGAACTGCTCAGCGACGTCGGCAAGGTTCAGTCGCTGACCGAGACACGGGAGTTGGTGGAGAGCCTGTCCGGTCTACGAGAGAAAGTTCTCGACGAGTTGCTGAAGCACACAACCCGGATCAAGGTTGTACGCATGGCAGCCTCCTTCGCGACCAGCATGAAGCTGCCCTGGGCGCCGCTCGCCAGCAAACACAGCGAACGCATCGGAGGCGGGGCACGGTGGGTCGCCGTTGGCCGATCCGGCGAACGACTGGACTTGAGGCGGCCATGAACGGGACCTACATCGACACGGTCCGACTTCTGCTCGCGATCGTGCCTGCGGTCTTCGCATCCGGCCGGTTCGCGATGAAGGGTGGCACCGCATTGAACTTGTTCGTGCAGGAGATGCCACGCCTGTCCGTCGACATCGACCTCGTGGTCGTCGACCATCGCCCGGACCGCCAGACCGCCCTGCAGGCCATCGCCCTGGAACTGGCCGCCGTGCAGGCCGAGCTCGCCGGCAAGGGATACCGCGCCCACTTGCCCGCCAACGCCGAGGGCGACGACGTCAAGCTCGTGGTCAGCAACGAATCCGCCCAGGTCAAGGTCGAAGTGAACTTCGTCTTTCGAGGCACCGTGCTGCCGCCCGAGACGCGGTCGCTCGTTGCCACCGCCCAGGATCTGTTCACGACGGACCTTGCCGTTCCCGTACTGGCCACGCCAGAACTCTATGGCAGCAAGCTCGTCGCGGCGATGGATCGCCAGCATCCGCGCGACATCTTCGACGTGATGCATATGCTGAGTCAATTCGGTTGGCAGGCATCGTTCGTCGACTGCTTCGTGGCCTACCTGGCCGGTCACAACCGCCCCGTCCACGAAGTCCTGTTCCCGAAGACCAAGCCACTCGAGCCCGCCTTCACGAACGAGTTTGTCGGCATGACACGCGACACGGTCGAACTGGACACACTCACACAAGTCCAAGGGCGTCTGCTCCAGGAGCTGCCGCAGCAGTTGACCCCGGCGCATCGGGACTTCCTTCTGTCCCTGGTCCAAGGCGCTCCCGCCTGGGAGCTGATGCCGATGCAGCACCTGTGCGAGCTGCCGGCGCTGAAGTGGAAGCTGATGAATCTGGCCAAGCTGCAGAAGAGCAGTGCCAAGCGCTTCGCCGCCCAGCACCAACTGCTGGCGGAGCGCTTCGACCAGCACGCCGGCTGAGTCGGCCTGCGGCAGGCCAACCTACATCGACGGCCTCGCGTGCTTCACCTTGCGCAAGGTCACCACATCGGCGCCTTGCCGCAGCTTGTCCAGATAGTCCGCCCAAGCCTGCAGCATCGCCCGCCGCTGCTCGACAAACTCCGTGCGGTTGTAGGCCCGCCCCAGGCTGTCGCGCACCGAGTGCGCCAGTTGCGCCTCGATCACATCGGGGCTGAAGCCCAGGCGCTCATGCAGCATCGTCCGTGCGGTCGCCCGGAATCCATGACCGGTGACTTCCTCGGCCGAGAAGCCCATGGCGCGCAAGGCAGCGTTGACGGTGTTCTCGCTCATCGCACGATGGTGGTGCCGCTCACCACGAAACACCATCGTGGCGTGGCCGGTCAGCTTGTGCAGGTCGCGCAGCACCGCCACCGCCTGCCTGGGCAACGGCACAAGGTGCGGCGCGCCGTGCAGCTTCTCGCGCAGCTCGCGCTTCATGCGGATGGCCGGTACCGTCCACAGCGCGGCGTCCAAGTCCATCTCCGGCCATTCGGCGAAGCGCAGTTCCCCGGGCCGCAGCAACAGCATCGGTGCCAGCTTCAGCGCCGCCCGGACCACCGGCGTCGCGGCATAGGCGTCGCAGGCGCGAAGCAGCTCACCAAATCGTTTCGGGTCGGTGATGGCCGGAAAGTGTTTGGGCTCCGGTCGGCGCAGCGCGTCCTTCAGGTCGCGCGCCGGGTTGGTCGTGCTCCGCCCGGTGGCCACGGCATAGCGGAACACCTGGCCGCAATTCTCCAGAGCGCGATGCGCTGTCTCGATCACCCCCCGAGCTTCGACACGCCGCAACACTTCCAGCAATTGGACTGGCGTGACGCCCGCCACCGGTGCGCTGCCCACGTAGGGAAACACGTCCGCCTCCAGCCGGGCAATGATCTTGTCGGCATAGCCCTTGGCCCAACTGCCACGTTTGACCTCGAACCACTCCCGCGCAACGGCTTCGAAGGAATCGACGGGCGGCAGCCCTTGCTGCTGTCGTTCCTCGGCCTCTCGGGCCTTGGCATGCACCACCCGTTCTGCCTTGCGCTCCTGGCTTGGGTCCAGTCCGTCGGCCACCTTCTCGCGGGCAGCATCGGCCTTGCGCCTTGCAATCGCCAGCGTTGTCGACGGGTAGGTGCCGAGTGATAGGGTCTTGCGCCGTCCCTGGAAGCTGTAGTCCAGCCGCCAGCCATGCGCACCGCCCTTGACAAAGAGCAGCAGGTACAGCCCATCGCCATCGCTAAGCCGCTTGCGCGGGTCGTCGCTGCGCACGGCCTTGATCGTGGCGTCGGAGGGGATGAGATAGCGTGCCATGCAGTAACTTTTGAGGCCGAACAGGTGGTTCGGGCCAGTTACTGCGGAAGTTACTGCATCAGTGGCAAGAACTCAAGGTATCCCACGAGGGCACCTGGGACATAGAAAGCGCCTTAAGTCACTGATTTTCAAGGAGTTCTTGGACTTCCTGGGACGTTACGGGACGTCCTGAAACAGTAACTTGGTGGCCTGGGGCGGAATCGAACCACCGACACGCGGATTTTCAATCCGCTGCTCTACCAACTGAGCTACCAGGCCAAGAGCCGGGCATTATAGCCAGCGCCTTTCCGCCCCCGCCTACTGCCCACCCCCGCGCTTGTTGCGCGTCAGGTCCACGCCCAGCTGCTTGAGCTTGCGGTACAGGTGCGTGCGCTCCAGGCCGGTCTTGTCGGCCACGCGCGTCATCGAGCCGTTCTCGCGCGCCAGGTGGAACTCGAAGTAGCTCTTCTCGAAGGCATCGCGCGCTTCGCGCAGCGGGCGGTCCAGGTTGAAGCTCTGCTCGGGCTGCGGGCCCAGTTCGGGCTGCATCTCCACCAGGCCGATGGGCAGGCCGCCGCCGTTGTCGGCGCCGTGCGCCATGTCGTTGCGCAGCCCGGCCACGGCCGCAGCGATGCGCTGGCTGGGCTTGGCCAGCGCCTGCTCCACCGCGCGCAGCAGCTTCTGCAGCGTGATCGGCTTCTCCAGGAAGGCCATCGCGCCATGTTTGGTCGCTTCCACCGCGGTGTCGATGGTGCCGTGCCCGCTCATCATGATCACCGGCATGGTCAGTAGCGAGGTGGTACCCCACTCCTTCAGCAGGCTGATGCCGTCGACGTCGGGCATCCAGATGTCCAGCAGCACCAGGTCCGGGCGCATGCGCTCGCGCACGGCGCGGGCTTGCGCGGCGTTCTCGGCCAGTTCGACGGTGTGGCCTTCGTCGCTCAGGATCTCGGACAGCAGGCCGCGGATGCCCAGTTCGTCGTCCACCACAAGAATGATTGCCATGAGCTTTCAGTGCGCCTGCGTCGCTGTTCCGCCGCCGGCCACGGCGGGGCCCTGGGCGGACACGAATGAGGAAAATGATAACGATACTCTCGCACCCCGCACCGCGGCCGCGGCCGCGGCCGCGGCGTCGTCTGCATCGGCATCGCGCAGGTTGGCGATGCGCACCGTGGCGCGGTGCTCGTCGGCGATCTTCTTCACCACCGCCAGCCCCAGCCCGGTGCCCTTGCTCTTGGTGGTGATATAGGGCTCGAAGGCGCGATGCAGCACCTTGTCGGCGAAGCCGGGGCCGTTGTCGACGACGCTCAGGCGCACCGCACGCAGCTCGCCGCTTTCGCCCAGCGCCGCCGTGGTCGACACGCGCACCCGGCCGTCGGTTAGCTCGGCCACTGCGTCCAGCGCGTTCTGCACCAGGTTGTGCACCACCTGGCGCAGCTGCGTGGCGTCGCCCAGGATCAGTGGCAGGCCTTCGGCCAGCTGTGCCTGCAGTCGGCCCTGCTCCTGCTGCGCGCCGTACAGCGCCAGCACTTCGGTCACCAGTGCGTTCAGGTCCAGCGGGTTCAGCTGCGCCGCGGGCAGCCGCGCATAGTCGCGGAATTCGTTGACCAGCTGCTTCATGGCCTGCACCTGGTTGACGATGGTGGCCACCGATCGCACCAGCAGCGCCTCGTCGCCGCCTTCCAGCTTGGTCTGCAGCTTGTGCTGCAGCCGCTCGGCCGACAGCTGGATCGGTGTCAGCGGGTTCTTGATCTCGTGCGCCAGGCGGCGCGCCACCTCGCTCCAGGCGGCCGAGCGCTGCGCCGACACCACTTCGGTGATGTCGTCGAAGACCATCAGCCGCGCGCCTGGCGCCGCCCGGCCGCCCGAAGGCGCCGGTTCCCCTTCGAGGGGCGGCCGCTGCTCGGCTGCGGCCTGGGGGCTGTCATCCGGCAAAGTGGCACCGCGCACCAGCAGCATCTTCGTGTCGCGCTCGCCGGGGTGCAGCTCGAAGGCTTCCTGCCAGTGGTCGCGCTCGCCGGCCTCGGGGCTGGTGGCGTGCAGCTCGAAGCGCTGCCACACGCGCTGCGCAAATTCGCCCAGTTCCGGCACCGCGTCGAGCCGCTGCCCGCGGTAGACCGACAGCGGCACGCGCAGGATGCGCGTGGCGCCGGGGTTGACGGTGTCGATGTGGCCATTACGGTCGAATACCACCACGCCGGCGGTCAGGTTGTCCAGGATGGTCTGCAAGCGTGTGCGCGCGCCCTCGAGCTGCGTCACGCCACGCTGCACCTCCTCGCGCGCCTCGGACAGCTGCTCGGTCATGTCGGCGAAGGAGCGTGTCAGCCCGCCGAGCTCGTCGCGCGATGCGAACACGCGCTTGCTGCTCAGGTCGCCGGCGGCCACCTGGCGCACGCCGTCGGCCAGCAGGATCAGCGGACGCACCAGTTGGTTGCCCAGCAGCGCCGCCAGCAGCACCGCGCCAAACACCGATAGCACCAGCGCCAGCGTCAGCGTGCCGATGTACATGCGGCGCAGTGCGTTGCGCGCCAGTGCACGCTGCTGGTATTCGCTGTACGCCGTCTGCACCGCCAGCGCATCGGCCGCCAGCTGCGGCGGCACCGGCTGCACCGCCAGCAGGAAGCGCTCCTCGCCGGGCTTGAGCGAGATTTCGGTGTCGCGCACCAGCGCCAGCGCGCGCACGTGCGCGCCCTGGCCGGGCTTGCCGGCCCGCGGCTCCTCGTCCAGGCCCTCGATCTGGCTGAACACGCGGCCCACCCGCGCCTCGCGCAGCGCCATGGGGCCCGGGCGCTCCGGCGCCATGGCGCCGGCGCCGCCACCGGCGCTGATGAGGATCTGGCCGTTGGCACCGACCAGCGCCAGGTCGCGCACGTCGAGCTGCTCGCGCAGCCGTTCCAGCGACAGCGGCGTCACCGTGATGCGTTCGTCGCCCAGCCGCTCGGCCGCCTGGCGTGTCTTGCTGCCGAGCTCGTCGACCAGCGACTGCAGCGTGCCCTTGCCCAGCGCCAAGCCGGCATCCAGCGCGGTGGCCACCTTCACGTCGAACCAGACCTCGATGCTGCGCGACACGAACTGGTAGGACACGGTGTAGATCACCAGCCCCGGCAGCAGCCCCACCAGCGCAAAGATGCCGGCCAGCTTGGTGAGCAGCCGCGTGCCGAACTTGCCGCGCCGCTGGCGCAGCGCCAGCCGCACCAGCGCCACCGCGATGACCACCACCAGCAGCCCGCCCACGGCCACGTTCAGCCAGAACAGCCAGACGAAGTTGCGCTCGTAGAAGCCTTCGCTCTGGCCGGTGAGCGACAGCACGAAGGCCAGCACCAGCGCCGCGCCGAGCACGGCAACGGTGACGACCCCCCAGACCCAGCGCGCGTTGCGGTTCAATGCTGCACCCCGATCGGCGAACACGCCGATCGACCCTGCGCGAGGGTCGGGCCTCGATTGGAGCGGCCCGGCACGCCGGCCCGGGGGGACAGGCCTGCGTTCATTCCAGGCGCAGCGTGCGCTCGACGCCCAGCACCCACTCGGCCTGGCTGCCCAGGCCCAGCTGCATCGGGCTGGGCAGCTGCGAGTTGTCCAGCCGGTAGCTGAACTCAAGATAGTGCTTGGAGTCGGCGTCCAGCTGCGACAGATCGGCCACCTTCCAGCGCGAGCTGCGCGAGACCACGGCCAGCGCCTCGCCCAGTGTCTGGAAGCTCTGGTTGAAGCCGCCGAAGCCGACGCGCCAGGTCGAGGTCAGCGGCTGGTAGGCCACGCGCCAGCTGCGCTGCACCCGCGCCACGCGCTCGTCGCGCCAGTACCAGCGGGGGCGGTACAGCGAGGCCTCGGCGACGAAGTACACCGGAATGCCGCGCTGCATGGCGTCTTCCACGGTCTTGGGCAGCGCCAGCCGCACGTCGAAGTCCAGCGTCAGCTCGCCGTCCTGGTGGTGGGGCTCCAGCAGAGCCAGCTCGATGCCCTGTGCGCGCACCAGCGTGCTGCCCAGCCCCCACAGCAGCAGCATGAGCGCCAGGCCCTGCAACAAGCTCCGGCGGACCAATTCGGGGCGCTTCACGGGTTCGGTGCGGCGATTTTTCAGGTCTTGAGAATCAGGGCGAGATAGAAGCCGTCGTGCAGGACCTCGCTGCCGGCAGCCTCGCCTCGATTGTCGGACACCGTCAGCAGATGGCCGGGCGAGGCCGGGTGCAGCGCCGCCACAGCGGCGCCGTGGCGTTGCAAAAACGCGTCGATCTGGGCATGGCCCTCACATTTGAAGACCGAGCAGGTGGCGTAGAGCAGCCGGCCGCCGGGTTTGAGCAGCGGCCACAGCGCATCCAGCAGCCGCGCCTGCTGCGCGGCCAGCCGCGGCAGGTCGCAGGCGCGGCGCAGCCAGCGGATGTCGGGGTGGCGGCGCACGATGCCCGAGGCGCTGCAGGGGGCATCGAGCAGGATGGCGTCGAAGGGCCGGCCATCCCACCAGGCGGCCGGTTCGCCCGCATCGCCGGCCTTCAGCTCGGCCTGCAGGCGCAGCCGGCGCAGCGTGTCGCCGACGCGCGCCAGCCGCCGGGCGTCGCTGTCCAGCGCCAGCAGCTCCAGATCGGCCAGCTCCAGCAGGTGCCCTGTCTTGCCGCCCGGCGCCGCGCAGGCGTCGAGCACGCGCGCACCGGGAGGCAGGCCGCCGTCGGCCGCCAGCAGCAGCGCCGCGCGCTGCGCCGAGGCGTCCTGCACCGAGACCTCGCCGTCGCCGAAGCCGGGCAGCGCCTGCACCGGGCAGGGCTGGGCCAGCACCACCGCCTGCCCGCCGTAGGCGGGGTCGTCCAGCAGCTGTGCCTGCAGCCCGGCGGCGGCCAGGCGCTGCAGGTAGTCGGCACCGCTGCAGCGGCCGCGATTGATGCGCAGTGTCATCGGCGGGTGCCGGTTGGCGGCAGCCAGCAATGCCTGCCAGTGCTGCGGCCAGTCGCGCTGCAGCTGCGCTATCCACCACGCCGGGTGGTTCCAGGCGCCCAACGGTGACTGCAGCGCCTGGGCGACACGCGCCTCGCGTTCGCGCAGGAAGCGGCGCAGCACCGCGTTGACGAAGGCGGCCGCGCCCGGCGTGCGCCGCCGCGCCGCAGCCACCGCCTGGTCGACCAGCGTGTGTGGTGCGTAGGCCGGGCGTTCGCTCGGCCACAGCAGCGCCAGCGCCACGCACAGCAGCGCGTCGACCCCCGGCGCCGGCGGCTTCGGCGCCAGCGCGCGCAACGCCTGCGATGCCGCGCCGAGCCGGCGCAACGCATTGAATGTGAGCGCCTGCACACCTGGACGCAACGCCGGCTGAACCTGGGCCAGCACGTCGTTCAGCGAGCGGCCGTCGCGCACCGCACGCAGCGCCTCGGCACTGTGCTCGAGCAGCTGCGACAGCGGTGCTGGGCGGGGGGTGTCACTCACCCTCGGCAGTCTAGGGTAGGCCACAGACAAGCCCGGGGCCAGCGCGCACAATGCGCGCTCCAAGACGCCCTGGACGCCATGTCAACCACCAAACTCAGCCCGGTCGTCACGCCCGCACGCACTGCGCGCGGCGAGGACGAGCTGGCCGCGCTGCCGGCCTCCGAGCGCATCCGCTATCGGCTGGTGGCCGCCAATTGCCGGCACCATGCCAATGACAACATCTCCGCCTTTGTCCGCGACGGCGAACTGGCCGAGTTGAAGACCGAGGTGCAACAGAAGATGCACGAGGTGCTGCGCGCGCTGGTTATCGACACCGACAACGACCACAACACCCAGGACACGGCCCAGCGCGTGGCCAAGATGTTCGTCGAGGAGGTGTTCCGTGGCCGCTACGTGGCGATGCCGGCGGTGACCGAGTTCCCCAACGCCGAGCGGCTGAACGAGTTGATGATCGTCGGCCCGATCACCGTGCGCAGCGCCTGCAGCCACCACCTGTGCCCGATCTTCGGCAAGGTGTGGATCGGCGTCATGCCCAACCAGCACAGCAACCTGATCGGCCTGAGCAAGTACGCACGCATCTGCGACTGGGTGATGAGCCGGCCGCAGATCCAGGAAGAGGCGGTGACGATGCTGGCCGACGAACTGCAGGAGCGCGTGCGCCCCGACGGGCTGGCCATCGTGATGGAGGCGGACCACTTCTGCATGCATTGGCGCGGCGTCAAGGACACCGATTCGGCGATGGTCAACAGCGTGATGCGCGGCGCCTTTCTGAAGGATCCAACCTTGCGCCGCGAATTCCTCTCGCTGCTGCCGCGCAAGACCCCCTGACCTGCCCTGGACATTCACGATGCTCGTCCGACTTCTTTATGCCAGCCGTGCCGCCGAGCCGGTGACGCCCGAACTGCTGAGCGCGATCCTGCGCCACTCGCGCCAGCACAACCCGGCGCAGGGCATCACCGGCGTGCTGTGCTGCTCGGGCAACGTCTTCCTGCAGGTGCTCGAAGGCGGCCGGCCGGCGGTGAACAGGCTGTATGCACACATCGTCGCCGACCCGCGCCACCGCGATCCCGAGCTGCTGGCCTATGAATCGATCGTCGAGCGCCGCTTCGCCGGCTGGTCGATGGGGCAGGTGCAGCTGTCGCGCATGAACCCGGCGCTGCTGCTCAAGTATTCCGCCACCGCCACGCTCGACCCGTTTGCGGTGCCGGGCGCGGTGTCGATGGCGCTGCTGGACGAGCTGGTGGCCACGGCCTCGATCGTCGGCCAGCCGTAGCTCAGCGCGTCGCGTTCTCGCGCGGCAGCGCCAGCACCACCGCCACGGTGCAGCCGGCGATCAGCGCCATCGCCCAGAACAGCGTGCCGAAGCCGGCGGCCTTGACCACCGGGCCGAGCAGCCATACCGCCAGCGAGCTGATGCCGATCGACACCGTCAGCCGCGCGCCGGCGACGCGCGAGCGCATGCGGTCGTCGACGTAGCGCACGATCATCGCGTCGGTGAAGGGGATCGCGCCGAAGATCATCACCATCACCGCCAGCAGCAGCGCCAGCAGCCACCAGCCTTCGGCCTGCGTGGCCAGCGCCAGCAGCGGCACCTGCGCCAGCGCGATGCCCAGGTACAACGGCTTCAGCGGCACGCGGTCGATCAGCCGGCCCACCACCACCTGCGCCAGCGAGGCGACGGCGTAAACCGCGGCCAGCATCATGCCGATCAGCGCCGGGTCCTCGACGATGCCGCGGAAGCGCTCGATGAGCAGCTGCGCGTTGCCGTTGGTGGTGAAGTTGAACAGCAGGCTGCCGGTGACCGAGGCCGCGGTCATGACCGCGAACACGCGCGCCATCAGCGCCGGCGTCAGCTGCACCCGCGCCTTGCCGGCGCGCTTGGCCGGCGCCTCGGTCTCCTGCGGGCAGACACGGGCGAAGAGCAGCCCGCAGCCGATGGCCAGCAGCCCCGGCAGCGCAAAGGCCGCGCGCCAGCCGAACCACTGCACCATGAAACCGGTGCTCAGCGCCGCCACCGCGATGCCCAGGTTGCCGGCCAGGCCGTTGATGCCGATCACCGCGCCCGGGTTGGGCGCGCGCTGCAGCAGCATCGGGATGCCCACCGGGTGGTAGATCGACGCGAAGGCGCCGAGCAGCGTCAACGCCGCGGCCAGCTCCCAGGCGTTGCGCGTCAGCGCCGCCAGCAGCGCCGACGCGCCGATGCCGAAGAAGAACAGCAGCATCATGCGCCGCCGGCCCCACAGGTCGCCGAGCCGGCCCGAGGGCAGCGAGCCCAGGCCGAAGAGCACGAAGGCGCCGACGCCGTAGGGCATCAGGTCTTCCCAGCGCGCGAAGCCGAACTCGGCCGCGATCGAGCCCACCGCCGTCGCGAAGATCAGCAGGAACATGTGGTCGATGGCATGCGCCAGGTTCAGCAGCAGTGCGACCAGGCGCGTGCGGCTGTGCGGCACTGCGGTTTCGGGACGGGCCGAGGCGGTGGAGCTGAGCATGGCGCGCAGTGTGCCGCATCCGCCGGCGGCGGCCCGGCGGCTACAGCGTGCCCGCGGCGCCGAAGCCGAACAATGCGGCCAGCAAGCGCGTCGGGAACTGATGCGCGGCTTCGTTGTAGTGGCGCACCGCGTCGTTGAAGAGCTGGCGCGCGAAGACCAGGCGCTGCGTGGCGTCGCGCAGCGCGGCCACATGCGGGGCCAGGTCGTCGGCGCTGGCCAGGCCGCTGCGCTGCTCCAGCAACGCCAGCAGCCGCGACAGCGCCGCCGACAGCGTGGCCTCGGCGGCCGACAGCGCGCTGGCGCGCGGCGCCAGCGCCGGGCGCGCACCCAGCGCGTCGGCCGCCGCACGCAGCTGTGACTGCGCCACCAGCGCGGCCTCGAGGGCGCCGCTCTCTTCGCGCAGATGCTCGCGCAAGCCGTCCACCAGCGCAGCCAGCGCCGCGGCGCGGCGCTTCAGCGGTTCGTCCACCTGCGTCCACGCGGCGATGATGGCGTTGCGCAAGGCCACCAGGCGGTTGTGCGCGCCCAGCGCCCAGAACAGCAGCAGCGCGGCGGCTGCGATCAGCA
>CAYUPF010000008.1:12027-41216 GCA_964446545.1 uncultured Rubrivivax sp.
CGGTTGTGCGCGCCCAGCGCCCAGAACAGCAGCAGCGCGGCGGCTGCGATCAGCAGCAGCTGCTGCGTGCTCACCGGGGCAGCAAAGGTGTCGGCATGGTGCGCCGACTATAGACGCGCGTCAGAACGAGCCGAAGAGCGTGCCCATCACGATCACCGCCACCAGCGCCAGCAGCGCGCCGACGATGCCGACCATGACGATGTCGAAGTAGCTCTGCTTGTGCGTGGCGCCGCACACCGCCAGCAACGTGACCACCGCGCCGTTGTGCGGCAGGCTGTCCAGCGAGCCGGCGCCGATGACGGCCACGCGGTGCATCAGCGCCGGGTCGATGCCGTAGCTGGCGGCCAGCTGCATGTAGGTCTCGCCCAGTGCGCCGAGCGCGATCGTCAGGCCGCCGGAGGCGGAGCCGGTCAGCGCCGACAGCACGTTGGTGGCCAGCGCCAGCCCGACCAGCGGCCCGCCTTCGATGCCCAGCACCCAGTCGCTGACCACTTCGAAGGCCGGCAGCGCCGCGACCACCGCGCCGAAGCCGACCAGGCTGGCGACGCTGATGACCGGCAGCGCCGCAGCGTTGAGCCCGGCGTCGACGGTGTCGCGCAGCGAGCTCAGACGCTGGCGGTTGAGCACGTAGAGCACGACGATCGCCGCCGACAGCGCGACGATCACCGACCAGACGCCGCCGACCGCGGCCAGCGAGGTCCCGCCCCACTGCGCCTCGGCCAGGAAGCTGGTGTCCATGCGCGGCAGGATCCACATCGACATCGTCAGGTTGACGAGCATCACCACCCCCAGCGGCAGCATCGCCACGAAGATGCTCGGCGGCTGGGCGCTGCGGCCGCCGTGCTCGACCTCGGCCGGATCGAAGGCCCCGGCCGTGGTGGCGCGTTCGCGCACCACCGGGTCGTGCGCGGCCTCGCTGGCGGTCGCAGCCGGCCCGCCGAAGCCCTCGCCGGCGCGGCGCGCGGCGGCTTCGGAGCGCGCCAGCCACCACAGGCCGAAGCCGAGCATGATGGCCGAGGCGATCAGCCCCAGGCCCGGCGCGGCGAAGGGCGTGGTGCCGAAGAAGGGCATCGGGATGGCGTTCTGGATGGCCGGCGTGCCGGGCATCGCCGACATCGTGAAGGTGGCGGTGCCGAGCATGATCGCTCCCGGCAGCAGGCGGTTCGGGATGTCGGCGGCGCGGAACAGCGCCTGGCCCATCGGCGCCAGCACGAACATCGCGACGAACAGGCTGACGCCGCCGTAGGTGACCAGCGCGCCGGCCAGCACCACCGCCAGCACCGAGCGCGCCGGCCCCAGCTTGTGCGTCATGAACTCGGCGATGGCCGTGACCGAGCCGCTGTCGTCCATCAGCTTGCCGAACAGCGCGCCGAGCAGGAACAGCGGGAAGAACTGCGCCACGAAGCCGGCCGCCGAGCCCATGAAGGTCTGCGTCCAGTGCGCGAGCAACGGTTCGCCGGAGAAGGCCGCGGCGACCAGCGCCGCCACCGGCGCCAGGCCAAGCACGCTCCAGCCGCGGAAGGCCAGCCAGACCAGCAGGCCCAGACCCAGAAGAATCCCGAGCAAGCCCATGGTCCTACAGCGTTTCCAGCATCGCGTCCAGGTCCAGCGTCGAGCGCTTGCCCAGGCTGGCGCCGTGGGTCTTGAGGAACAGCTCGGCACTGCGCCGCCCTTCGTCGCGCAGCGCGACCAGGAACGGCCATTCGGTGATCAGCTTCGAGGTCGAGTCGACCTCGGTGACACGGTCGGAGGCGATGCGGTGGATGCGCATGCCGGCCCAGCGCGCGCCCTCGCCGTCACCGACGTCGGCCACCTTGTTGAGCAACGCGATCATGCGCAGCTCCTTGACCAGCGGCGAGTTGAAGGCCACCTCGTTGAGCCGGTTCATGATGGCGCGCGCGGTCTTCGGCACTTCCTCGCGCACGATCGGATTGATCTGCACCAGGAGGGTGTCGTGCGAATCGGTCTCGCGCACCAGCGGCGTGATCGTCGGGTTGCCGACGTAGCCGCCGTCCCAGTAGAACTCCCCGTCGATCTCCACCGCCTGGAACATCGTCGGCAGGCAGGCCGAGGCGAGCAGCACCTCGGGCGTGATCTCGGCATTGCGGAAGATGCGCCCGGTGCCGGTGCGCACGTTGGTGGCGGTGATGAACAGGCGCAGCGGCGCTTCGGCCAGGCATTCGAAATCCACCGTCTGGGCCAGGATGCTGCGCAGCGGATGGGCGTTCAGCGGGTTCAGGTCGTAGGGCGAGAACATGCGAGTCATCATCTCGCTGGCCATGTACATCGGCGAGTTCTCCAGCGTCCATTGGCCCGACAGCCACGCCAACGGGCCGCGCTGCATCGGGCTGAAGCGCGACGCCTCGGACACGGCCTTCCAGAAGGTCTCGAGCGCCGCCTTGGCGCCGTCGACGCCGCCATGCTCCAGGCCGCTGGCCATCACGGCCGCGTTCATGGCGCCGGCGGAGGTGCCGGAGATGCCCTCGATCTTCAGCCAGGGCTCTTCGATCAGGCGGTCGAGCACGCCCCAGGTGAAGGCGCCGTGGGCGCCCCCGCCCTGCAGCGCGAGGTCGATGAGCAACGGTTTGGATCTGGCAATAGGCATTCTGAGGTCCACGATTGCTGCAATGCAGCATGATAGCCGGCGCCCGCCGCCGCCGGCAACCTGCAGTCTTTTCCAATGAGGTATGGCCCTATTCCAACGAGGAATGCGCCTGAACAGGCCGTGGGAGCGACGGGTGAGCGGCCGACAGGCCGCCCGTGCTGCGGCGGCTGGACTACCGCCAGCGGGGCGCTCGGACCGAGGCGCGGTAGTCGCCTACC
This sequence comes from uncultured Rubrivivax sp., assembly GCA_964446545.1. Classification (GTDB taxonomy): domain Bacteria; phylum Pseudomonadota; class Gammaproteobacteria; order Burkholderiales; family Burkholderiaceae_C; genus Rubrivivax. The sequence continues at coordinate 14,851 of CAYUPF010000008.1, forward strand.
TGCAGCGCCCGAGCGGCTACAGCCGCGCACAGGTCACGCGGCTGGGATCGATCTCGGTGGGACATCTGTACAACCTGCGCTTCCGCCTGCTGCTGGGCCACGCGCCGGTGGACGTCGCCTTCGTGCAGGCGCTGCTGGCACAGGTGCTGCGCGGTCTGGTGCGCTGAGCGCTCAGCGGCGTACTTCGCCCTGCCCCAGCACCACCCACTTCAGCGAGGTCAGCCCCTCCAGCCCGACGGGTCCGCGGGCGTGGAACTTGTCGGTGCTGATGCCGATCTCGGCGCCCAGCCCGTACTCGAAGCCATCGGCGAAGCGGGTGCTGGCGTTGACCATCACGCTGGCCGAATCGACTTCGCGCAGGAAGCGCATCGCGTGCGGGTGGTGGGTCGTCAGGATCGCGTCGGTGTGGTGCGAGCCGTAGCGGTTGATGTGGGCGATGGCCTCGTCGAGGCTGTCGACCAGCTTGATGCTGATGACCGGCGCCAAGTACTCCTCGGACCAGTCGGACTCCTGCGCATCGACCACGTCGGCACCGGTCAGTGGCGCCAGCAGGGCCTTGGCGCCGGCGTCGCAGCGCATCTGCACGCCCTTGGCGGCGAAGATCGCGCCGATGCGCGGCAGAAAGGCGGGCGCCGCCGAACGGTGCACCAGCAGCGACTCGGCCGCATTGCAGGGGCTGTACTTCTGTGTCTTGGCGTTGTCGGCGACCGTCACCGCCAGTTCCAGATCGACCTGTTCGTCGACGAAGACATGGCAGTTGCCGTCGAGATGCTTGATCACCGGCACCTTGGCCTCGGCGCTGATGCGCTCGATCAGCGACTTACCGCCGCGCGGGATGATCACGTCCACGTACTCGGGCATCGCGATCAGCCGGCCAACGGCCGCGCGATCGGTGGTGGCCACCAGTTGCACCGCGTCGGCCGGCAGACCCGCGTCGACCAGCGCGGCCTGCACCTCGCGCCACAGCGCCAGGTTGGACTGCAGCGCCTCGGAGCCGCCGCGCAGGATGCAGGCGTTGCCGGACTTGATGGCCAGCGACGCGGCCTCGATGGTGACGTTGGGCCGGCTCTCGTAGATCATGCCGAACACGCCGAGCGGCACGCGCATGCGCCCGACGCTGATGCCGCTGGGCTGGCGCTTCAGCTCGCTGATCTCGCCCACCGGGTCGGGCATGGCGGCGATCTGCTCGCAGCCTTCGGCCACGGTCTCGATGATCTGCGGCGTCAGCTTCAGCCGGTCGAGCAGCGGTGCGGCCAGGCCAGCGGCGCTCGCGGCCTCCAGGTCCAGCGCATTGGCCTGTTGCAGCGCGCCGACCTGCTCACGCAGTCGTTCGGCCAACCGGCGCAGCGCCTGGTTCCTGGCCGCGGTGGAGGTAGCCGCCATCAGCGTGGCCGCGGCACGCGCGGCCACGCCCACGTGGGCCATGTAGGCGGGAATATCGGCAGGGCTCATGGTCGCGATTTTCCCAGAACCCACGCTCAGGCGCCCAGCCAACCCAGTATGGCCAGCCACAGCGGCGCGGTGATGACGAAGGCCAGCGTCGAAAAGACGATCGCCGCGGTCGCCTCGGCCTGCAGCGTCCTGTAGCGCTGCGCGAAGATCAGCGCGTTGCTGCCCACCGGCAGCGCCGCCAGCATCACCAGCACCGACAGCGGCAGGCCCGACAGGCCGAAGCCCCAATGCGCGACCCCCAGCACCAGCGCCGGCAGCGCCAGCAGCTTGAGCAGCGTCACGCTGAAAGCGCCGCGCAGGTGGCCCTGCACGCCGTAGTAGGCCAGCGACAAGCCGATCAGCACCAGGCACAGCGGCACCACCGCGCTGCCCAGCAGCTGCAGCACCTCGTCCACCAGCGCGGGCAGGCCCAGGCCGAGCAGGTTCCAGCTCAGGCCGATCAGCACCGGCAGCACCACCGGGTGGATCACCGTGTTGCGCAGCGTGCTGCGCAAGGTCTGCCACAGGCTGGTGCGCTGCGCCCGGCTGCGCGCCAGGTCCAGTTCGACGAGCGCGGTCAGCAGCGACAGCAGGATCAACCCGTGCACGCTGACCAGCATCAGATGCATGCCCAGGCCGGCCTCGCCGAACATCGCGGCCGACATCGGGATGCCCATCTGCACCGCGTTGCCGTAGCTCACCGAGATGGCGCGCACCGTGGGCCGCGCGGCCTGGAACTGCGGCAGGTGGCGCTGGCGCAGTTGCTGCACGCCGTACACCGCCAGCAGCAGCGCCAGCGTCGGCACGAAATAGGCGAGCAGCAAGCCGGCCGGCAGGGCGCCGAGGTCGACGCGCGCCGTGGTGCGAAACAGCAGCGCCGGCACGAAGATGTAGAAGGCTGCGTTGCTGAGGATGCGCGCCGGGTCGGCCTGCGCGTCGCCCAGCCAGCGCATGCGTCCGGCGACCCAGCCCAGCGCCACCGTGACGACGATCGCCAGCAGCTTGCCCAGCACCGCGGCGGACATGGCTAGGGCCGCCCCGTCCGGGCGGCGATGCGAAGGTGAGGCGGGCCTACAGCCCGAGCCAGGTGCCCAGGGCCATCAGCGCGGCATTGTCGTAGGCCGCGAAGCCCTTCCACTTGGTCGGCTCGAGCTTCTTGCGGCCGTCTTCGCTGCTGTCCAGCGCGAGCAGGTAGTCGCGCACCGCCTCGGCCTGGTCGGGCGGCAGCTTCGGGCTGGCGATGACGTGTTTGATCGGCACCGCCTTCGAGGTGGCCAGCACCTTGCCGCCCTTGGCCTGCCAGGCCTTGATCACCGCGTTGGACGCGGTGGCGCCCGCCGGCGTCAGGCTGTTCTCGACGAAGAAAGGCACCGCGTCCTGGTAACGGGTGTAGACGTAGGACACCTGGTTGGCATCGCCGACCTGGTCGCGCAGCGTCGCACGCACCATCCACGAGGTGATCGAATCCTCGTCCGGCGCGCCCAGCTTGCGGCCCTTCAGGTCGGCCAGCGACTTCAGCGGCGAATCGGCTGCCACCAGGAAGTTGGCCTTGTACTCCTGGAAGCCCTTGGTCACGACCAGCAGCTTGTAGTCGGACTTCTTGATGGCCTCGATCGACAGGTGCGCCGGATGCACCAGCGCCAGGTCGTAGGCCTTGTCGGCCAGGCCCTTGCGCAGGCTGGGGTAGTCGGCCACCGGCTCGATCTGCACCGGCTGCTTCAGCAGCTTGCTCAGGTCGGCGGCGATGGCGGCATAACGCGCACGGATCTCCTCGTTCGGCACGCGGTAGCTGACGCCCTCGTTGACGGCGAAGACCAGGTTGGCCTGGGCCAGGCTGCAGAAGGCGGCCAGCATCAGCGAAGCGCCGACGCGCAGATGGGGGATGTTCATGCCGCGCATTCTGCGCTATGCGGACGGCGGGCAGCAGCGCGATCGGGCTCACGCCGCCTTGCGGGTCGTGGCCTTTTTCGCGGCCGGGGCCTTCGCGGTGGGCCGCGCCGGCCGCGGCTCGAACTCGAAGCCCACCTTGCCTTCCTTCTTGTCGTAGGCCAGGTAGGCCTTGAACTTGCGCCGCGTCTTGTTGGAGACGAAGTTCTCCAGCAGCCCGGTCTTGCCGTCGTGCAGCAGCTTGCTCATCTGCTCGCGCGCCACCGGCTGCTGCAGGATGATCTTGCCGCTCTTGAAGTCGCAGGTGACGTGGGCGCCCACCGCGTGTTCGCACACGTAGCTGCTGCCGTGCTCGTAGACATGGCCCTGGCACTTGGGGCAGGCGCCCAGGCTTTGCTGCTGGCTGAAGTCCACCGGCTCGCCGGACTCGCCTTCGCGCTTGGCCTCTTCGCCGAAGTCGAACTCGAGCTTCCAGTTGGCGATCTCGTCGTCGTAGGCCAGCTTCAGCTCGGCGGTGAAGGGCCAGCCGGCCTTGGAGCGGAAGCCGTCCAGCGGGCCGATCTTCTTGTCGCGCAGGAAAGCTTCCACCTCGGCCAGCTCGAAGCTGCGTCCGCCCGGGATCTTGGTGATGGAAAAGCCGCAGCCCGCGTCCTCGGCCACGCCGGCGGCGCCGGTGCAGACGAAGCGGCGGTAGTTCTCCTTGACCACGCCGCCGCAGTTCGGGCAGGGCGTGGCAAGCGTCGCATAGTCGCCGGGGATGGTCTCGCGGTCGTATTCCTTGGCCTTGCGCACGATGCGCTCGGCCATCTTGGCGATCTCGGCCATGAAGGCCTCGCGCTGCAGCCGGCCGTGCTCCATCTCGGCGAGCTGGAACTCCCAGTTGCCGGTGAGTTCGGGCTGCGTCAACTCGACGACGCCCAGGCCGCGCAGCAAGGTCATCAACTGGAAGGCCTTGGCCGTGGGCACCAGCTCGCGGCCCTCGCGGTGCATGTACTTCTCGTAGATCAGGCCTTCGATGACAGTGGCGCGTGTCGCCGGTGTGCCCAGGCCCTTCTCGGCCATGGCCTCGCGCAGCTCGTCGTCGTCGATCAGCTTGCCCGCGCCTTCCATCGCGCTGAGCAGCGTGGCTTCGGTGTAACGCGCCGGCGGCTTGGTCTTCAGCGCGACGACATCGACACTTTCTGTGCGCACCCGCTCGCCCGCGGCCACCGCCACCAGGTTGGCATCGTCCTCCTGCGCTTCCTTGCCATAGACCGCCAGCCAGCCCGGCTTGACCAGCACCTTGCCGTTGGTCTGGAACTTGTGTTCCTTGGCCTCGACCTTGACCGTGGAGATGCGCGTCGTCACCATGAATTCGGCCGGCGGGTAGAACACCGCCAGGAAGCGCTTGACCACCAGGTCGTAGAGCTTGGCCTCGATCTCGCTCAGGCTCTTGGGCGGCTGCAGCGTCGGGATGATGGCGAAGTGGTCCGAGACCTTGGCGTTGTCGAACACGCGCTTGAGCGGCTTGACGTAGCCGTCCTTCAGCGCCAGCTTGGCATGCGCGGCCAGCGGCCGCAGCGGGCCCGGCAGGTCTTCCTTGGCGATCATCCCGAAGGTGTTCTTCACCACCGCCACGTAGTCCTCGGGCAGGTGGCGCGAATCGGTCCGCGGGTAGGTCAGCACCTTGTGCTTCTCGTACAGCGCCTGGGCGATCGACAGCGTGGTCTTGGCACTGAAGCCGAAGCGCGAGTTGGCCTCGCGCTGCAAGGTCGTCAGGTCGTACAGGCCCGGGCAGCTGCTGGTGGTGGGCTTGGATTCCTCGCTGACGCTCGCGGGCTGACCGCGCACCGCATCGGCGACGGCCTGCGCCGCGGCGGCATTCCACAGTCGGTCGTTGCGCAGCTCGGGGTCGTCGGGGTTCTTCTTCCAGGCCGGGTCGAACCACTTGCCGTCGTACTGACCGGCCTGCGCATCGAAGGTGGCGCGCACCTCCCAGTAGTCGCGTGCCACGTGCTTGCGGATCTTCTCCTCGCGCTCGACCACGATGCTCAGCGTCGGCGTCTGCACGCGGCCGACCGTCGTGAGGAAGAAACCGCCGTCGCGCGAGTTGAAGGCCGTCATCGCGCGCGTGCCGTTGATGCCCACCAGCCAGTCGGCCTCGGAGCGGCTGCGCGCGGCGTCGGCCAGGCCTTGCATCTGCGCGTCGCTGCGCAGCTGCTCGAAGCCGTCGCGGATGGCCTGCGGCGTCATGCTCTGCAGCCACAGGCGGCGGATCGGTTTGTCGATCGGCTTCTTCTCGCCGCCGGCGTACTGCACGATCAGGCGGAAGATCAGCTCGCCCTCGCGCCCGGCGTCGCAGGCGTTGATGATCTGCGTCACGTCCTTGCGCTTGACCAGCTTGACGACGGCGTTCAGCCGCGACTTGGCCTTGTCGATCGGCGCCAGGTCGAAATGCGGCGGCACCACCGGCAGGTGCGCGAAGCTCCACTTGCCGCGCTTGACGTCGTATTCCTCCGGCGCCTTGATCTCCACCAGGTGGCCTACCGCCGAGGTGACCACGTACTGGTCGTTCTCGAAGTGTTCGGCCGCCTTCTCGAACTTGCCCGATACGGGCGTCAATGCCCGCACGATGTCCTGTGCCACGCTGGGCTTTTCCGCAATGATGATCGTCTTGCTCATGTGTTCTCGGTTGGCAGTTTCGGGTTCGGCTGCGGGCCATGCCTACAATCGCCGCCGTCTCGCGCGCACGCACGCACGCGCACGCCCACAATTCAATGTACCCAATGAAGAATCCAGCGCAAGTGCCCGTCACCAAGACCCCGGCGCCGCGGCGCAACGGCCGGCGCGTGCAGGTGCGACGCAGCGGCGTGCACGGCAAGGGCGTGTTCGCGCTGACCACCATCTCCGCCGGCGAGACCATCATCGAATACGTCGGCGAACGCATCACCTGGAAGGAAGCGCTGCGCCGCCACCCGCACGATCCGGCGCAGCCGAACCACACCTTCTACTTCCACATCGACGACAAGCATGTCATCGATGCCAACGTCGGCGGCAATGCCGCACGCTGGATCAACCATGCCTGCGACACCAACTGCGAAGCCGACGAGGTGGACGGCCGCATCTTCATCAAGGCGCTGCGCGAGGTGCAGCCGGGCGAAGAGCTGTTCTACGACTACGGGCTGGTGATCGACGGCCGCCTGACGGCCAAGCTGAAGCGCGAGTACCCGTGCCACTGCGGCAGCCCCAACTGTCGCGGCACGCTGCTCGCCCCGAAGAGGCGCTGACGCAGGGTCCCCACCGATGCCCGCTCGCCGCTACCAGCACTGGGGCGCAGAGCCGCTGTGGCAGGAACTCGACGCGCTGCTGCCGGGCATCGGCGTGGAGATCGTGGCCAGCACCGACTCGACCAACACGCGCTTGCTCGAACGCGCGCGCCACTCCAGCGGCCACCGCCGCGCGCCGGTGACCACGCCCGGCCAGCTCGATGCCGCCGAAACGCCGGACACGCGCACGCCGCATGGCCGGCGCAACGACGACACCCGGCCCTGCCTGCTGGTGGCCGAGGTGCAGACGAGCGGCCGTGGCCGCCAGGGCCGGGTGTGGCACTCCAACGCCAGTGCCGGAAAGTCGCTGACCTTCTCGCTGGCGCTGCCGCTGAACCCGCCGGAATGGTCGGGCCTGTCGCTGGCGGTGGGCGTGGCGCTGGCGGACGCACTCGATCCGCCGGCCGATGGCGCCGCGCCGCGCATCGGCCTGAAGTGGCCCAACGACCTGTGGCTGTGGGACGCGCCGGGCCGCGGCCGCAAGCTCGTCGGCATCCTCATCGAGACGGTGGCCGTCGGCGAGCGCCGCATGGCGGTCATCGGCATCGGCGTGAACATGCTGCCGCAGCCGAACACGCAGGAGCTGAGTTCGGGCTATGGGCACCTGCAGGAACTTCAACCCGGCATCGACGCACCGACGGCCCTGAAGCGCGTCGCGGCGCCGCTGGTGCGCGCGCTGAAGCGCTTCGAAACCGAAGGCCTGGCGCCCTTCCTGGCCGGTTACAGGCGCCGTGACCTGCTTGCTGGCCAGCCAATCAGCACCACCTTCCCCGGCGTCGCCGAAGGCGTGGCCGAAGGCATCGACGAACACGGCGCCTTGCGCGTACGCGCGGGCGAGATGCACGCGCTGGTCAGCGGCGAGGTCAGCGTGCGGCCGGCGCCGCCTTGAGCATGCGCGCGCTGGTGGCGCTGCTGTTGCTGGCCAACCTGGGCTGGCTGGCCCTGGCGCAAGGCTGGCTGCAGCCCTACGTGGGCCTGTACAGCCCGCATGAACGCGAACCGCAGCGGCTGGCGGCGCAGATGGCCGCCGACTCGGTGCGCGTGCTGGCCGTCGGCGCGGCCGCGTCGGCGCCCGCCCTGGACTGTCTTCGGGCCGGACCCTTCAGCGCCGAGCAGATCGAAGCGATCGAGGCGGACCTCGCGCCGGCCTTGCGCGCCACCGCAGCGTGGCAACGACAGCCGGCCGACGCCGTCGGAGAGCCGCAGTTCTGGCTGCGCGTGGAGCAGCCCGATGGCGCCTTGCGGCAGCAGTTGCAGGAAAGGGCGGCGGCCGTGCCGGGCAGCAGCCTCAGCGCTTGTACGGCGCCGCGCTGAAGCGTGCCGGCGCCGGGCGCACCGCCCGCAGCGTCAACGCCGCCGTGAACAGCGCCAGCAGCCAAAAGCCGCCCATCGCACCGCCGCCGCTGTCGGCCGATGCCACCTGCGCCACGTTGGCCGGGCGGTCCTGCGCGGCCCGCGCCAGCGCGGCGTCGACATCGGCGTTGTCGATGATTGCGGGCTGCACATGCGGCAGCACCAGGCCGCTGGCAACCATCATGGCCCGCTCGGCATCGAGGATGCCGGCCCCGCAGGTGGCGCTGGTGCAGATGCAGCGGCCGGGGTTGGTGTCGGAACACTTGGCGATCTTCGGCGAATCGACATGCGGCCGCGCGCTCTGGCGCAGTCCCGTCACGATCTGCTCGTAGCTCAGCACCGGGTTCAGGCTCAGCATGTGGGCGATGGTGCCGGCCACCTGCGGCGCGGCGAAGCTGGTGCCGTACAGCCGCGCATAGCCACCGGCCGCGGGCACGGTCGGGCCGGTGTTGGTCAACGTCACCAGTCCGCTGTCGGCCAATGCGGAGCCCCAGGCGCCGTCGTTGTCGTCGCCGGCCACCGCGGCAATCGCGACCTGCGGGCCGAAGTTCGAGTAGTTGGCCTTGAACCCGTCCCGGTTCAGGCCGGCGACGCCGACCACGCCGTTGCAGCTGGCCGGGCGCGAGAGCCGCGGCGCCCACTCGTTGCCGGCGGCGGCGACGACGACCACACCCTTCTTCGCCCGCAACTCGTCCACCACCGTCTGGTAGGCCTGCCCGCAGGCGGCGCTGCCGCCGAAACTGATGTTGATGATGCGTGCCGGATTGGGGTTCGGCGGGACACCGTCCACCGGCAACCCGCCGGCCCAGCGCATGCCGTCGATGATGTCGGACACCTCGGCGCCGCATTTGCCGGCCACGCGCACCGGCAGGATCGACGCGCCCCAGTGGATGCCTGCACCGCCGACGCCGTTGTCGGCACGGGCCGCCACCATGCCGGCGATGATGGTGCCGTGCCAGGAACTGTCTTCGACCTTGCAGCCGGCATAGGCCTGCGGATTGCGCTGCTTGTCGGCCAGCGACACCCAGTCGCCCGGGTCCGAGGCGTCGGCATCCCGGCCGTTGCCGTCGTTGGCGTATTCCAGGTCGCCGACGAAGTCGTAGCCGGGCAGCACCCGGCCCACCAGGTCGGGATGGCTGGTGATGCCGGTGTCGAGCACCGCCACCACCACCGGTGCGTGGTTGGCACTCAGCCAGGCGGTCTGGAAGCCGGCCACCCCGCGCAGCCGCGCCTGCCGCACATTGCCGTCGCTGCCGCTGACCGGCTGCAGCCACCATTGCTGCGCAAACAGCGGGTCGCTGGGCGTGGCCTGCAGGCGCTTTTCGCGCACGTTGGGCTCGACCCAGTCCACGTCCGGCCGCGCCATCAGCTTCTCGCGCAGCGTCGAGGCCTCGCTGCGCGACAGCGGCGCTTCGAATTCGAGCAGTTGCTGGTCGCGCCCCACCGGCCGCAGCCGCGGCTCGCGCCGGCCGGAGGCACCGGACAGGCCGGCTTCGCCGAGCACGCGCCGCCAGCGCCCCGATTCCGGGAGGGCTTCTCTGCTGCGCGCGCTGTCGTGGGCCACCGGCTGCTTCAGGCGCACGATCAGGCCGCGCGCCGGCGGATCGTCGGGCACTTCGGTCTGGGCCTGCAGCGGCAGCGCCCACAGCGCCGCCGCCAGCACGGCGGCTGGGGCCAAGGAATGCCGGTGCGCTGTGGACATGGTGCTCGCGGGCTGCGCGCGATTATGGTGGCGCCCCCGCATCGCGGCACCCCGTCGCGCGCGTGCGGGTGTGCAGGAGTGCCGCGGACCGCCTCAGGCCGCGATCACGCGCACCATCTCCAGCACCTTGCAGGAGTAGCCCCACTCGTTGTCGTACCAGGACACGACCTTGACGAAGCTGCTGTCCAGCGCGATGCCGGCATCGGCATCGAACACGCTGGTGCAGCTTTCGCCGCGGAAGTCGGTGGCCACCACCTTGTCGGTGGTGTAGCCGAGCACGCCCTTCATCGCGCCTTCGGAAGCCGCCTTCATCGCCGCGCAGATCTCCTCGTAGCTGGCGGGCTTGGACAGCTCGACCGTCAGGTCGACCACCGACACGTCGGAGGTCGGCACGCGGAAGGCCATGCCGGTGAGCTTCTTGTTCAGCTCGGGGATGACCTTGCCCACCGCCTTGGCCGCGCCGGTGCTGCTGGGGATGATGTTCTCCAGGATGCCGCGGCCGCCGCGCCAGTCCTTGTTGCTCGGGCCGTCCACCGTCTTCTGCGTGGCGGTGGCGGCGTGCACCGTGGTCATCAGCCCGCGCTTGATGCCCCAGTTGTCGTTCAGCACCTTGGCCACCGGCGCCAGGCAGTTGGTGGTGCAGCTGGCGTTGGAGACGATGGCCTCGCCCTTGTAGCTGCCGTGGTTGACGCCGTAGACGAACATCGGCGTGTCGTCCTTGCTGGGCGCGGACATGATGACCTTCTTGGCGCCGGCCGCCAGGTGCTTGCGCGCGCCGGCATCGTCGAGAAACAGCCCGGTCGATTCCACCACCACGTCGGCGCCGACCTCGTTCCACTTCAGCGCCGCCGGGTCGCGCTCGGCCGTCAGGCGGATCTTGCGGCCATTGACGATCAGGGTGTTGCCCTCGACCGCGATCTCGCCCTTGAAGCGGCCGTGCACGCTGTCGTACTGCAGCATGTAGGCCAGGTAGTCGGGCTCGAGCAGGTCGTTGATGCCGACGATCTCGATGTCGTCGAAGTGCTTGGCCGCGGCGCGGAACACCATGCGCCCGATGCGGCCGAAGCCGTTAATGCCTACCTTGATGCCCATGATCCGATCTCCTGATGAAGTGAAGGATGACGAAGAAAAGAAGTTTCAGCCGGCCAGCACCTTGCGCACCGTGTCAGCCAGGTTCTGCGGCGTGAAGTGGAAGAAAGGGAACAGCGCCGATGCCGGCGCGCTCTCGCCGAAGCGGTCCAGGCCCAGCACCGCGGCGCAGCCGTATTTCCACCAGCCGTCGGTGACCCCCGCCTCGACGGCCACGCGCGGCAGCTTCGGCGGCAGCACGCTCAGCTTGTAGTCCACGCTCTGGCGGTCGAAGACGCTGGTGCTGGGCATGCTGACCACGCGCACCGCGATGCCGTCCTTCGCCAGTTCGGCTTGCGCGTGCAGCGCCAGCTGCACTTCGCTGCCGGTGGCGATGATCACCGCTTGCGCCTTCTTCTTCAGGCCGACCTCGCCGGGTTCGGCCAGCACGTAGGCGCCCTTGCCGATCTCGTCCAGCCGCGTCTTCGGCGCATAGGCCAGGTTCTGGCGGCTCAGCAGCAGCGCGCTCGGCCGGTCGGCATGGCTCAGCGCCACCGTCCAGGCCACCGCCGTCTCGGCGGTGTCGGCCGGGCGCCAGACGTCCAGCCCCGGGATCAGCCGCAGGGCAGCCGCATGCTCCACGCTCTGGTGCGTGGGCCCGTCCTCGCCCAGGCCGATGCTGTCGTGCGTGAACACGTGGATCACGCGATGCTTCATCAGCGCCGCCATGCGGATGGCATTGCGGCTGTAGTCGCTGAAGGTCAGGAAGGTGCCGCCGTAGGGGATGAAGCCGCCGTGCAGCGTGATGCCGTTCATCGCCGCGGCCATGCCGAACTCACGCACGCCGTAGTTGATGTGGCGCCCACCGTTGGGCGCGCCGTCCTCGCCGAAGCGCAGCGCCGGCGTCGAGCCGGTGTTGGTCAGGTTCGAGCCGGTCAGGTCGGCCGAACCGCCCAGCATCTCGGGCAGCGCCTTCGTGAAGGCCTCCAGCGCCAGCTGGCTGGCCTTGCGCGAGGCCACGGTTTCGGCTTTCGTGTGGGCGGCAATGACCGTGTCCACCGCTACCTGGGCAAAGTTCTTCGGCAGCTCGCCGCGCACGCGGCGCTGCAGCTCGGCCGCCAGTTCGGGGAACGCGTCGCGGTAGGCGGCGAAGCGCGTGTCCCAGCCGGCTTCGGCGGCCTCGCCGCGCGCCTTGTAGTCCCACAGCTCGTAGACCCGCTCGGGGATGACGAAGGGTGGCCAGTTCCAGCCGAGCGCGGCGCGTGTCAGCGCCACCTCGTCGGCGCCCAGCGGCTCGCCATGCGCCTTGGCCGTGCCGGCGCGGTGCGGCGAGCCCTTGCCGATGGTGGTGTTGCAGATGATCAAGGTTGGCCGCGTGCCCGACTTGCGCGCCTGTGCCAGCGCCGCGTCCACCGCGCCCACGTCCTGGCCGTCGACCGGGCCGATCACGTCCCACCCATGGGCCTCGAAGCGCTGGCGCACGTTGTCCACGTACCAGGGGCGCACGGCGCCGTCGATGCTGATGCCGTTGTCGTCGTACAGCGCCACCAGCTTGTTCAGCTTCCAGGCACCGGCCAGCCCGGCGGCTTCGTGGCTGATGCCTTCCATCATGCAGCCGTCGCCCAGGAAAACGTAGGTGTGGTGGTCCACCACTGAGTGGCCGGGGCGGTTGAACTCGTGGGCCAGCAGCTTTTCGGCCAGCGCCATACCCACCGCGTTGGCGAAACCCTGGCCCAGCGGGCCGGTGGTGGTCTCGATGCCGGGCGTCAGGTCCACCTCGGGGTGGCCGGGCGTCTTGCTGTGCAACTGGCGGAAGTTGCGCAGCTCGGCCATCGGCAGCGCGTAGCCGCTCAGGTGCAGCAGCGCGTACTGCAGCATCGACGCATGGCCGTTGGACAGCACGAAGCGGTCGCGGTCGGGCCAGTGCGGGTTGCGCGGGTTGTGCTTCAGATGCCGGTCCCACAGCGCCACGGCCATCTCCGCCATGCCCATCGGTGCGCCGGGATGGCCGGAATTGGCCTGCTGCACGGCGTCCATCGCCAGGGCGCGGATGGCATTGGCCATCAGCGAAGAGTCGTCGTTCGATGGGGTTGCCATGAGCAGCAAGACCGGTTGGGGAGTGGGAAGGAGGGGGCGGACCGGTCGATTTTAGGGCCTGCCCCCGCAGGCCTACACTCGCGGCGCATGAGAGCGCCAGGCCGTTCCCAAGCGCGAATCCCGGAGCACGCCGTGTGGAGGGCAATCCAATGAGAGCGCTGATCCTGGCGGCCGGCCGCGGCGAACGCATGCGCCCGCTGACCGATGCCACGCCCAAACCGCTGCTGGCGGTGCGCGGCAAGCCGATGATCGAGTGGCATCTCGAAGCGCTGGCCCATGCCGGCGTGCGCGAGGTGATCATCAACACCGCCTGGCTCGAAGCGCAGTTTCCGGCGGCGCTGGGCGATGGCGCGCGCTGGGGCCTGGCGATCCGCTATTCCACCGAGGGCCGCGACCACGGCGGCGCGCTGGAGACCGCCGGCGGCATCCGCAAGGCCTTGCCCTGGCTGGCGCCGCGCGGCGACGAGGTCTTCTGGGTGGTTTCCGGCGACATCTTCATGCCCGGCTTCGGCTTCGACCCCGGGCTGGCCGCGGCCTTTGCTGCCGGCCCCGACCTGGGAACGCTGTGGCTGGTGCCCAACCCCGGCTTTCACGAGCGCGGCGACTTCAACCTGGAAAGCGGCCGCCTGCGCCGCGGCGCGCCGCAGGCCTGGACCTATGCCAACGTGGCGCTGCTGCGGCCGGCGCTGGTGGCGTCGTTGCCACTGGGCCGGCCGGCCCCGCTGGGCCCGCTGTTGTTCGACGCCGCCGCTGCCGACCGCCTGGCCGGCCGCGTGCTCGACGGCCCCTGGCACAACCTGGGCACACCGGCCCAGCTGGCGGCGCTGAACGGCCCATGACGCCGACACGCATCGACATCGCCGTCATCGGCGCCGGCCCGGCGGGACTGGCGCTGGCGCTGCATGCCGCGCACGTGCTGCCGCATGCGCGCATCAGCCTGTTCGACCGCCGCGACGCGGCGCAGGACGTGCGCGGCGACCCGCGCACGCTGGCGCTGTCGCTGGGCAGCGTGCAGCTGCTGCAGCGGCTGCAGGCCTGGCCCGCCGACGCGGCGCAGCCGATCCTCGAGGTGCATGTGTCGCAGCTGCCGCCGACATGGCTGTCCGCCGGGCCGCTGGGCCTGCCCGAGGTGCGCATCCGCGCCGCCGAGGAGAACGTGCCGATGCTCGGCGCGGTGCTGCGCTACGGCCAGCTGGTGGCGCCGCTGCAGCAGGCCTGGATGGAAGCCACGCACCAGGCGCCGGAGCGCCTGTACAGCCGCTTCGGCAGCGCGGTGGCCGCGTTGAAGCCGCTGCCCGACGGCGTGGAACTGGACGCCGGCATTGCCGAACGTTTCGACCTGGCGGTGGTCGCCGAAGGCGGCGTGTTCGCGCAGCAGGCGCGCAAGGCGCTGGCGCGCGACTACGGCCAGACCGCCTGGGTCGGCACGGCCACGCTGCAGGGCGGCACGCCGGCACTGGCGGTCGAGCGCTTCACGCGGCACGGGCCGCTGGCGCTGCTGCCGCTGCGCAGCCCTGCGGGCGACCCGCAGGCCGCGCTGGTGTGGTGCGTGCGCAGCGACGACGACCCGGTGCGCGGCCTCGACGGCGTGCAGCGCCAGGCGGTGCTGAACACGCTGCTGCCCGAGGTCGCCGGCCGCATCACCGGCCTGTCGCCGCTGAAGGACTTCGCACTCGGCCTGAATGCTGAAGCCTCGCTGGTCGACGGCCGCAGCGTGCGCATCGGCAATGCTGCGCAGACGCTGCACCCGGTCGCCGGCCAGGGCCTGAACCTGGGTCTGCGCGATGCCTTCGAGCTGGTGCAGGTGCTGCGCCATGGCGCCGACATCGACGCGGCGCTGAAGCGCGTCGAATGGGCGCGCGCCGCCGACCGCTGGGGCATGATCGCGGCCACCGATTTCCTCGCGCGCAGCTTCACCTGGCAGCTGCCGGGCCTGGCGGCGGCGCGCGGCTTGGGGCTGGCGGCGCTGCAGGCGACCGGGCCGCTGAAGTCGCTGCTGGCGCGGCAGATGATGTTCGGTTCGCGCTGAACGCAGGCACACTACGCGCCGCGCCGCGCCGGAGGGTTCCCGTGAACGATGCCGAACACGCCTACACGCCACCCCGCACCGGGACCCGTCAGCTGCCCGATGCGCTGCTGCGCTACCTGGACGGCAGCGATCTGCTGCACAAGACGCAGGCGCTGCGCCTGTCCACCGTCGATGCCGCCGGCTGGCCGCATGCCGCGCTGCTGAGTGCCGGCGATGTGCTGGCCGTGTCGCCGCAGCGCCTGCGCTTTGCGCTGTTCGCCCAGTAGTCGACCAGCGCCGCCAACCTGGCGCGCGATGGGCGCGTGACCCTGACGCTGGCGCTGGACCGCGGCCTGTGCGAAGTGCGCCTGCATACCCGGCGGCTGGCCCCGGACGCGGGACCGCTGGCGCTGTTCGAAGGCGCGGTCGACCAGGTGCGCACGCATCTCGCACCCTATGCCGACCTGAGCAGCGGCCTGAGCTTCACGCTGCACCAGCCCGAGGCCGTGCACACGCGCTGGCTGCGGCAGCTGGCCGCGCTGAACAGTGCCCATTGAGTGGGGTCGGCGCATGCATGCCTACAGGGATCTGCGCGAGTTTCTGGCGGTGCTGGAACGGCACAAGCAACTGCTGCGCATCAGCGACAAGGTGATGCCCGAGCCGGATCTCGGCGCCGCCGCCTGCGCGCTGGCGCAGCGCGGGCTGGGCAACCCGGCGCTGCTGTTCGACCACGTGGCCGGCTATGCCGACGCCCAGGTGGTGATGAGCGGGCACGGCTCCTGGCAGAACCACGCGCTGGCGCTGGACCTACCGGTGGATGCGACACCGAAGCAGTTCTTCGCCTTCGCCGAGCGCTACCAGCAGTACCCCGGCACGCTGGAACGCGTAGTGCAGGCGCCGTGGCAGGAGCTGGTGATCGACAAGGACATCGACCTGTACCGGCTGATGCCGCTGTTCCGGCTGAACCGCGGCGACGGCGGCTATTTCATCGACAAGCCCTGCGTCGTCAGCCGCGACCCCGACGACTGGGACAACGAAGACGTCGAGAACGTCGGCGTCTACCGGCTTCAGGTGAAAGGTCCGAACCGCCTGGGGCTGCAGGCGGTGCCGCAGCACGACATCGCCATCCACCTGGCGCATGCCGAGGCACGCGGCGAGGATCTGCCCATCGCCATCTCGCTGGGCAACGAGCCGATCATCACGCTGATGGGCGCCACGCCGATGCTGTACACGCAGCTCGAATACAAGATGGCCGCGGTGATGCAGGGCGCGCCCTACCGCGTGGTGAAGACGGCCAAGGGGCTGGACGTGCCCTGGGGCGCCGAGTTCGTGCTCGAAGGCCGCATCCTCGGCCGCCAGCGCGAGCCCGAGGGCCCCTTCGGCGAGTTCCCCGGTTACTACTCCGGCTGCCATCTGTACCCAGTGATCGAGATCGACCGGGTGTCGCACCGCAGGAACCCGATCTACGACGCGGTCTACGTCGGCCGGCCGTGGACCGAGCTGGACTACCTGCAGGCGATGACCACCAGCGTGCCGCTGTACGTGCAGCTGAAGCAGGCATACCCGGAGATCGTCGCAGTCAATGCGCTGTACACGCATGGGCTGGTGGTGGTCGTCTCCACGCACACGCGCTACGGCGGCTTTGCCAAGGCGGTGGGCATGCGCACCATGACCACGCCGCACGGGTTGGGCTACGCCAAGATCGTGATCGTCGTCGACGTCAACGTCGACCCTTTCGACCTGAACCAGGTGATGTGGGGGCGATGTCGGTGAAGGTCAACCCGGCCGGCGACGTGATGATCCTGCCCAACCTGTCGGTCAACCTGCTCGACCCGGCAGGCGAGCCCACCGGCGTGGTGCACAAGATGATCATCGATGCCACCACGCCGATCGCGCCGGACCTGCGCGGCGACTACGGCCTGGAGCTGGACCAGCCGCTGACGACCGAAGCCTGGGGGCAGAAGCTCGACGCGCTGATCAAGGGAATGGCGAAATGAGCCCACCGACCCCCGCTGCACTGCCCGAGCTGTGCCCGCGCTGCCGCGCAACGAAGATCGAGCTGCGCAGCAACTCGCCGGTACCCGGCGTGTGGAGCGTGTTTGCCTGCGGCACCTGCCTGTACGCCTGGCGCTCGACCGAGCCGGACGAAAACACCGATCCGGACAAGTACCCGGTGCCCTTCAGGCTGAAGCCCGAGGGCCTGCCCGGTTTGCCCGTGATACCGGCGATTCCGCCGCTGCGCGGCAAGTAGCCGTCGGCGCGCGCCCAGCGCCTTCGCCTCGCTTCGGTGTGCGGAGCCGTGCGCGTCGTGGCCCATGGCCTGGCAAAAGCCTTCGCACGGGCCGAGGATGCCGCTTTGGGTCAGCGCCCCTCGCCGTGGCCACCCTGGATGAACAGGCCGCCGCAGAAGAAGGGCTGCGTCGTGATGCCCATCAGCAGCCCGCAGACGGTGTAACCTTCTTCCTACGAACCCGCTTGCCGGGCAGAGGCTGCAGACACCACCCCAGGAGATTGCCATGTCCCTTCGCATCAACGACACCGCCCCCAACTTCAGCGCGCAGACGACGCAGGGCGTCATCGACTTCCACACCTGGATCGGCGACAGCTGGGCGATCCTGTTTTCGCACCCGAAGGACTTCACGCCGGTGTGCACCACCGAACTCGGCTACATGGCGAGGATCGAGCCCGAGTTCACCAAGCGCGGCGCCAAGCTGATCGGCCTGTCGGTCGACCCGGTGGACAGCCACAACCGCTGGGTCAGCGACATCGAAGAGACGCAAGGCGCGGTCGTGAAGTACCCGATGATCGCCGACACTGAACTGGCGGTCGCCAAGCTGTACAACATGCTGCCCGCCGACGAACCCGGCAGCGCCGAAGGCCGTACGGCCGCCACCAACGCGACGGTGCGCTCGGTGTTCATCATCGGGCCAGACAAGAAGATCAAGCTGATGCTGACCTACCCGATGACCACCGGCCGCAACTTCGACGAGATCCTGCGCGTGCTCGATTCGATGCAGCTCACTGTGAAGCACAAGGTGGCGACGCCGGTGAACTGGAAGCACGGCGAGGACGTGATCATCACGCCGGCGGTCTCCAACGAGGAAGCCGAGAAGGCCTTCCCGGGCTTCAAGACGATCAAGCCCTATCTGCGCACGACCAAGCAGCCGGGCTGAGTACATCGGCCCCGACGTTCATCCACCAGATCCTGCCGAACGCCGAGCCCCAGGCTCAGGTGATGACCGTCGGCCGCTCCCGCCCGCTGCGCGCGCGCAGCCCGGTCAAGGCTTCGGCCGCATCGATCAACGGCTGTAGCGCCGCCTGCGTCTCGATGCCATGGCGCCTGGCATCGGGCTCGTAGCGCTCCAGGTACAGGCGCAGCGTCGCGCCTTCGGTGCCCGTGCCCGACAGGCGCAGCACGATGCGCGAGCCGTCCTCGAAGAACACGCGCAGCCCCTGGCCGCGGCTGACCGCGCCATCCACCGGGTCGGTGTAGCCAAAGTCGTCGGCGCGGCTCACGCTCAGGCGGGCGACCTGGCGGCCAGGCAGGGTGGGCAGCGCGGCGCGCAGGTCGGCGACGATGCGCCGGGCCACCGCAGCATCCACGCCCTCGTAGTCGTGGCGCGAATAGACATTGCGGCCGTAGCGCTGCCAGTGCTCGCGCACGACCTGTTCCACCGAGCCGCCACGATGCGCCAGGATGTTCAGCCAGAACAGCACGGCCCACAGCCCGTCCTTCTCGCGCACATGGTCCGAGCCGGTGCCGGCGCTTTCTTCGCCGCACAGCGTGCACATCCCTGCGTCGAGCAGGTTGCCGAAGAACTTCCAGCCGGTCGGCGTCTCGTAGCAGGGGATGCCGAGCGCTTGTGCCACGCGGTCGACCGCGCCACTGGTGGGCATCGAGCGCGCCACGCCCTTCAGCCCCGCCGCATAGCCGGGCACCCGTGCGGCATTGGCCGCCAACACCGCCAGGCTGTCGCTGGGGGTGACGATGAACTTGCGGCCGACGATCATGTTGCGGTCACCGTCACCGTCGCTGGCAGCGCCGAAGTCCGGTGCATCAGCGCCGAACATGCGCCCGATCAGCACGTCGGCGTAAGTGGGGTTCGGGTCGGGGTGGCCGCCGCCGAAGTCGGGCAGCGGCACGCCGTTGATGACGCTGCCGGACGGCGCGCCGAGTTGGCCTTCGAGGATGGCATGCGCATAGGGGCCGGTGATCGCATGCATGGCGTCGAAGCAGATGCGAAAGCCCGGCTGCGCCTCGACAAGCGAAGGGCCGCTCCCGAGCTTCTCGACCCCCGCGGGGGGCGGGTCGGGCCGTGGCCCGGACCTCGGGGCACGCAGAAACGCGCGGATGCGCTCGAAGTCGAACAGCTGCTGCATCAGCCGCGCGTAGCTGGCCACCGGGTCCACCACCTCGATGCGCATCGCGCCCAGCGTGCTCTCGCCGTCGCGCTGCAGATCGGCGTCCGGCACCTCCAGCGTGAGCCAGTGCTCGATCGCCAGCGTGCGTTGGTGGATGGCCTCGGTCAGCTTCTCCGGCGCCGGGCCGCCGTTGCCGATGTTGTATTTGATGCCGAAGTCGCCGTCGGGCCCGCCGGGGTTGTGGCTGGCCGACAGGATCAGCCCGCCATAGGCGCCACGGCTGCGGATCAGTTCGCTGGCCGCCGGCGTGGACAGCAGCCCGCCGCGGCCGACGATGAGCTTGGCCACGCCGTTGGCCGCGGCCATGCGCACGATGGTCTGGATCGCCCGGTCGTTGTAGAAGCGGCCGTCGCCGCCCAACACCAGCGTGCTGCCGGCCAGGCCGGGCAGCACATCGAACACCGACTGCACGAAGTTTTCCAGGTAACCGGGTTGCTGGAAGACGGTGACCTTCTTGCGCAGGCCCGAGGTGCCGGGCAGCTGGCCTTCGATAGGCCGGGTGAGGACTGTCTTCACCTGCATGGCGGGTTCTTCCGTACCGGCCCGCAGCGCCGGCGGGCGCCATCATGCCGTGCGCTGCGCGGGCTTGCCGCGGCGCGACGCAGCCGACTGAAGCGATTCAGCGGCGCCGCAGCGCCGTCAGGCAGCGATGGCCGCAGCCAAGCACTTGTTGCACTTGCCCAGGCCGGGCAGGCGCGGATCGGGCTTGCCGTCGCCGGTCTTGAAGTTGGCCTGGCAGCGCCGGCAGACATACATCTTCGAGCTGGACATCATCGGCTTGACACCGGGCCCGCTGGAGGGCCGTGCGGCCGTGTATTCGGCCTGGGTCTGGCGCAGCCGCTGTCCGGTTTCTGAAACGACAGGTGCAGAAGAACGTTTGGTGGCCATAAGTTTGATCCCGTAATTCCCGCCGATTTTAACGGAACATCGCCACCACCGCCCATCGGGGATAACCGCGACGAGTCTGCGCTACAGCCGGCGGTGGCGCAGCGCGGGCAACTGCATGCGCACCGCGGCCAATCGCGCCGCGTCCACCGACGCCAGCACCACGCCCTCGCCTTCGGCCTGCATCGCCAGCACCTCGCCCCAGGGGTCGACGATCATGCTGTGGCCCCAGGTGCGGCGGCCGTTCTCGTGCGCTCCGCCTTGCGCAGGCGCCAGCACCACGCACTGGTTCTCCACCGCGCGGGCGCGCAGCAGCAGCTCCCAGTGCGCCTGGCCGGTGGTGTAGGTGAAGGCCGAAGGCACGCACAGCACATCGCAGGGCGGCTGCATCAGCGCGCGGTACAGCTCGGGAAAGCGCAGGTCGTAGCACACGCTCAGGCCGATGCGCAGCGGCCCGGTCTGCAGCGCCACCGGCTCGCAGCCGGCTTCGAGCACGCGCCCTTCGTCGTACTGCTCGCGGCCGTTGTCGAAGGCGAAGAGGTGCATCTTGTCGTAGCGCGCGGCCAGCACACCGTCGGGCGCGAACACCAGGTTGCTGTTGCGCACGCGGGCTTTGCCCGTCGCGCGCAGCGGCAAGGTGCCGCCGACGATCCACAGCCCATGCTCGCGTGCTTGCGCCGCCAGGAAGCGCTGGATCGGGCCGTCGCCCGGGTCCTCCGCGATGGCCAGCTTGTCGTCGTCGCGCCGGCCCATCAGGCAGAAGTATTCCGGCAGCGCCACCAGCTGCGCGCCGGCGGCGGCAGCGCGCGCGATCAACGCCGCGGCGGCGTCGAGGTTGCGGGCCACCTCGGGCGTAGACACCATCTGCAGCGCGGCGATCTTCATCCTGGAGGCCTCTTCTCGGCTGGGGTGGTGGGCGCCGACGCAGCGCCCGTCGGTGCGGCCGCATCGGTGCTGCGCTCGACGCGCTTGATGTTCGGATCGGCCCAGGGGCCGGTGACGTGCAGCTCGCTGGTGTTGGCGGCGATCAGCGGTTCGCGCAGCGCCCATTGTGCAAACAGCGTACCCAGCCCGATGGCCGGGTTGATGACCATCGTCGCCAGCGCGGCGCCGGTGGCGTCGAAGTTGGGCACGACCAGCACACGCAGGTCCTGTGTCTCGTGCAGCAGGTCGGCGCTGCCTTGCATCAGCACCGTGGCCTGCACGCCGCGCATGCGCAGGTTGTCGGTCCGGGCCACACCGCGCGCGACCTCGAGGTCGCCGTCGATGCTGTCGAAGGCGAAGCCTTCCTGGAACAGGTCGCGGAAGTCCAGCGACAGCCGGCGCGGCAGCGCCTGCAGGCTGAGCACGCCCAGCAGCCTTGCACTGCCCGGGTCGGCATGCAGGAACTGGCCGGCATCGACATCGAGCCGCAACTGCCCGTCCAGGCTGGGGTAGTCCAGCGTCAGCGGCGAACCGGCCCAGGACAGCTGGCCGCTGAGCTGGCCCTTGCCACCGCGCAGCGCCTGGCCGGCGCCCAGCCGTTCGACGAAGGCGCCGCTGTCGGACAGGGCGAGCCTGAAATCCAGTGCCATGCGCCGCGCACCGGTGGCGGCCCAGCGGCCGCTGCCCTTGAGCTGCGCTTCCGGCGTGTCCAGGTCGAGCCGCTCGAGCTGCCATTCGCGCAGCCCGGCGGGCAGTTGACGGTTCACCGCCAGCACCTGCAGCCGGCCGAGCTTGCGCCCGCGCAACTCGAAATCGTCGACCACGATGTCCAGCGCCGGCACGCTGGCCGGCGGCTGGCTGAGCAGGCCTTCGACCGAGGCCACCTGGGACTGCGGCACCGACAGGCGCTGCAGCCGCGCCGTCACGCGCGCGGCTTGGGGCTGACCCATCGGCACGCGGTATTCCAGCTCACCGGCCAACTGGTCGGACTCGACGTCGGCGCGCCACAGCGGATCGCCGGGCTGGCCGTGGCTGCTGATCGTGGCCTGCACGTTGGACAGGAAGCGGTTGCCGGCGCGCAGTTCCTCGGCGCGCAGGCGGATGTTCTGCGGCAGGTAGCCGCTGGCCGCGGACTCGCCGGCGACGCCCTGGCTCTCGGCCACGGCCTGCCAGGCGTCGAGGTCGACACGACCGAGGTTCAGCGCGGCCTGCACCCCGGTGCCGGGCAGCGGCGGCAGCTTGTCCAGCACCGCCAGGCTGCCGCGCAGCACGCGCGTGTCGGTGGCCGAGTTCTCGCGCTGGAACTGCGCCTTGAACACATCGCCCAGCTCGAACTGCAGGTTGTCGCGCGAGCCGGCACCGGCCAGCGGCGACAGCTGCAGGCGCAGCGGCAAGGTGGCCGCCGCCGGCTTGGCCAGCGGCGGCGGCAGGTCGATCTGCAGGCCCACCAGGCTGCTTTGCAGCGACAGTTCGCTGCGGCCCTCGGCAGCATTCAGCGTGCCGCGCCATGCCGCCTGGCCGCGCAATGGCGCGGCAATGCGCGCCAGCGGCGGCCACTGGCGCAATGCGTCGGCGCTGGCCACGCCTTGCGCGCCGAAGCGCAGCGCGCCGTCGTTGCCGACGCTGCCGTCGAAGCTGGTCTCGCCGCCGAGCCAGCGCGCCGTCAAGCCGCGCATCGCAAGGCCCTGCGGACCGAAATCGATGCTGCCGCGCGCGCCCAGCAGCACTGGCACGTCGGGCTGCAGCCGCAGGTCGGCGCCGGCGAGCTGCACGCTGCCCTGCAGCGTGTTCGGCAGCTCAGGCGCCAGCGGGATGCGCGCCGTCACCTGCAGCTCGCTGGGGCCGGTGATGCTGACCGGCTCCAGCGCCGCACCGATGCGCGGGCTCACCGCGGCCAGGCGCGCAAAGCGCAGCAGGTCCGCAGCCGGCCCACGGCCCTGGCCCTGCAGCGTCAGCACCGGATGATCGGCCGACAGGTCGGCGATGCCGCCTTGCACGTCGCGCAGCTCGTAGCCCCACAGCCGCCCCTTCAGGCGGTCGAGCTTCATCGACAGCCGCTCGAATTCGATCTCGCCGCTGGCCTGTTCCACCGCCGGCCAGGGCGCGGGCAGGTAGGCGTAGACCAGGTCTTGCACCTGCACGGTGATGCGCAGATCGCCATCGCGCGTGTTGTGGAAGGGGAAGTCCCACAGGTCGCCCTTGACCTTGAAGCTGGCCGTGCGGACCAGACCGCCCTGGACGGCGTCGCGCACATGATGGCGCGCGCCCGCGTCGATGGCCAGCGGCAGGTAGCGCGCGACGTGTTGCGCACGCACCTGTTGCAGCCGGGCGTTGAGGTCCAGCCGGCCGGGGAAGCGCGCGCCGCGGCCGTGGCCGTCGCCGGTGCCGCTGCTCCAGGTGGCGGTGGCCTCGCCTTTCAGGTCGGCATTGGCGAACCCGGCTTTGGCCAGCTTCAACTCGATCGCCGCGGGCCGGCCCGGCATCGGCGTCAACTGCCATGACAGCGCGGCGTCGAGCTGCTGCAGCGGCAGCACCGGCTGCTCCCACAGACCGGGAAAAACCAGCGCGCCGTCGCGGATGGCCAGCCTGGCCTGGCCGCCGCGCTCGCTGGCCGAGAGCTCGATCTGCGCCTGGCGTATCCCCGGCCGGCCGAGGGTGTCGTGCGGCTGGCCGGCCGCAGGTGCGGCCGCCTGAAACGTCAGGTCGCGCAACCGGGCGTCCACCTGGTAGGTGGTCGGCTGGTCCAAGGGGCCGGTCCAATGCGCCTTGAGGTTGTCGATCGTGCCGCTGGGCGCCAGCCCGGTGAGCAGCGTGCGCAAGGCCTGGCCCAGTGGTACGCGTTCGGCCATGCCGGCCATCACCTCCAGGCTCAGGCCATCGGCGCTGAACTCGCCGCCGGTCACCGGCGTGTCGGTGGTCCAGCGCTCGCCCAGGTTCTGCGCCTGGCGCCAGGCCAGGTTGAGGTCGCCGGCGGGCCAGCTCAGGCCGTCGCCGCCGAGGAAAGCCAGGTCCTGCGCGCGCAGCTGGATGCCGGCGGCATCGCGCTCGGCCTCGATGCGGCCCTGCAGCTGCTGCATCCGCAGCGGTTGCAGCGAAGGCGCCAGCTGCAGCGCCACCGCGCGCAGCGCGAAGTCCAGCGTCGCCTTGCGCGGACTGCCTTCGGCGATGTCGACCCAGGCGCGCAGCGCGCCGTCGCCTTCGCCCAGCTCGAAGGGCAAGGTCACATGGCGGCGCAGCGCCGCGGCATCGGCCTGCGGAAACTCGGCATAGAGCGTGCCGCTCCAGCGGCGCAGCTCGCCGGCCGGCGCCAGCAGCGGCTGACTGAAGCGCCCGCGCACCGAAAAGCGTTGCCCCCAATCCGGCGGCGGCGTGGCATCCAGGCGCAGCGCATGGCCGCGCAGGCCGTTGCGCAGCACCAGGTCGAGCTCGCTCAGCACCAGCGGCGGCACGCCGCCGCGCTCGTCGGTCCAGTGCAGCTCGGCGTTGCGCACGACGAACTCGCGCTGGCGCAGGAACCAGTCGCGCGCGCGGGTGTCGGCGCCGTCGATGCTGCCGGCCCAGTCCAGCCCGGCGACATGCCAGCGCCCTTGCACGTCGCGCCGCACCTCGAGGCGCGCGCCGTCGATCAGGATCTGCTCGAAGCGCAGCGTCAGCGCCAGCAGCGACTGCGGCGCCAGCGCGGTGTGCACACGCTCCAGGTGCAGCGCCTCGCGGCCGTCGCTGTCGTACAGGCGCAGGTCCTGCAGTTCGAAGGCCGGCACCCAGCCGCTGGACTGCACGCGGATCGCACCCAGACTGAGCTTCAACCCGAGCGACCGGCTGGCCAGCTTTTCGATGCTCGGACGCCACTCGTCGATGTGCGGCAGAATCGCCCAGTGCAGCGTCAGCCATGCGGCGAGGAACACGCCCCAGAGCACCCACACCGCGACGATGGCCATGCCGGCTGCCTTGCGCAACCACTGCCAACGGCGCGGCAACGCGGCTTCGGACCCAGGAGACGAGGGTGAGACCATTCGGTGTGAGAACTGTGGCGCGTCGCACGCGGTGTCGCGGGGCCCGGGTCGGCGGCTCGTGCAGCCATCGCGGCCCAATCTAGCACAGCGCCCCGCCGCTGCAGCATGGCTTCAGTCCCGATCCACGACGGTGGGCCGCAAGGCCTGCGTGCATCGTCCACCTACAGCCGCTACGTGCAGCGCATCCGGCGCCGTTTTGCCGCCGAACTGCCCTTGCTACCCCCCGGCGCCATCGACGCAGCCACGGTGACAGCCCTGGTGCAGCGGCTGTGCGGAGGCGGCCGCGCGCTGCCGTCGGCACTGCGCGTGGCGCGCCAGCTGTGCCTGGAACGGCTGGTCTGCCTGGACGTGGACGAGGCCGCGCCGCTGGCCGTCGTCACCGACGGCATGACGGCGCTGGCCGAGGCCACGCTCGAACTGGCGCTGGCCCAGGCGTTGGCAGATGCCGAGGCGCGCCACGGCGTGCCGCGGGACGCACGGGGCCGGCGCATCGAGTTCTGGATCGTCGGCATGGGCAAGCTCGGCGGGCGCGAGCTGAACGTGTCCTCCGACATCGACCTGATCTACGTCTACGAGGACCAGGGGGAGACGACCGGACCGCAGCGCATCAGCGCGCACGAGTTCTTCTCGCTGGTGGCGAAGAAGCTGTATGCGCTGATCGGTGACACCACCGAGGACGGTTTCGTCTTCCGCGTCGACCTGGCCTTGCGGCCGAACGGCAACTCCGGCCCGCCGGTGTGCAGCCTGCCGATGCTGGAGGACTACCTGCAGGTGCAGGGCCGCGAATGGGAGCGTTTCGCCTGGCTGAAGAGCCGTGTCGTCGCGCCGCGCGCCAGCGTGGACAGCGGCCGTGCGCTGGGCTTGCGCGAACTGGTCACGCCCTTCGTCTACCGCCGCTACCTGGACTACGGCGTGTTCGAGGGCCTGCGGCAGCTGCACCGCAAGATCCGCGACGAGGCACAGCGCCGCGCCGCCGGCCGGCCCGAGCGCGCCAACGACGTCAAGCTGTCGCGCGGCGGCATCCGCGAGATCGAGTTCATCGTGCAGCTGATGCTGGTGGTGCGCGGCGGCCAGTACCCGGAGATCCGCACGCGCTCCACGCTGCGCGGCCTGCAGCGCCTGAGCGCGCGCGGCCTGATGAAGGCGGCCACCGCCGAGCGCCTGGCCGAGTGCTACACCTTCCTGCGTCGTGTCGAGCACCGCATCCAGTACCTGGACGACCAGCAGACGCACCTGCTGCCCACCGCCGACGCCGACCTGGGCTGGATCGC
>CAYUPF010000009.1:0-6440 GCA_964446545.1 uncultured Rubrivivax sp.
TCCAGCAGATTGGTCGAGTGGATCTGCAGCCGGTGCGCGTGGGAAGCACATGTACGACTGCACCCTCGTTTCGGCGTCGTCTATGGCTTTGGCCCGCGGCTGCCAATGGACGGACGCTGACGTGTGCGAACGCGTTGGCGATGCTCACGCGGTAATAATGTGCGGCATGGATGAAGTGTTTGGCTTGTTTCCAACGCCTTTCCTGCGAGCGCCAGGCACGTTGAGTTCGGACTTGGTGGCCGGCTTGGTGAAACACTTGAGCGCGCTGGCGCTGCACGACAACAAAGCGTCCGACCTTCTGTCGCACACCACGATGCTGCAGCCCGGCGACAGCCCACTGCTGGTGGAAGCAGCAACACTGATCACGCCCAAGATCGTCGACATGGGCGCGCTCATGTTCGGTCAGCAACTCGGCTGGTCCATCAAGGAAATGTGGGTCAATGTGCTGGACCCCGGTGGCCACCAGGTTCCGCATACCCACGCCAACAGCTTCGTGTCGGGCGTTGTCTACCTGACAACGACGCACCCGGGTTCCCAAACCGTGTTCATGAAGTCGTCCGGAGGCACGGACTTTCTCTTCAGGAACGACCACGCCAACATTACGCCGGGGCCGTTCAATGCCGACAGATGGGTCAGCCCAGCGCCGGCGCCGGGCGACCTGGTGCTGTTCCCGAGTTATGTGATGCACGCCGTGCCACCCAACCAGGGCGAGCGCCGAATCACGTTGTCGTTCAACGCCATCCCGGGCGGATTGGACTCTTGGGGCTATTCGATCAAGTTCGGCGCCTGAGGCGGCGGCCCTTGTCGTCGGGCTGGCCACGAGCGGCGCGGGCGCCAGCGAGCTAGTCGCCTGCGTCGACCGGCTCCGGCGCGGACGCTTCCATGGGCGCAACTTCGTGTGGATGCGGTCCCTCGCGCAGGGGCAACGGCACCGACTCTGCCATCACCTGCAAATGTGACGACGAGAGCAAGAACGGCATCGAATTTCCGGCCAGATCCTTGACCGTCACGTCGGTGATCAGTATCGAGGTGGCGCCCGGCGCAACGGCCTGATACTGCACGAGGGCCACACTGCCGGCAGCACCAGCCAAACGTCCGCGCGACACCGTACTGCGAATTTGCACGCGGTCTTCTGCGACGGAGATGTCGGCCGAAAATCGAGGCTCGACGCTGGCGTCCGCAGCCAAATCGCCTTCAGTGCCGGCGCGCACCTGGAGAACACTCGGATCGAACTGGACCGTGAAACTGATTTCGCGCACGCCGGCGTTCCCGTCCAGGCCGATGACCAGGTCGTTCATCTCTCCGACAGCCAGCGTCTGCGCCGTCGACGCCGTGACAAGCACCGCCGGGGAAGCGCCCGCGCGCTGCCGCGGCGCCGTCATTGGCACAG
The DNA here is from genome assembly GCA_964446545.1 of uncultured Rubrivivax sp. Lineage (GTDB taxonomy): Bacteria > Pseudomonadota > Gammaproteobacteria > Burkholderiales > Burkholderiaceae_C > Rubrivivax. The sequence goes on from CAYUPF010000009.1 coordinate 1,391, forward strand.
GCGGCGGTAGCACTGTAGGCGTGGGCGGGCTGCTTCGGATAGCGGGTGCGGTCGGACTGGCCGACAGCGCGATTGTCTGGGTGGCTGAGCTACGAGGATCCGCAGCCTTCTGAATGGCATCGCCATCCGCCGCGAGCCAAGGCAACACAACCATCGCCATGGCCAACCCGATACCGCCTGCGACAAGGGATCGACGTTGCAAGACGGTTCCTCCTTTGGCGATGTCTGATTGCCGAGACAAGAAGGGCGCCCGCAGGAGCGGCGTGGCCCCAGCGTGCCCGCCTTGTGCGTAGCGGTTCAGAGGACCTGTGCCGCTGCCCAACCCCCGGCGATAGCCTTCGCTCGGATGAAGTCGGAGTTCTTCTTGAACTCGCCGATCATGATTGCCGGCGTCAGCTGGCCGCTCGTAAACTGGCTACTGTCGGCGAAGGCCGCGTTGTTGAGACTGACGTTGGTGCCAGTCCCGCCGACGATGGTGTACTCGAGCTGATTCTCGGCGGCGCCGCTATAGCCGCCGAGCCGAAGCAGCGAGTAGAACGTCGTCCAGTTGATCACACCGCCGCCGTTGCCGGTTGCTCCGGGAGGCCCAACTCTGCCGATGCTCAGCGCGCCCGTGGTGGCATTGACCGTCGCTGCCAGATCCTCGGGCGCGACGCACTTGATGTACGGCATCCAGCGCCGCATCATGATCTGCCAGGCGGTGCCGGGCGCAGCCGATGCCACGTGGCCGATGGCAAGATTGATGCCGATCAGTCTGGGATCGATGCCCTGCATCGAGTAGGCATAGGGCTCCACCGTGGTGCCGATGTTGCCCCCGTGGGTGTGCGCCACGCCGCACAGCCCGCCGTACTGGGCATTGATCGCGGCCAGGCGGCGATGGTTCGTGCGGACGCCGTCGAGCAGCGTGGTCATCTGCTGACCAAAGGTGTTGGCCGGGAAGCTGGGCACGGTATTGCCGGCATTGTTGTAGCGGTACTTCTTGATGCCGTTGGCGCCCGCCACCGAAAGAATCTCGTGTACGAACTGGCTCGCAATCCAGGCGGTGTTAGCCGGGTCGCTCGGCGGTCCGATGTTCGCACCGATATGGTCGCAAATGGCGCCCGTGCTGCGGATGCCGCTCAGCATCAGCGGCAGGTGCGTCGCTACCTGCGCGGGCAGGACGTGCCCGCCGTCCCGCACGGTCAGATCAACCGCAGCATAGCCACCAGCGAGGATGGCTTCTCCGACTGCGACGCCCGTGCCATACGGATCGGAACGGGTCTGGGCTTCAGTGCGGACCCATTGCACGTGGCGCGACCAGATGGAAGTGACCAGCACTTGACCAGGGGTCGTCTGCGCGGCAGCCTCGGCGGGAAAGCCCATTTCCTTGACCAAGTATGTTCCGGCGGCGACTGCAGTGGCGGCCCCGGAAAGAAATTCACGTCGTTCCATTGTCGTTCTCCAGAAGTTGACGAAAAGCCGATCAGCGCACGCTGCGTCGGCGCATTGTCGAGAGCCCTGCCACGAGTGCACCGCCCACCAGCAGCGCCGTGGACGGCTCCGGAATTGGCTGCGCGCCTCCGATTTGCTGAAGGTTTCCGATATTGCTTGTGTCGAAGTTGGCGTCTGTGTAGCTACCGCCGCCGTCGTCCGGCCCGCCGAAGATCGAGAGCGAAGGCGGGCCAAAGTCCATGAAGTCGATGCGCGTCAGGAGATTGTTCACGAGCGTGATGATCGGAAAGTCGGGGTAGGCATCATCACCGGACGCGCTGAAGGTGACGCCGTCGACGACGATCTGGAAGTCGAGCAAGGTTCCCGTAGGGCCGATGAAGTTGGCGGGGCCTGAGGGCGTGAACAAGCCACTGCAAACGAAGCCGGCGCAGTCGTCGCTGGACACGTCGAAGGTGCCGTACGCCGTCTGGCCCGCGATCGGCCCGCTAATGAAGTCGACCGCAAAATTGAACCGCACAGGTACGGCTTGGGCCGACCCCGCGAGAAAGCCGAGCGTTAGGCCCAACGCCCAAACGCCACGACGAAATGCGTTCACTACCCACTCGCTCTTCGATGCTGTGCGCCTCGACATGGCTGCTAGCGAAGCAGCCAACAAAACGGTACGGTTCTTCATAGATTGCTCCAATCGGTCAATGGATTCCAAACGATCTTCAAACCACATGGCCAAGGCGGGCCGCGGCGCGTCGCCCCGTGTGAAAACTACTTCGGCGCCTCGGGCGATTGCTCATGGGTAATCTCGTGTCAAGCTGGAAATGCCATGGTGCCAGAAGATTGAAAGATGTTCAATATGTGTCTATTATTCAAAATTTGAAAGATACCGTGAAGGAGAATCCATGAGTGGAGCTATGGAGAAATCGCTGGCCATCCTGGAGTACCTGGTGGCCTACCCCGACGGGGCGGGCCTGGCGCAGATCGCCACCGAGCTGAACCAACTGCGCAGCGGCTGCCATCGCACGTTGCATGAGCTGATCCGCATGGGTTACGTACGGCAGCTGCCGCAGCGGGGCGACTACGCGCTAACGACCAAGATGGCCTCGATGGGCCTGAGCTACCTGAGCAAGTCCGGCGTGGTAGATGTTTCTCAGCCCATCATCAACCGCCTGGCGCAAACCACGGAGGAACTGGTACGTCTGGCCATCGTCGACGGCGAGCGCCTGACCCTGGTTGCCAAGGCGCAGGGCGCGCGGTCGGGGCTACTCTACGACCCTGATATGGGCATCGACCTGCGGCTGTCCTGCAGCGCCGCCGGCCACGCCTGGTTGATGACCCTGCCCGAAGACATCGCGATCGAATATGCAAGCCACCAGGGCCTGGGCAAGCCGCAAAACTACGGCCCGAACGCGCCGACATCGATCAAGGCCCTGCTGAAGATGCTGGACGAACACCGCAAGCGCCGCTACAGCATCATCCAGGATGTGTACGCACCGGGCATGAGCTCGATGGCCGCACCCGTGCAGCGGTCGGGCGAACGATGCACCGGGGTGATCATCGTTGCCGGACCTTCCTCGCGGCTGAGCCTGCAGCGCATGCTGAAGTTCGGGCCAGCACTGTTGGCGGCCGCCGAAGAGCTGTCCATCACCGGGCCGGCCTCACCGCTGCTGAAGTCGGCCAACGTCGGTACTTGGGGCAACGTGTCGGACAAGTCGGCGGGCCCGGCGCGCAAGCGTGGGACGGCATGATCGATAGGGACGCGAACGGGGCGCGTACGAATCCCATGCCGGTGCGATGCGTCATCCCCGGCGCCGACTTGCTGGGAGAAACGCCTCTGTGGTGCGAACGAACCCAGTCACTGCTGTGGCTGGACATCGACAGCGGCCGCTTGCAGCGCTTTCATCCGGCCAGCGGCCGGCACGATGTCTTCACCTTCGAGCAGCGCTTCGTCGGCTCGCTGGCACTGACGCAGGATCCGTCCATCGTGCTGGTTGGCATCGAGCTGGGTCTGTATTACTTCCACATGGGCCGCGGCGAATTGCGCCTGTTGTGCCAGGTCGAGGACCCGAGGTTGGACAACCGATTGAACGACGGCCGCTGCGATGGACGTGGCCGCCTTTGGGTGGGCACGATGGACAATCAACTGCACCGAGCGAACGGCGCCTTCTATCGCATCGACCCGGACGGCGCGGTGCACCGCCAGTTCGACGACGTCATCGTCGCCAACACCGTGGCACTGTCACCGGCCCAGGATCGGCTGTACTTCTCGGACACCCGCCGCTTCACGACCTGGCAGTTCGACCTCGATGTTGCGGTCGGCGCACTGTCTCATCGGCGCATCTTCGTCGACCACTCGGGCATGCGCGAGCGCCCGGACGGTGCTTGCACCGACGCAGAAGGCTATCTCTGGAACGCCATCTTCGCGGCGGGTCGTGTGGTGCGCTTTGCGCCCGACGGCAAGGTCAACACGGTGATCCAGTTGCCGGTGACGAATCCGACCTGTGTGTGCCTGGGCGGGCCGGAGCTGCGCACGCTCTACATCACGACCGCGCGCAAGTTTCTGGGCCGTTCGCAGCTGCGCAGCGAGCCAATGGCCGGCAATGTGCTCGCCGTCGAGGTGGATGTGCCTGGCATTGCGGAACACCGATTTGGACCAGCCATCGAGGCACTGCACGCTGAGTTGGTGTGTGGCTGAGGCTGCTCGTGTCTCGCTGGAAGGCGCCGGGCTACATCAGCAGCACCCAAAGCCGCCACAGACCTGTGGCGATCAGCGCGGCGCCCCCGCTGCAGCCCAGGCAGAACAGGCCGTGGCACATCACGAACGCACCCCACACCCTCGCGCCATTCACCGAGCACCGAGCAGGAAGGCCCATATGCGTTCGGCAATTCGCCAAGCAGTGCGCTTGAGCGGCGAGAACTGGTGCAGCCTCGGGGCGATCAGCAGCAGCGCCGCCAGCCCCGCGAGCGGCTGACAACTATCGGGTCGATCCAACCCGCCGCCTGCAAGGCCCATTGCGCGGCGCTCGCGGCCACGCTGAAGCCGCACCACACGAACAGGTAGGCCGCGACGAACTGCGCGCACGGGCCACGCCTGCGGCGTCGGTGTCCAGCTTCATGAAGGCCAGGATCATCGGCAGCGCTGACGGCAACATCATCGCGGCCCACATGGACCACACTGCAAGCGCTTGGGCCAGGCTTCAGTGCGATGACGCCGGCACTGTCAGCTGCGCCAGCGGATGGCCCATGTCGATCAACAGCCAGGCCAGCGTGGCCCAGGCCCCGCGCGCGGCACGCAGCCCCAGGCGCGCGCTGGCCGCGCCGTCTGCCGCAGCCACAGCAGCCGACTCACCCGACCGAGGTGCCATCGAATCCTCCATTGCGTACGGGCCTGTGCGGAGCCACATTGTCGAGCCGGCATCGCCGAACCGCACGCCAGATGCAGCCGGTGGACATTCGGCGCGACGCGTTCGCACCGCGGCTCCTATGTGGCTGTCGGTGACGGCCGGTACCTGCGCCTCGTTCATATCGATCCGTTCGGACGGGTCGGCAGAGGCTGCGACACTACGCTTTCCTCAGCCTTGCCTTGCCCACACGCCATGCCCCGTCTCTGGAAGCAGCCGGTCACGAC
>CAYUPF010000009.1:6540-39157 GCA_964446545.1 uncultured Rubrivivax sp.
CAGCCTTGCCTTGCCCACACGCCATGCCCCGTCTCTGGAAGCAGCCGGTCACGACGCAGACCCTTACCGACATCCACAAGGACACCGCCGTCGAACGGCTGGGCATCGAGTTCCTCGAGGTTGGCGACGACTTCATCCGCGCGCGAGTGCCGGTGGACACGCGCACGCGCCAGCCCTACGGCATCCTGCACGGCGGCGTGTCGGTGGTGCTGGCGGAGACGCTGGGCTCCTGCGGCGCGGCCTTTGCGGCACCCGAAGGCCACCGCGCGGTCGGGCTCGACATCAACGCCAACCACCTGCGCGCCACGACCTCGGGCTGGGTGATCGGCACCGCGCGGCCGGTGCACGTCGGCCGCACCACGCAGGTCTGGCAGATCGATCTGCAGGACGAACAGGGGCGCCTGACCTGCGTCTCGCGCATCACGATGGCGGTACTGGTGCCCCAGGGCAAGGCTTGAGCGCGGCCCGCGACATCGCCGCGGCGCTGCTGTTCCTGCCGGGCCTGGCGCCGGCGCAGGACGACGCCTGGCGCGAGGCGCCGGCCCTGGCGCGCATCGGCTACGAAACGATCACGCTGCCCGGCGACGAGAAGATGGGCCTGGTCGGCCTGAGCTACCTGGTGCAGCCGACCGCAGGCCTGTGCCTGGGGCCGGCGGTGTACGGCGCGGCCAGCGGCCAGCGTGGCGGCTTCTTCACCATCGGCGCCGAGGCGGCGCTGTGCACGCGCCTCTATGGATCGCTGAACGTGGTGGCGGGGCTGTACTTGGGGGGTGGCGGCGGCGCGGCGGCGGCGCAGGGCGGCGGTCTGATGCTGCGCCCGCACCTGGACCTGATGTGGGACTTCGGCCCTGTACGCGCGGGCGTGTCCTGGGCCAAGGTCTACTTCCCCAACGGCGAGATCGACAGCGACCAGCTCGGCCTGGTGCTCGACGTGCCGATGAGCTTCGGCTACCTGCCGGCGGGGCAGCGCAGCCTGTCGTCCTGGGGCGGCCAGCGCAGCGGGATGGGCTTCGACCGCTTCCTCGCCGTCGCCGGCGTGTACGCGCCGCGCGGCAACAGCCTGGGCAGCAGCGGCGCGCCCTTGCCGTCGCATATCGGCTATGTCGGCGCGCGCGCCGAGGCACAGCTGCTGCCGGCGTTGGCCATCGGCCTGGAAGCCAACGGCGCGGCCAGCGGCGGCGTCGACGGCTATGCCGAGATCCTGGGCACGCTGGGCACCGACTTTGCGCTGGGCGACGGCGGCGTGCGGCTCGGCGGCCGCGTGGCGCTGGGCCTGGGCGGCGGCGGCGACATGCCCACCGGCGGCGGCCTGCTGGGCAAGGTGGCGCTGGGCTTGAGCGTGCCGCTGTCGCACGATCTCAGCCTGGGGCTGGAAGCCGGCTGGGCCTATGCGCCGCAGGGCGACTTCGATGCACCCTTCGGCGCGCTGGCGTTGCGCTGGGCGCTGGACCCGCTGCCCGGCGTGGCGTCGGTGATGGTGCGCCAGGAATGGTCGGCCGGCGCTGAAGTGTTCTACGACGCCGCACGCAAGGACGGCAGCTCGCGCGACATGCACAGCGTGAGCTTCAAGTACTCGCGTTTCATCGGCGAGCACCTGTACCTGAGCGGCCAGGTGCAGAGCGCCTATCAGGGCGGCGCCGGCGGCTTTTCGGTCGGCCTGTTCGGCATCGGCGGCCTCTGGCGCAGCGGCGACGGCCTGCTCGCCGGCGCCGAGATGCTGGCCGGCGCGGCCGGCGGTGGCGGCGTAGCCACCGGCAGCGGCGCCGTGCTCAAGCCGATGGCCTATGTCGGCTGGGAACTGTCGCCGGCCGCTTCGCTGCGCCTGGGCGCGGGCTGGATCGGGGCGCCGAACGGCCAGCTCGGCAGCCCCGTGCTCGACCTGTCGGTGGTCTTCGCCTTCGACGTGCCCGGAAGACCCTGAACCCCACACTCACACCCCAAAAAGGAGACGCATGAACCCGACCCTTCTGATCACCGGCGGCAGCCGCGGCATCGGCGCCGCCGCCGCCCTGCGGGCCGCACAACAAGGCTGGGACGTGGCCATCAACTACACGCGCGATGCCGCGGCCGCCGAACATGTGGCCGCGCAGGTGCGCGCCGCCGGCCGGCGCGCACTGGTGCTGCAGGCCGACGTCTCCGACGAGGCCCAGGTGCTGGCCATGTTTGCCACCGTCGACAAGGACTTCGCGCCGCTGCGCGGCCTGGTCAACAACGCCGGCGTGGTGGACCACCCGGCGCGCGTCGACCAGATGAGCCTGCAGCGCCTGATGCGCATGTTCGCCATCAACCTGACCGGCTCCTTCCTGTGCGCGCGCGAGGCCGTCAAGCGCATGAGCACGAAGCACGGCGGTGCCGGCGGTGTCATCGTCAACCTGTCGTCGGCCGCGGCACGGCTGGGCTCGCCCGGCCAGTACGTGGACTACGCGGCGGCCAAGGCCGGCATCGACACCTTCACGCTCGGCCTGGCGCGCGAGGTAGCCACCGAGGGCATCCGCGTCAATGCCGTGCGCCCGGGCATCATCGACACCGACATCCATGCCAGCGGCGGGCTGCCCGACCGCGCCAAGCAGGTCGCGCCCGTGGTGCCGATGCAGCGCGCCGGCAGTGCCGATGAGGTGGCACAGGCCATCGTCTGGTTGCTGTCGGACGCGTCCAGCTACACCACCGGCGCGGTGCTCGACGTCACCGGCGGGCGCTGATCAGCGCCCGCCCAGCAGGTCGAAAGCCGCCGGGAAATGCGCGCCGTCGTGGTGACTCTCCCCCCGTCACAGCTTGCGGGTGTCGATCCAGCTGACGCGGCCGGTGCGGCGCTTGACCTCGTTGTACATGTGGGCCGTGCCGCCGGGGCCGTCGCCGCCGCCGCCGTCCCACAGGCAGACGAAGCGCAGCTTCTCCGGGCCCCAGGCCAGCGCGGTGTGCAGCAGCCACAGGTTGCAGCGCTCGAAGGCGTTGGCGTCCTTGGACAACGGGCCCAGTTCGTCGGGCATGATGCGCGGCGAGTCGCGCAGTGCGGCCTTGAGCGCAAAATAGCGGGCTCGCCAGTCCTCGCCGCCTTCGGAGGGCAGCACCGAACGTTCGATGAACTCCGGCTCCTCCAGCGGCAGCAGCAGCTGCACGCGGGCGCCGCGTTCGTGGCAGGCCGCGGCGCAGAGCAGGTCGCCGCCGGCCGCACCTTGGGTCAGCAGCAGGTCGCCTTCGCCGGTGCCCAACGTGTCCAGCACCTGCCGCAGGGCCTGCGCCGCCTGCGCCAGCTTGGTGGCCGGGAAGCGCGGCTGCTTGCGGTCGGGCGCATCCACCATGTGGCCGGAGAACAGCAGCACCTGGCGTGGCATGAACGGCGCGGCGAGCCGCGCGATCTCGCGGTCCAGCACTTCCAGCGCGGCCGCGGTCTCTTCGGGGCGGAACTGCAGGTCGCGCAGCAGCGTCAGCGTCTCGCGGGTGGATTCCAGCGCGAAGCGGTCGCGCTGCGCTGCCGCCACCGTACCGCGGTATTCGCGCTGCACCGCAGCCTTGGGGCTGAGCAGCAGGCAGGCTTCAGCAAAGCTGGCGCGTGCCCAGTAGTCCTTGGGTCCGCGCTTCTGCGCGCTGAGCGCCGCCCACAGCACGCCGCCGGCCAGGTTGTCGATCACGGTCTGGCTGGTCTCGCCGCCCAGGTGCCGCAGCAGCAGGTGCAGGGTCAGCGAATTGATGCCCGAGTAGTGGTGCGAGGGGTCGGCGATAAAGGCCCGGTGGTAGGGCGTGATGGCCTCCTCCAGGCTGGCCAGTTCGGCCGACGCGGCCTCGCGCATCTGCTCGGGCGTCAGCGACGCATCGCGCCAGCGCGACGCCCAATGCACCTTTTCCACGCGTCCGGCCAGTGCCCAGGCCTCGGCATCGTCGGGGTGGCTCTCGGTCAGGCCGCGCACCAGCTCGCGGGCTTCTTCGTGGCGGCCGAGACGGCCCAGGCATACGGCGCGCTTCTCCAGGCTGGGTTTGTCGTCGGGCTCCAGTGCCAGCGCGGCGTCGAACTGCTCCAGCGCCAACTCGAAGTGCTGCAGCTTGAGCAGGCAGTTGCCGGCCAGGCGCTTGGCCTCCAGCCACAGCGCCTGGGTGGGAGTCTCGTCGGCCAGCACCAGGATGTCGCCGGCCAGGTTCTTCTGCCGCGCCACCTCCATGCGGCTGCGCCAGGCCACGTAACCCTGGTTGAACTCGTTCGGCTGCGCCAGCAGCAGCGTGCGCCAGTCGGGCTCGCGCAGATGGTCCAGCAGCACATACACCGGGCTGACCTTGCGCCGCGTGGTCGCCTGCAGCGTGGCGCGCGCCATCGTTGCCAGCGCGGCGCGGTCGGCGGCCAGGAACTGCGGGTCGGGCGCGCCGTCCTTCAACCGGTAGCGCAGCTTGCGGTCGGTGTAGATGTCGAAGGGCTGCGTCGCGCGTGGCCCCTGCACCAGCAGCACGCCGCGCGCGCGCAGCGCATGGCGCACGCCCAGCTCGTACCAGACGTTGGGGTTGTCCAGCGTCAGGTCAGCCAGCACCAGGTCGGCGACCAGCAGTTCCTGGAACATGTCGGTGCGGATGTCGCCGGCACGCGGTTCGTCGTCGGCGCGGAAGACCTCGCAGCCGGCGTCCTGCAGCGCCGGCGCCAGCAGCTCGGCATAGATGCGGTTGAAGTCGATGGGCTGGCCGTCGGCATCCGGCTTGGTGCCGAAAGGCATGGCGATGAAGGCATGCGGCTTCACGGCGTCTGCGGCCGGGTGTCGGCGCCTGCCAGCGTGGCGAGCTGCTTCAGCAGCGACCGCGCGGCCTGCGCCTCGCTGCCGGCGTCCAGCGGTTCCAGCAGGAAGCGCAGCTGGTCGTGCACCGACCTCCACAGGTGCGGCGCCGGCACGCGCTGCGCCAGGTTGGCAAAGCCATTGCGCAGGCCCGTCAGCGCGGTGGCGAGCCGCCCCTGCGCCAGGGCTTCGAGCAGGCTCAGCTCGACCAGTCCGACGGCCGACCAGAAATCGGGTGCGGCCGCCATCTTGGCCTGCAGCGCGACGCGGGCTTCGTCGATGCGGCCGGCAATCTGCGCCGGTTCGCCGCCGGCCTTCGCCAGGCGCAGCTGCACGGCCACGACGTTCATCGACGGATAGTGCAGGTCGTCCGCGCCGGCCTCGCGCGCCAGCGTTTCCGCCTTCTCGTACTCGCCCTTGGCGGCGAGCAGCGCCGCCCGCTCTTCGCCGCGCGCCCGCGCTCGACCCTTGACCATGGCCAGACGCTTGTAGGCCGAACCGAGCAGGCTGCGCCGTTCGGCCGTGTCGCGCAGCGCGACCAGTTGCAGCAGCAGTTTGACGGCCTGGTCGATGCTCCGGCCATCGTCGCGCGCCTCGCCGACGCGGGCCCGCAGGTTGGCCAGTTGCTCGCTGGCGCGCATCGACGCACTGCCGTCGGCCGCGCCGTGCGCGCGTTCGTACCAGGCGAGGGCCTCGGCGCTGTCGCCGCATTCGGCATAGGCCAGGCCGAAGGCCTCGGCCACTGCGCCGATGCCACCCCATAGCGGCGCATAGCGCGCGCGCAGCCGATTCAGCCTTTCGAGGCGATCGCGGCGCCGCTTGGCGCGGACCTTGGCCGCATCGGTGCCGCCGGCCGCGATCTCGTAGCGCGCATCGAGCGCCTCGTTCTCCAGCACCAGGGCCAGCGCCGGCGCCGACGCCAGCGCCGGCACCTCGGCGGCGGCAGCCGCCGGTGCATCGGCCGGGGCGGCGAAGCGCCAGTCCGGGTCGCCATAACACTGGTAGGCGGCCCAGGTGTTGCCGCGCGGGTTGGCTTCCCAGGCCGCGAGCCGCGCCTCGCCGACGGCGTCGATGAAACGGTCGCCGCGCAGCAGACGCTGGTAGAAACGCGCGGCAAATTTCATCGCCGGCACGTCTTCCACCGCCCAGCCAGCGGCGACCACGCAGCGCACGCCGTTGCGGATCAGCTGTTCGGCCACACCGGCGGCAAAGCGCGCGCGGTGGGCGCCCAGCGGATTGCGCTGCAGCTGCTCGTCGCCGGACATGCGGCCGAGGAAGCAACAGTTGACGAACACCAGCTCGGGCACGCTGCGCATCGCGCCGATCTCGCGCGGGCCGAGCACCGTGCCGTTGGACAGCACCACGCCGCCGCTGCCGTCGTCGTGGTGTTCGCCGTGGCCGGCGATGTGCACGATGCGCAGCGGCTGGTCGAGCAGCGCGTTGACGACGGCCAGCGCGTCGGGGTTGAGCAGCGGCGTGGCCGCCAGCGCCTGGGCCACGGTCAGCGCCTCGTCGCGGGCTGCGGGCAGTTCGGCGAACTTCGTCTTGTCGCACAGCGGCTCGCCGATCACCAGCACGCCGCCGTCGCGGCCGGCACCCGCCGGGCGTTCGCGAAAGTCCTCGGTGCGCAGCTTGCGGATCAGCCGCGTGCGCACCGCCCAAGGTCGGTCGTCGGCGACCCTGCCGTCCTCGTCGGGCCCGGCGTCGAGCAGTTCCCAGGGCAGCTGCGCTGTCGATGGGTCGAGTTGCAGTACCACTGCGGTCGAGCCCGACAGGAAGGGCTCGATCTCCACCGGCACCAGCAGCTGGAACAGGCTGCGCCGCACCTGCAGATCGGTGCTGGCGGCATCGGCGCCGATGCGCACCATCTCCTCGACCAGCCTGGGTTGTGTCGCCTGGCCGCGCACTTCGCTGCGCGCGCGCTGCGTGTCCAGTGTGAACTCGATCACCGGCCGATCGTTGGCCCCTTGGCGCTGTACCGCGGTGATGAAGTCATAGGCCGCGCCGCGGTAGCCGGAATCCGGCGGCCGGCGCAGTGCGCCGGTGCGCGCCTGGATCGTCGGCGCGAGCGCGAAGTCCTGCGGCCGCGACCCGGCCAGCACCGCCAGCGCGCTGTGCGCCTCGGTGGCGCGGTCCAGGTACAGCTCGATCAGCTGCAAGGTCGTCACCTGCGGCCAGCCGGTGCGGGCCAGGCGCCGATTGGCATCGGCCACGCCCATGGCGATGGCCTGCGCGGCGGTGCCCACGTGCATGCCGGTGCCGCCGCTGCCGATCAGCGTGGCGGCCAGCTCGAAGCCGTTGCCGCCGCGCTGCTCCTTCTCGCACTGCGCATAGGCAATGACGCCCTGGCGCACGCTGCGCTGCAGGTCCAGCGCGCGCAGCCGGCCTTCTTCGCCCAGGCCGACGATCACCACCGCGGCCGGCCGCGGCAGCGCCCAGGGCTGTTCGGGGTCGATGCGCGTGTTGGCGAAGACCTGCGCCGCGCCCGGCTCGGACGGGTAGCGGCCGGCGGCCAGCGCATCGGCCATCAGGCCGCCGCTGAGCAGGTTCACCACATGCTCGGCGCCGCTCAGCGAGGCCGACTGGTAGTGGCCCAGCAGCAGCGGCGGGTTGACGAACTTCAGGTTGCCGTTGACCACCGTGATCGGCAGGCGCGCGCCCGCCGCCGTGGGCGTGGCGCCGCCATCGCGCGCGAACAGCTCCGAGCTCAGCGACGGCGGTTCGGACAGGCGCTTGCCGCGCGAGGGCCGGTTCGGCACCCGCTCCGCCGCTCGCTCGGCCGCCGCGCCGCGGGTCGTGCCCGACTCCAGCCGCGGCAGCCGCTGCGTGTCGCCGCTGTCGAGCAGTTCCACGTAGGCCGCGAAAGCCTCCGCCACATCCGGCAGCTTGCCGTGGCTGGCGTCGCAGCGCCAGGTGCGCACGCCGGGCAGCAGCGCGCTGTCCAGCGGCACGCGGCCGTCGCCGTCGGTGGCATCCAGGTATTCCAGGCCTTCGACGCCCATGCGGCAACCGGCCGGCGTGAACTTGTCGTGGCCGATCACGAGCAGCATCTTCTGCGCGTCGGCACCGAGCTCGGCGGCCTGCCGGTCGAGCCGGCGGCGCAGCGCCACAGCCTGGTCGAGCACCTGCTGCGGCGGGGCGCTCCATGTGTAGACGCTCAGCTGCAGGCCCTCGCTGTGCCAGCGGCTGCGTTCCTTCAGGCGCTTCAGGTCCTCGTCGGCGAGTTCCTGCCATTTCGCTTGCTGGTCCAGCCCGTAGGCCGGGTCGGTGAGTGCGGCCTGCAGCTGGATGAAACCCGGCATCGCTGCCATGACCTTGCGCGTGCCGGCATCGTCGAACAGCCCGCCGAAGGAGACCAGGGTGTTGCCGAAAGTGTCGTCGCCCGACAGCACCTGCATCGGCGCCCACGAGCCGCCGTTCGGCGTGCCCAGCATCAGCAGCCGCGCGCCGGGGCGGTCCATCATGCGCCGCCAGCTGTCGCCGGCTTCGAGCTGCATCGTGCGCGCCACCAGCCCGCCCATCGAATGCGCCAGCAGCCTCACCGGCTGGCCGCTGGCATCGCGCCGCGTCAGGGCTTCGTCAACCACGCGGGCGAGTCGTTGGGCCTCATCCTCGATCGGGCGGCGCCAGTCGTAGGCGAATTCGATGACCTCGTGCGTGGCCGCCAGATGTTCGATCAGGTCGTCGTAGCTCAGGCCGATCGGGCCGTCGGGTTTCACGCGGTCGGCGGTCTGAAGGTCCCAGGCCAGGCGCTTCAGCCCGCCGATGACGCGCAGCCCGAGCCAGATGCGCTTGCCGTCCAGCGCCAGGTTCGAGCCCAGGATACCGGGCAGCAGGATCACGGCCGGCCGCTCCTCGGCCGCGCGGCCGTCGCGGTCGGGGCCGCGCGAGCGCGCGATCGCCTGCGCCGCGCGCGTGCCGCTGGCGTCCTTGCCGGCCCAGGACAGCGGGCCGATCAGGCGGAAGTCCGGCGGCGCGTCTTCGCTCAGCCCGTCCAGCACCGCTTGCACGCTGCGCGCGTTGGCGAAGTAGTTGAAGTGCGAGACCTTGGCGCCGCGCTCGAGCACGAAGCTTGCGCCCGCCTGCTGCCGTGCCGTGCCGCCGTACATCGAACGCGTCTGCACCACCAGGTCGTTGTCGGTCCAGTAGAAGGCGTCGGCGAGCAGCGTCTTCACCCAGGAGGTGATCGAGTCGCCCTCGATGTCGCCGGCGAGCACGCGCAGCTGGCCGGGGATCGGCTCGCCGCCGCCATTGAGCCACTGCACCACCGGACTGTCGGGGGTCATCGCCTCCAGCCCCGGCAGTTCGGCCGGGTCGGTGCGGCGCTGCGCCACCTCGCCCAGGAAGCCCACCAGCTCCGGCGCCACCGGCAACCCGGCCAGTTCCAGCCCCCACTTCAGCACCGACAGATAGGCGTCCAGGCGCTTGCCGGCCAGCAGCGTGCCGCGTGCCGGGCAGGCCACCCGCAGCACGCGCTCGACCTGCAGGCCCTTGGACTGCGCCTGCTGGACCAGCGCCTGAAGATCCTGGCGGTGCTGCGCATAGCCGGCGTCGGCGAAGAGCGCGAGCTCGTCGTCGCCCAGCGCGCCACTGCAGGCGCGTGCCAGCGCCTCGGCCACCAGGCCGCCGCGCGAATGGGTCAGCAGGTGCAGCCGTGCGCCTTGGGGCAGCGCGCGCACCAGCGTCAGTGCGTTGGCGAACGGGCTGGCCGACAGCGTCGGATGGTCCAGCGCATAGACACGCTGGCCGTAGCGATCGAAGAGCTGCCCCACCACCTGCGGATGCAGCGTCCACAGCTTGCCGAAGGTGCTGACGGTATCGACGAAGGTGCCGTGCATCAGCACCAGCAGCGGGCCGCCGTCGGCCGCCGGCAGCCGCTCGCGCCGGCGGCCGCTGCCCTTCAGCGGCAGCAGCTCGCCCGGCGACAGCTCGTACACGCCGGCTTCGACCTTGCCGTCGAGCTTCTTCACCGCCAGCGAGCCGGCGATGTCCACTGCATGGTCGAGCACCCGGCCCTTGACGATGTCGAAGGCGCTCAGCACCACCTGGCCGAGCCAGCCACGCGTGTTGCTGCCGTCATCCAGACCCTGCCAGCCGAGTTGCGCCGGCACCGGCACCACACCGGCGTCCGCCGCGTCCTGCGCGCTGCGCTGCTGCGCATTGGCGGCCTGCGCCAGCATCAGCTCGCGTGCAGCCTCGGGGTGCAGCACCAGCGTCGGGCCGTTGGCGATGCTCAGCACCACCACGTCTTCGCCGGGGCGTGCCGTCAGGCGCACGCTGTCGCCGGCGCCACGCCGTGCGCCGACGCGCACGGAATCGACCGTGCGGCCGCGCAGCCCGGCTGCGGCGCTGGAAGCGGTCTGCGGCTGCCCCGGAACGATGAAGCTGATGTCCTGGGGCATCGCCGCGCCCTTCAGACGCTGAAAGGCTTCTGCTTCAGGAAGGTGGCCACCGGCCCCATCGTGAACAGATTCGGTGTCTGGATCGCCGGCATGCCGCTCTTGATGTGGGCGTGGAAGGTGGCGTAGTTGCCGTCGAAGTTGCCGCGATTCCACACCGTCAGCAGCCGGCCGGTGAAGGCGCCGTTGTGCTGGCCGTCGTAGCTGCTCTGGTTGTCCTGGCAGCCGGAGATGAGGATCGCGCGCGCCTTGAAGCGCTTGGCGATCTTCGTCAGCCGCGTGCTCACCGCCAGCCCGGCCAGCACCTCGTCGGGTTCGACCTTCGCGCCGCCTTCGGCCTTGGCCACGTCCCTCTGCAGCTTGTCGTAGAAGGCCTTGTGTGCCTCGTAGGTGCGCATGCCCACCGACGGCGGCATCATCTTCGAGCGCAGTTCGGGGGCGACGATGCCGATCGCGGGCGGGCCGGCGCGCACCACGGTGCCGCTGTGGCAGCTGTCGGACAGCACCAGGATGCGCACGCCGGTGGCGAACTTGCCGAGTTCCAGGTACAGCTCGTCGTCGATCAGCTGGCCGTCGTACAGGCACCAGGTCTCGTCGAGCTTGTCGGCCTCTTCGCCGGACACGTCGGGCACTTGGCCGCCGTGGCCGGAAAAGGTGAGGAAGAAGAAGTCGCCCTTGACCAGCGCCTTCGATGCCGCGCGCAGCGCTGCGAGCACCTTGGCGCGGGTGCCGTCCTTGGTCAGCAGCACGGTGGCCTTCATGCCGCGGCCGGTGGCCAGCGCCGCCATGTCCTTGGCGTCGAATTCGCAGGCCGCCAGGTCGCCGCTCCAGCCGCCATAGTGGCCGGGGCTGACGCTGTTCAGTCCGATGTTCAACGACAGGCCACGCGCCTTGTTCGCAGCCGGGGTCTTGGTAGCCATGCAGTCTCCTCGTGCACGCCGCGCTTCGGTGCGGCTCGGTCGGGCACTGTAGGCGCTATCGCCGGACCGCGGCACACCTAGCTTGAAAACTGTTGCGTGGCCGTAGAGCCTTCAGCGCCGCTGCAGCACCACCGGCTGCAGCGAGGCCGCATCGCGGATGCGCTCGGCCGTGCCCTGCGCCTCGCTGCGCGTGGCAAATGGCCCGGCCTGCAGCCGGAACAGCGCGCGGTCGTCGATGATCGTCAGCCACGGTTCCAGCCAGGCCAGCTCGCGCGTCAGCTGCTGGCGCAGATCGTGCGCGCCCTGGCGCTGGCGGAAGGCGCCGAGCTGCACCCAGTAGTCGCCGGCGGCGGCCGTCGGGGCCGCGGGCGCGGGCGGCGGCACCTCGTCGTCGACGGCAACCACCGCGGCGGGCGCTTCGACGGTCGCCACCGCCATCTCGCCGCGCCAGCGCCCGCTGCGGATGTCGTCGTGCGTCAGCCGGCGCACTTCCACCGGCGCCACGCCGCGCAGCACGCCCAGCTTCAGCGCCGCGGTGTAGCTCAGGTCGATGATGCGGTCGGCGTGGAAGGGCCCGCGGTCGTTGACGCGCACCACCACCTCGCGCCCGTTGGCCGGGTTGCGCACCAGCGCATAGCTGGGGATCGGCATGGTGCGGTGCGCGGCGGTCGACGCGTACATGTCGTAGATCTCGCCGCTGGCGGTGGGCCGGCCGTGGAACTTGCGCCCGTACCACGAGGCCAGGCCGGTCTCGATCACCGGGGCGTCCACGGCCAGCGGCGTGTAGCTCCGGCCCAGCACCTGGTAGGGCTTGTTGGGCCCGCCGACGCGCAGGGGCTCGACGCGCGGCTCGGGGTCGGGCCGCGACATCAGATCGGGCGGCGGCTGTGCCGGCGGGCCGTCGCGCTGCGTGTCGAACGGCCCGGACGACGGCGGCGTGCTGCCGCAGGCGGCCAGCAGGGCCAGCACTACCGGTGCCAGCGCGCTGCGCCAGCGTGCAGGGCAGTCGGAGGCACGCAGGTGCATCCGCACTGTCCGTCCCGCCTTAGATCAGGCCGTCCTTGGCCATCGAATCGACGATCAGCTGGCCGAACTGCTGGAACATCGACTCGACGCTGCCGCCGCTGGGCGTGGTGGTGGTCGATGCCGACCACACCAGCGTGTAGTTGGCGGTTTCGAACAGCCGCGTGTCCGCGGCCACGTGCTGTGTGGTGTAGACCGTAGGCGGCATGTAGTAGCTGGTGGCCCACATGCCACCGTAGTAGCCGTAGAAGCCGCCGAAGCCGTAGCCCATCGGCGGGCCCATCACCATGCCCGGGGTCACGTTGACCTGCTCGCTCACGTTGACCACGCGCGACAACAGCACGCCGGCCACACCGGCCTCCTTGACAGCCTGTTCCAGCTTGACCTGCTCCACCGCACCGACGTCGGGCGCAAAGCGGTACGAGGGCACGGCCTTGACGCCGCGCGCGGCCAGCTGGGCCACCATTCGGTCTTCGAAGTTGCGGCGGTTGGTGGGGTCCTTGGTGATACCCAGCACCAGGATCGATTGCATCGGCGGCTTGCCCACGAACTGCGGGTTGACCCACTGCGTGTTCAGCACCGTCGGTGCGGCACAGGCGCCGAGCAGCGCCGCGCCGAGGATCAGCGCCGTGCGGCGCGTGCTGAGGCGAAGGGGCTGCATCGGGGGAGCGTGGGTCACGGGTTCGGTTGGCGCGGCTGGCGGGGATCGAACCCACGACCCTTGGCTTCGGAGGCCAATACTCTATCCACTGAGCTACAGCCGCGGTGCTGACTGAGCTGCGGATTCTATCAGCGGGGGTTGCGCCGCTATAATTTTGGGCTTTGGCCGAGCAGTCCGCAACGCGAGACCGTCCACGGGGCGGCGCCGGATGAGGCTGTAGGCACCGCCGCCACCGAGGACTTCATGAGCGATCTCCAGGACCACGACGCCCCGCACGAAGGCCCGATCAAGACGCCCAAGCAACTCATCTGGACGGTGGTCGCGTCGTTCGTGGTACCGATCGTCATCATCATCCTGCTCGTCAACTACGTGGCCAGCGGCGACAGCGCCGGTGCCGGCAGTGCAGCCATGGGCGAAGAGGCGATCGCGCATCGCATCCAGCCGGTGGGCATGGTGGAACTGAAGGATGCCTCGGCCGTGGTCGAACTGCGCACCGGCGAGCAGGTGTACACCGTGCAATGCGCCGCCTGCCATGCCGCCGGACTGGCCAACGCACCGAAGTTCGGCGACGAGGCCGCCTGGGCACCGCGCATCAAAACCGGCTTCGACGCGCTGGTGCACTCCGCGATCAAGGGCAAGGGGGCAATGGCGGCGCAGGGCGGCGGCGAGTTCTCCGACTTCGAGATCGGCCGCGCGGTGGTCTTCATGGCCAACAAGGGCGGCGCCAAGTTCGACGAGCCCAAGCCGCCGGCCGCGGCGGCATCGGCAGCCAGCGCACCGGCCAGCGCCGCCAACTGAGCGCTCAGGCCGCGCCTTCGGGCCGCGGCTTCAGCACGTAGCCGAAGCGTGCCGGCATGGCGGCAAAGTCCATCTCGATGGGCTGCCATGCGCCGGCCTCGACCGCCGCCGCGGCGAGTTCCATGTCCAGGCTGTGCACCAAGCCGAAGCCCGGCTCGCCCAGCAAGAACAGGCGTCCTTGTGGGTCCAGCCAGGCGCCGCGGCACGGCGACGGCTGCCCGGTGTGCGTGCTCAGGCCGCAGGGCGTGCCCGGCGTCAGCCGCCACACCCAGGGCGCGGCTTCGAGCTCGACGTAGACGCGCTGCGGCCCGTTCTGAAAGTACCAGCAGCCGCGTGCATCGGGCTCGTAGTTGCGCTCGATGAACTCACGCAGCCCGCGGTGTTCGATGCGGCTGCCCTTGATGCGCGGGAACGGACCTGCGGCTTGCGCCGCCTCGTCGCGCAGGTACCAGTCGCCGCGCGCATCCAGCGCCAGCCAGCCATAGCAGTGCGGCACGTTGGGCCACTTGCGCAGCGCCGCATGGACGATCGGATCCATGGCCGGACCTTAGCGCACTGCGAGTTGCAGCCAGGCGGTGACGGCCTCGGGCAGCGTCTGCCCATGGCCGGGAAAGCGCCCGCGCGCGAAGCCCACGTGCCCGCCGTGGGCTGGCTGCCACAGCGTGACACTGCGCCCCACCTCTTGCGGCCCGGGCAGGCTGTGCGCCGGCACGAAGGGGTCGTTGCGCGCGTTCAGCACCAGCGCCGGGATGCGGATGCGGCGCAGATGCGGCTTGGCCGAGGCGCGCGACCAGTAGTCGTCGGTGCCGCGAAAGCCGTGCAGCGGCGCGGTGAACAGGTCGTCGAACTCGTACAGCGTGCGCGCCGCACGCAGCCGCTCGCGGTCGAACAGCCCCGGGTGCTGCTGCCACTTGAGCAGCGCCTTGGGTTTCATCGTGCGCAGGAACATGCGTGTGTACACCTGCCGGTTGAAGCCGCGGCCGATGGCATGGCCGCCGGCCGCCAGGTCGATGGGCGAGCACACCGCGGCCACCGCGCGCGCCGTGGTCGCGGCGCTGTCGCCCGCCTCCTCGGCCCAGCGCAGCAGCGCGTTGCCGCCGAGCGAGATGCCCACCGCCAGCAGCGGCGCCTGGCGCCGTGCGCGCAGCCGCGCGAGCAGCCAGCCGATCTCCTCGAAATCGCCCGAGTGGTAGGCGCGCGGCGCCAAGTTGAGCTCGCCCGAGCAGCCGCGGAAGTGCGGCACCGCATAGGCCCAGCCTCGCGCCGCGGCGTTGTAGGCGAAGGCCAGTGCATAGGGGCTGCGCGACGAACCCTCCAGGCCGTGGAACAGCACCAACAGCGGTGCGGCGGGATCGGCGGCGTCGACGAAGTCGACATCGACGAAGTCGCCGTCCGGCGTGTCCCAGCGCTCGCGGCGATAGGCCGGCGGCGTGCCTGGCACCGGGCGCGAGAACAGCGCGGTCCAGATGGTCTGCAGTTGGCCGCCGGGCAGCCAGCGCGGCGCGCGGTACTGCTGCATGGCGCCTGTCAGTGCAACGTGGACGGTGCCTCGCCCGATGCCGGCTCGGCCCGCTCGCTGGCCGGACTGGCATGGTGCGCCACCATGCGCCAGCCCTGCGCGGTATTGATATAGACATTGGTGGCCAGCACCCAGGCGCTGCGTTCGCCCTTGGCGTCGGCCAGCGTGACGCGCTCGACCACGTGGTGCACCGCACAGCCCAGCGAATGCAGCCGGCGCACGCGCTGCGGCTGCAGCGGGATGGCGCCGTTGGCGAAGATGGCCTCGAAGCTGGCGCGGATCTCGGCCGCTCCGGTGAGGCGCGGCCCACCCGGCTGCACGCAGGCGATCTCGTCGTCGTCGGACCACACCGCCATCAGCTTGTCCAGATCGGCCTGCTGCAGCGCCTCGTAGAACTGCGCCTCGACACCGTCGGGCGAGGCCAGCAGGGCGGCGGTCTGGGCCTTCGAGCGAGGCATCTCAGCGGAAGACCACGCTCTTGTGGCCATTCATCAGCACACGCCGCTCGACGTGCCAGCGCACCGCGCGTGCCAGCACCACACATTCGATGTCGCGGCCCACGGCGGTGAAGTCCTCGGCCGACATCGCATGGTCGACGCGCTGCACGTCCTGCTCGATGATCGGGCCTTCATCCAGCTGAGGCGTGACGTAGTGCGCGGTGGCGCCGATCAGCTTGACGCCGCGCGCGTGCGCCTGGAAGTACGGCCGCGCGCCCTTGAAGCTGGGCAGGAAGCTGTGGTGGATGTTGATCGCGCGACCCTTCAGCACCTCGCAGAACTCGGCGCTGAGGATCTGCATGTAGCGCGCCAGCACCACCAGTTCGACGCGCTCGCGCTCGATCAGCGCCTCGATCTCGCGCTCCTGCGCGCGCTTGGCGGCGGCGTCGCTGCCCTTGGGCAGCGGCAGGTGGTGGAAGGCAATGCCGTAGCTGCGCGCCAGCGTCGCGAAGTCGGGGTGGTTGGAGACGATGCCGGCGATGTCCACGTCGAGCAGGCCGCTGCGCCAGCGGAACAGCAGGTCGTTCAGGCAATGCCCGTGCTGGCTGACCAGCAGCAGCACGCGCGCACGCTGCGCCACCGGGTACAGCTGCAGCTCCATGCCGAACTGCGTCCGCGTGTGCGCGAACAGCGTGCCCAGCGCGGCCGTGCTCGCCAGGTGCGGCGGCGCGGCGAAGTGCACGCGCATGAAGAACAGCCCGGTCGCGTCCTCGCCCTGCAGGTCGCCGAACTGCTGCGAATCGATGATGTTGCAGCCGCCCTGGTAGAGCAGGCCCGACACCGCGTAGACGATGCCGGTGGCGTCGCGGCACGACAGCGTCAGGATGAATTGATGGTCATGCGGCATGGGCGCGCATTGTAGGTAGCGCTCGCTCAAGCGCGCGGCAGCGTGATCTCGAAGGTGGTGCCGACGCCGACCCGGCTGCTGGCCTGGATGCGGCCTTGCATCAGCATCACCAGCGCCCGTGTCACGCTCAGGCCGATGCCCGAGCCTTCGATCGCGCCGCGCGCCTGGGCCAGGCGGTTGAAGGGCTCGAACAGGTGCGGCATGTCGGCCGCGGCGATGCCCATGCCGGTGTCCTGCACGCGGATCGTCAGCCAGCTCTGGCCGTCGGCCGGCGGTGCCGGCGCGATCAGCAGCTCCACGCTGCCGCCGGTTCGGTTGTACTTGATGGCGTTGGACAGCAGGTTCAGCAGCACCTGGCGCAGCCGCGTGCGGTCGGCCCGCGCCGCCAGGTCCGGGTCCTGCAACTGCAGCCGCAGTTGCACCTGCGCAGCACCGGCCGGCGGGCGCAGCATGTCCAGCGCCTCCTCGGCCAGCGCGCGCATCGGCACGGCGTCGATCTGCACCTGCAGGCTGCCGCTTTCGATGCGCGTCAGGTCGAGCAGGTCGCCGATCATCTGCAGCAGGTGCTCGCCGGCCTCGCGGATGAGCTTGACGCGGCGCCGCTGGCCCTCGCTGAGGCGCTCGGCGCGGTCGATCTCCAGCAGCTGCGAGAAGCCGAGCACCGCGTTCAGCGGCGTGCGCAGCTCGTGGCTCATGCGCGACAGGAACTCGGTCTTCGCGCGGTTGGCGGCTTCGGCGGCGGCCTTGTCCTGGCGCGCATGCTCCAGTTCGCGCAGCTCGGTCACGTCCTGCATGTAGCCGTGCCACACGGTGCCGCCGTCGGCGCGGCGCAGCGGCGACGAGGTGGCGCGGATCCAGCGCGTGCCCTGCGCGCCGGCATGCACGCGGAACTCCCAGGCCCACAGCGACAGCGCATGCGCCGATTCGATGATGCTGGCGGTGACGCCGTCGCGGTCGGCGGGGTCGATGCGCTCCATCAGCTCCGAAGCATCGACCGCGGCGCGCGCCAGGTCCACGCCCAGCAGCGAGCGCGCGCGCTCGCTCATGTACGGGAAGCGCGGCACCCGGTTGGCGTCCAGCTCGAACTGGTAGAGGATGCCGGGCACGTGCTGGGCGATGCGCTCCAGCCGCGCCGTCAGCAGCGAGGCTGCCTGCTCGCGCTCACGCTGCTCGCTGATGTCGGTCTGCGTGCCCAGCATGCGCCGCGGCCGGCCGTCGTCGTGCCATTCGACGATGCGGCCGCGCTCCTGGTACCAGCGCCAGCGGCCGTCGCTGGCGCGGATGCGGTAGGTATGTTCGTAGTGCTCGGCCTCGCCGCGCGCGTGGCGCAGGTAGGCCTCGTGGTTGGCGGCGAGGTCGTCGGGGTGGATCAGGCGGTTCCAGGCTTCCTGCGTGCGCCCGATGTCCTGACCGGCATAACCCAGCTGCTCCAGGCCGTTGTCGATGTCGCCGAGCCAATCGCTGTCGATGTCCCATTCCCAGACGTAGGTGCCGCCGCCGTGCAGCGCGCTGCGGATCATCTCCACCGTGCCGACGCGCGGCGGCGTCTGGTCGGCCGCGGCATCGTTGAGCAGCAGCGCCGCGGCACTGATGCGCAGCGGCTCCAATTGCGCGCTCAGCTGGGCGGTATCGTGACCACGCTGCGCCGCGCCGTGCAGCAGCAGCGTGCCGACGCGGCGGCCCAGGCGCGACAGCTCGAAGCACTGCGCCTCGCCCGGCGCTGCGGCGGCCATGTCGATGCCGGGTGCGGCTTCGGTCTGCCAGCGCAGGCTGCCGTCGGCGCGCTCGGCGCGCAGCGTGCAGTGCAGGCCGAGGCGGTGTGCCAGCGCGCTCAGCAGCATCTGCAGCGCATGGCGTGCATCAGCGCGGTTCACATGGTCGAGCAGTGCCTCGTGCACCAGCGCCTGCCAGCCGGCGGCGTCGCTCGTCATCGGGACGGGGCGGCGCTCAATGCGACGCGTGCAGCGTTTCGCCGGCCTTCAGCTTGTACAGCGTGCTGCAGTACGGGCACTGGCCCTCGCCGGTGGTGGCCACGTCGATGTAGACGCGCGGGTGGTTGCTCCACAGCGCCATCTTCGGGTTCGGGCAGAAGACCACGCCCGGGCCCAGCAGGTCCTTGGCGAGCACCTCGACCTCGGCAATCGGCTGGCTCATGCTTTCACACCTTGCTCAGCCATTCGGCGTACTTCGGATTGCGGCCGTTGACGATGTCGAAGAAGGCCGCCTGGATCTTCTCGGTGACGGGCCCGCGCGAACCGCTGCCGAGTTCGATGCGGTCCAACTCGCGGATCGGCGTGACCTCGGCCGCGGTGCCGGTGAAGAAGGCCTCGTCGCTGATATAGACCTCGTCGCGCGTGATGCGCTTTTCCTTAAGCGTAAGCCCCAGGTCGGAGCAGATGGCGAAGACGGTGTCGCGCGTGATGCCGTTGAGCGCGCCGGCCGACAGGTCGGGCGTGTAGACCACGCCCTTCTTGACGATGAACAGGTTCTCGCCCGCGCCTTCGCTGACGAAGCCGCTGGCATCGAGCAGCAGCGCCTCGTCGTAGCCGTCGTCCAGCGCCTCCATGTTGGCCAGGATCGAGTTGCTGTAGTTGCTGACTGCCTTGGCCTGCGTCATCGTGATGTTGACGTGGTGGCGCGTGTAGCTGCTGGTCTTGACGCGGATGCCGCGCTTCATGCCTTCTTCGCCCAGATACGCGCCCCAGGGCCAGGCGGCGACCATCAGGTGGATGGTGTTGCCCTTGGGGCTGACGCCGAGCTTCTCGGAGCCGATCCATGTCAGCGGGCGGATGTAGCAGCTTTCCAGCTGATTGACGCGCACCACCTCGCGCTGCGCCTCGACCACCTGTTCGAAGCTGTAGGGGATCTTCATGTGCAGGATCTTCGCGCTGTTGAACAGCCGCTCGGTGTGCTCGCGCAGGCGGAAGATCGCCGTGCCGCCCACGGTGTTGTAGGCGCGCACGCCCTCGAAGGCGCCGCAGCCGTAGTGCAGCGTGTGGGACAGCACGTGGATCTTGGCATCGCGCCAATCGACCAGCTGGCCGTCCATCCAGATCTTGCCGTCGCGGTCGGACATGGACATGGTTCGTCCTCGGACAAAGGGGAGTGGGCGACGATTCTAAGGGGGGCCTTCGGGCGCGGCTTCGTCGCGCGTCAGCGTCCACGACTGCAGCTTGCCGCCATCGAACTCGAGGCTGAGCCGCGCGCCGCCGGAGTCGGCCCAGCCCCAGCGCTCTGGCGCGTCGCCGAGCCGTGTGCCCAGGCTGCGCGTCAGCAGCAGCACCTGCGACAGCGTCATGCCGGTCTTCAGCTTGCTGTGCAGCATGACCGCGCTGTCCACATGGCCCACCGGCGCGCCGGCCGCCTGCTTCAGCACGCGCAGCGAGCGGCTGAACTGCAGCAGCAGCCAGAACACCAGCACGGTCACGCCCAGCAGCACGCCCGGCCAGCCCCAGCCGACGTAGCCGGCGGCGATGCCGAGCGCGGCCAAGCTAAAGCCGACGGCCGGGTTCATGTCGCCCGGTCCTTCCTCATGTCGAGCCAGACCGAGCGAGCGACCGCCGCGGATCCGGCTCCGCCGGTCCGCCAGCGGTGCCCCCTCGAGGGAGCACGCGAAGCGCGCAGGGGGTGGTTCATGTCAACCCCCGCACGGCCTCGATCGCTTCCTCGATGCGTTCCACCGCGTGGATCGTCAGGCCCTCGACCGCTTTCTTCGGCGCATTGGCCTTGGGCACCACCGCCACGCTGAAGCCCAGCTTGGCGGCTTCCTTCAGGCGTTCCTGGCCGCGCGGCGCGGGCCGCACCTCGCCGGCCAGCCCGACCTCGCCGAAGGCGATGAAACCGCGCGGTAGCGCCTTGCCGCGCAGCGAACCCTGGATCGCCAGCAGCACCGCCAGGTCGGCGGCAGGTTCGCTGATGCGCACGCCGCCGACCGCATTGACGAACACGTCCTGGTCCATGCAGGACACGCCGGCATGGCGGTGCAGCACCGCCAGCAACATGGCCAGCCGGTCGCGTTCCAGGCCCACCGACAGCCGCCGCGGGCTCGGCCCGCCGGAATCGACCAAGGCCTGGATCTCCACCAGCAGCGGGCGCGTGCCTTCCAGCGTGACCAGCACGCAGCTGCCCGGCACCGGCTCGCCGTGCGTGGACAGGAAGATCGCGCTCGGGTTGGCCACACCCTTCAGGCCCTTTTCGGTCATCGCAAAGACGCCGATCTCGTTGACCGCGCCGAAGCGGTTCTTGATGGCGCGCACCAGGCGGAAGCTGCTGTGCGTGTCGCCTTCGAAGTACAGCACCGTGTCGACGATGTGCTCGAGCACGCGCGGGCCGGCGAGCGTGCCGTCCTTGGTGACGTGGCCGACCAGCACCAGGCTGGTGCCGGCCGACTTGGCATGGCGCGTCAGCTGCGCCGCGCATTCGCGCACCTGCGCCACCGAGCCCGGTGCCGAGGTCAACTGTTCCGAGTACAGCGTCTGGATCGAGTCGATGACGCAGAAGTCCGGCGCTTCGGCCTGCAGCGCGAACAGGATCTTCTCCAGCGAGATCTCGGCCAGCACGCGCACGCGTCGGCCGTCCAGCCCGAGCCGGCGCGCGCGCAGCGCCACCTGTGCGCCGCTTTCCTCGCCGGTGATGTAGAGCACGCTCATGCTTCTGGACAAGCTGTCGGCCGCCTGCAGCAGCAGCGTGCTCTTGCCGATGCCCGGGTCGCCGCCGATCAGCACCACACCGCCGCCGACGATGCCGCCGCCCAGCGCGCGGTCCAGCTCGTCCTGGCCGGTGGGCGTGCGCGGCACCTCGGCGACGACGATCTCGCTGAGCGTGGCCACCGGCTGCGTGCCGCCCAGGCTCTGGAAGCGGTGCGCGGCGCCGCCTTCGGCGCGCGCTTCCTGCAAGCTGTTCCAGGCACCGCAATGCGGGCACTTGCCCAGCCACTTGGGGTTGCTGCCGCCGCATTCGCTGCAGATGAACTGGGTCTTTTCCTTGGCCATGGCGGCGATTGTCGCTGCCGGCTCTCAAACAAACGTGGCTTTGCCGCTTTGCGTGAACCCCCGCGGGGGCCTTGCTGGGCGCAGCCCGGCCCCGGGGGTCGCTCATTCGCCACTGGGCTTGCCGCGCAGCGCCTTGACCTGCCCGCGTTGCACCTTGCCCTGCAGGCGGCGCAACTGCGAGGCATGGGTCGGCCGCGTGGCGCGGCGCACGCGCGGCACGGCGGCGGCGGCCTGGACCATCGCGTCCAGACGCTCGAGCGCGTCGGCGCGGTTCAGCTCCAGGCTGCGGTGCTGCTGCGCCTTGATGACGATCACGCCTTCGCTGCTGATGCGCTGGTCGGCCCGGTGCAGCAGCCGCTGCTTCACGTCCTCGGGCAGCGACGACGCGCGCACGTCGAAACGCAGGTGTACCGCGTTCGACACCTTGTTGACGTTCTGCCCGCCGGCGCCCTGCGCGCGAATGGCGGTGAGCTCGACCTCGGCCGGATCGAGGTGCACTCGCCGCTGCATCGGCTACTTGCGCAGTTTCTGCACCACGAACAACAGCACCACCGCACCCAGCACCGACGCGATCCAGCCGGCGCCCTGTCCGGCCTGGTACCAGCCCATCGCCTGGCCGACGACGCCGGCGGCCACCGAGCCAGCGATGCCGAGCAGGCCGGTCATGATCCAGCCCATCTTCTGCTCGCCGGGCAACAGGAAGCGCGCGATGGCGCCGACGATCAGTCCGACGATGATGGTTCCGATGATGCCCATGCCGGCTCCTTGGCGTTAGTCGACCACACGTACCGGCACCCGTTGCGCCAGTGCACACATCAGTTCATAGCCGATGGTACCTGCGGCGCGTGCCACTTCGTCGATGGGCAGCCGCGCACCGTGCGGGCCTTCGCCCCACAGCGTGATCTCGCTGCCCGGCGCGGCGGCCGGCACCGGCTCCAGGTCGACGGTGATCATGTCCATCGACACCCGGCCGACGGTGCGCGTGCGCACCCCGTCCACCAGCACCGGCGTGCCGGTGGGGCACAGCCGTGGGTAGCCGTCGGCATAACCGCAGGCGACGACGCCGACGCGCATCGGCGCCTCGGCCTCGAAGGCACTGGCGTAGCCGACGCGCTCGCCGCGCTGCAGCATCTGCACCGCGATCAGCCGTGAGCGCAGCGTCATCGCCGGGCGCAGGCCCCAATGCACGATGTCGTGCAGCGGGTGGTCCGGCGCGCTGCCGTAGAGCAGGATGCCGGGGCGCACCCAGTCGGCCGCCACCCCGGGCGTGGTGGCATGGCGCAGCGTCGCGGCGCTGTTGCTCAGGCTGCGCTCGCCGGGCAGGTCGCCTGTCGCGGCCTCGAAGCGTGCCAGCGCGTCGGCGATGCCGCGTTCGCCGTCGGCATCGGCAAAGTGCGTCATCAGCGTGATCTCGTCCACCTGCGGCAGCCCGTTCAGCCGCACCCAGGCGCTGCGATAGGCCTCGGGGCGGAAGCCCAGCCGGTTCATGCCGCTGTTCATCTTGAGGAACACATGGTGCGGTGTCTGCGTCTTGTGTGCCGCCAGCCAGTCGATCTGCGCGTCACAGTGCACCGCATGCCACAGCTGCAGCCGCGAGCACAGCTCCAGGTCGCGCGCTTCGAAAGCCCCTTCCAGCAGCAGCACCGGTCCGCGCCAGCCCAGCGCGCGCAGCCGTTCGGCCTCGTCCAGGTCGAGCAGCGCAAAGCCGTCGGCGCCGCGCAGCCCGGCATAGGCGCGCTCGATGCCGTGGCCGTAGGCATTGGCCTTGACCACCGCCCACACGCGTGCATCCGGCGCTGCCCGGCGCGCGCGCAC
The DNA here is from genome assembly GCA_964446545.1 of uncultured Rubrivivax sp. Lineage (GTDB taxonomy): Bacteria > Pseudomonadota > Gammaproteobacteria > Burkholderiales > Burkholderiaceae_C > Rubrivivax. Next base: position 29,762 of record CAYUPF010000009.1, read on the forward strand.
CAGGTTGTGGGCCAGCGCGCCGGTGTGGATCAGCGCTTCGATCGGACGCGGCATCGCGACTCCTTCACGCCGCGCCGAGGGCGCGTTCGCAGGGCATTCTGCCAGCGTCGATGCTGCGGGAAGCGCGTGCTATAAACCGCAGCCCCTCCTGGAGACAAGCGCGCGCCTTACGGCCATCGGTGCTGCGCGACAACGATGCGCTGCGGATGAAAAAAGGCTTCTCCACCATCATGTCGGCGCAGTTCTTCAGCTCGCTGGCTGACAACGCGCTGCTGGTGGCCGCCATCGAGTTGCTGAATACCTCGGGAGCCCCCACCTGGCACGTGGCGGCGCTGCCTTCGATGTTCGCGCTGTTCTACGTGCTGCTCGCGCCCTTCGTCGGCGCCTTTGCCGACGCGCTGCCCAAGGGCAAGGTGATGTTCGTGTCCAACGCCATCAAGGTGGTGGGCTGCCTGATGATGGCCTTCGGCGCGCACCCGCTGCTGTCCTATGCCATCGTCGGCCTCGGCGCGGCGGCCTATTCGCCGGCCAAGTACGGCATCCTCACCGAGCTGCTGCCGCCGTCGCAGCTGGTCAAGGCCAACGGCTGGATCGAGGGCCTGACCATCCTGTCGGTGATCCTGGGCATCGTGCTCGGCGGCCAGCTGGTGGGACGGCGCGTCTCGGCCATGCTGCTCGGGCTGGACCTGCCCTTCGTCGACACCGGCATCGACACGCCGGCCGAGGGCGCCATCGCCGCCATCATGCTGCTGTACCTGGCGGCGGCGGCCTTCAACCTGTACATCCCGCGCACCGAGTCGCCGCTGCAGCCGCTGCCGCGCCGGCCGTGGAGCCTGGTGCGCGACTTCTCGCAGTGCAACGCGCGGCTGTGGCACGACAAGCTGGGCCAGATCTCGCTGGCCACGACCACGCTGTTCTGGGGCATCGGCGGCAACATGCGCGTGATCGTCTTCCCCTGGGCCGCGGTGGCGCTGGGCTACAACGTCACGCAGGCCTCGACACTGGGCGCGGTGGTGGCCATCGGCACCGCCGCGGGCGCGGTGCTCGCGGCGTCGGTGACGCGGCTGGACAAGGCCACCGGTACCATCCCGATGGGCATCGCCATGGGCGTGCTCATCGCCGGGCTGAACTTCGTCACCGACGTGTGGGTGGCGGTGCCCTTCCTCATTCTGCTGGGTGCCGTCAGCGGCTACCTGGTGGTGCCGATGAACGCGCTGCTGCAGCACCGCGGCCACAATCTGATGGGCGCGGGCCGCTCCATCGCCGTGCAGAACTTCAACGAGCAGGCCTGCATCCTGGGCCTGAGCGCGCTGTATGCGGCGATGACCAGGTTTGGCGCCACGCCCTTCGGCGTCATCACCGTGCTCGGCCTGGGCGTGGCGCTGATCATGTGGCAGATCCGCGCCTGGCACCGGCGCAACTGCGTGCTGCACTTCGACGAGGTCGAGCGCCTGCTGGCCATCGCGCGGTCCGACAAGCACTGATGTCGGCGCGCGCCGTGCCTTGGCCGGTGCTGGTACTGATCTTCAATGCCTTCACCTGGGGCATGTCGTGGTGGCCGTTGCGCCAACTCGAGGCGCGCGGACTGCATCCGCTGTGGGCCACCGCGCTGATCTACCTGCTGGCGGTGCTGTGCATCAGCGCCTGGCGTCATGTTGCGGCGCGAGGCGCACCGCCCCGAGCTGGCGCGCGCGCTGGCCATGTTCCTGGGTGGCGCGATGATCGCCGCGACGCTGGCGCTGGCGCTGGGCACGCGGGGCCTGGTCAGCGCCCCGCCCGCGCCGGCCTGGCCGTGGATGCTGGGCGTGCTGGCGCTGGGGCTGCTGTTCCTGCTGAGCAACCTGGCGCTGCAGTACGGCGCGGCGCGGCTCAGCGCCAACGTCACCGCGGTGGTGATGGTGACCGAGGTGCTGTTCGCCAGTGCCTCGGCGCTGTGGCTGGGCGCGGGCCGGCTCAGCCTGCCGCTGCTGGTCGGCGGCACGCTGATCGTCGCTGCCGCGCTGCTGGCGGTGGCGGAGCGTGCGGGCCAGGCATAGCCCTCGCCCGCACGCCACGCTGGGTCAGGGCTCCAGCCGGAACGCAACCTTCAGCGTCACCTGCCAATGCGCCACCTTGCCGTCGGCGAGATGGCCGCGTGTCTCCTTGACCTCGAACCAGTCCATATGGCGCAGCGTCTTCGACGCGGTCGCAATGGCGTTGCGGATGGCGTCGTCGCTGCCGGTGGTCGACGAACCCACCAACTCGACATACTTGTAGACGTGACTGCTCATGACGACTCCTTGTCGCGTGGTAGCGGTCGGTCGGCAGCGGCAACGCAGACGGGCGCTGCGGCTATTATCGAAAGCGCCCTTCCCTCCGTGCACGAAAGCCTCCCATGAGCAGTATCTACGACTTCACCGCCTTGTCCATCGACGGCAAGCCCGCTCAACTGGGTACGCAGCGCGGCAAGGTGCTGCTGATCGTCAACACCGCCAGCGCATGCGGCTTCACGCCGCAGTTCGCCGGGCTGGAGACGCTGTGGAAGGAATACGCCGACAAGGGCCTGGTGGTGGTGGGCTTCCCCAGCAACCAGTTCGGCGGCCAGGACCCGGGCGCCAACGAGGAGATCGCCTCCTTCTGCCAGCTGAACTACGGTGTCAGCTTCCCGATGATGGCCAAGGTGGATGTCAACGGCGCGCACGCGCACCCGCTGTGGAAGTGGCTCACCGACGAAGCGCCGGGCCTGCTGGGCAGCAAGGCGATCAAGTGGAACTTCACCAAGTTCCTGGTGGGGCGTGACGGCAAGGTCCTCAAGCGCTATTCGCCCACCGACACGCCGGCGTCGCTGAAGAAGGACATCGAAGCGGCTCTCGCCGCCAAGGCCTGAGGACACATCATGTTCGAACACGTCGAGCCCTTCGCGGGCGACCCGATCCTCGCGCTGGTCGAGGTCTTCAGCGCCGACCCGCGGCCGAACAAGGTCAACCTGTCGATCGGCATCTACTTCGACGAGCAGGGCCGCATCCCGGTGATGCGTTCGGTGCAGCTGGCCGAGGCGCGCGTCGTCGCCCAGGGCGGGCCGAAGCCCTACCTGCCGATCGAAGGCGCGGCCAACTTCCGCTTGGGCGTGCAGCAGCTGCTGTTCGGTGCCGACCACGAGGTGCTGGCCGCCAAGCGCGTGGCCACCATCCAGTCGGTCGGTTCGTCGGGCGGCCTGAAGGTCGGTGCCGACTTCATCAAGCGCTGGTTCCCGAACAGCGAGGTCTGGGTCAGCGACCCGACCTGGGACAACCACCGCTCGATGTTCGAAGGCGCCGGCATTGCCGTGCACAGTTATCCGTACTACGGCGCCGACGGCGGCGTGCGCTTCGGCGCGATGCTCGACACGCTGAAGACGCTGCCGGCCGGCAGCGTGGTGCTGCTGCATGCCTGCTGCCACAACCCCACCGGCGTGGACCTGACGCGCGCGCAGTGGGACGAGCTGATCCCGCTGCTGATCGAACGCAAGCTGATCCCGTACCTGGACCTGGCCTACCAGGGCTTCGGCGACGGCATCGCCGAAGACGCCTATGCGGTGCGCGCGCTGGCCGCGGCCGGCGCCAGCTTCTTCGTCGCCAACTCCTTCAGCAAGAGCATGAGCGTCTACGGCGAACGCTGCGGCGCGCTCAGCGTGGTGTGCCCGGACGCAAAGCAGGCCGAACACGTGCTGGGACAGATGAAGTTCACCGTGCGCCGCAACTATTCCAGCCCGCCGATCCACGGCGGCCAGATCGTCGCCCACGTGCTGGCCGACGCCGACCTGCGGCCGATGTGGGAAAGCGAACTGGCGGCGATGCGCCAGCGCATCCTGGCGATGCGCAAGTCGCTGCACGGCGTCATCAGCGCCAAGGTGCCGGGGCGCAACTTCGACTACTTCCTCAGCCAGCGCGGCATGTTCAGCTACACCGGCCTGAGCGCGGCGAAGGTGGACCGGCTGCGCGACGAGTACGCGGTCTACCTGGTGCGCTCGGGCCGCATCTGCGTGGCCGGGTTGAACAGCGGCAACGTCGAACGCGCCGCGCAGGCGATGGCCGAGGTCATGGCCGGCTGAGCGATTCAGCGCGCCGGGCAGCCTCGGCCGCGGCAGCGCTGGATGTCGCCGCTGGCCGGGTCGACGTAGAGCTTGGCGCGCACGCCGTTGCCGTGCACGGTGACTTCCCACACCGGGTCGTCGAATTCGATCTCGCTGATGATGCCCAGCTTGCGAGCTTCGATCACGGCGGCAATCTGCGCGGCGGTCTTGCCGCCGGCCGGCGGGCGGATGTCGAAGTTCATGTCGCGGCTGTCGCGCAGCGTCTTGGCCGTGCGCGGGTCGACGCGCAGCTCGCGGCAGCTGCGGCCGTCGGCATTGCAGCTGACCACTTCCCAGCGCCGCTCGTCGAAGTCGGCGCTGACGATCACGCCCGGGTGATCCTTCTCCACCGCTTCGAGGATCTGCGACAGCGCTTTGGCATCGGCCGGCGGCAGTTCGGTGGCGGAGCCGGTGCTGGCGGCCAGCGCCAGCATCAGGCCGGCCAATCGCGTCGTGCTTCGGAATGCAGGCATCGCGTGTCCCCCTGAGGAGGACGAAGCATAGCCGGTGACCGGCGCTTCAGAGCGCCAGCGAAGACAGCTGCGGCAACGCCGTGGCGCGCGCCCGGTTCACCGCCGCCGCGGCCTCGTCCAGTTCGGCCAGCGTGCCGGCATCCACCGGCATGTTCTCCGCCCGCGCCTGGCGCGACGCGCGTTCCGGGTCGCCCGGCATCAGGATCGGCTCGGCGCCGTCGCGCAGCCGCGCCGACTGCACCCAGTCGACGAAGGCGTTGACCTCGGCGCCGAAGAGCTGCTGGTCGTTCAGCCGCGCCGGGTCGAAGACCATGGCCAGCATGTTGTTCCACACCGCGTGCTGGTACTTCAGGTTCGCCGGGCGCGTGGTTTCGCCGCCGGTCAGCGCCGCGGCCAGCACCTCGACCACCATCGCCAGTGCATAACCCTTGTGCTGTGCAAAGGGCACCAGCGCGCCGCCGCTCTGGCCGGCGGGCGGGAACAGCGCGGCCGGGTCGTCGGTGTACTCGCCCTGCGCATCCATCAGCACGTTGCCGGGCACCGGCTTGCCGCTGTTGTAGGCCACGCGCACCTTGCCCATGGCGATGGCGCTGGTGGCAAAGTCCAGCAGCATCGGCTCGCGCCCCGGCACCGGGATGCCGACGGTGAAGGGGTTGGTGACGTAGCGCGCCTCGCTGCCGCGGAAGGGCGCCACCACCGGCTTGCTCATCGCGTTGACGAAGTGCACGGACACCAGGCCTGCGGCCACCGCCTGCTCGGCCCAGTGGCCGATGCGGCCGATGTGGTGGGCGTTCTTCAGGCCCATCACGCACACGCCGTGCTTCTTCGCGCGCTCGATCGCGAGGTTCATGGCCTCGAAGGCCATGCTCTGGCCCATGCCGCGTTGCGCATCCAGGCCGAGCATGGCGCCGCTATCGCTGGTGATGGCGACATGCCGGTTCAGCTGCAGCTCGCCGGCCAGCCAGCTGTACACGTAGCGCGGCACCATGCCCACGCCGTGCGAATCGTGGCCCGCCAGGTTGGCGCCCACCAAGTGCTCGGCGGTGAGCCGCGCCTCGTCGGCGCTGCAGCCCGCGGCCAGCCAGAGTTCTTCGACCCAGCGCCGCAGCGCTGCCGTGGGGATGTATTTGTCGGCCATGCGCGGCATTGTGCCGACGCGGGCTGCGGCGACGGCTAGGGCTGAACCCCAGCCGAGCGCAGCACGCGCTCGCGCAGCCAGCGGTGCGCCGGTTCGGCATCGCGGCGCATGTGCCACACCATGCTGACCTGCATCGCGCCCAGGTCGAAGGGCAGCTCGCGCACCAGCAGTTCGCCGTCGTGGCCGGTGGCGGGCAGGAAGGCCAGCGGCAGCACGGTCAGCAGGTCCGACTGCGTCACCACCTGGCCGGCGGTGAAGTACTGGTTGACGCTCATCACCACGCGGCGCTGCCGGCCCAGCGCGGTCAGCGCCTGGTCCACGTAGCCCTGCGGCCGGCCGGTGCTGCTGGCCAGCAGGTGGTGGGCATCGCAGTACGCGTCCAGCGTCAGCGGCCGCTCGGCCAGCGGGTGGCCGCGGCGCATCACGCACACGTAGCGCGTGTCGTACAGCCGCGCGTGGCGCAGCGTGGCATCGCGCCCGGCGGCCAGCAGCGAGGTCACAGTATCGGGGAAGTGGCCCAGCGCCAGGTCCACCTCGCCTTGCTGGATCAGCCGCTGCGGGTCGGCCGTGGTCAGCGGGACGACGCGCAGGTTGCACAGCGCCTGCTCGCGCTCGATCACCGCCACCAGCGCCGGCGCCAGCAGCGCGGCGGTGGCGTCGGTCATGGCCAGGCGGAAGTTGACGGCCTGGCTCTGGGGGTCGAACTCGCCGGGCGCCAGCGCCAACTGCAGCGAGCCCAGCGCCGAGCGCACCTGCGGCCACAAGGCCTCGGCCTTGGGCGTAGGCGTCATGCCGAAGGCGTTGCGGACGAACAACGCCTCGCCCACGGCCTCGTGCAGGCGCTTCAGGGCATGGCTGGCGGCAGGCTGAGTGATCGCTAACACCTCTGCAGCACGAGTCAGACTGCCTTCCGACATCACGGCATCGAAGACGCGCAGCAGATTCAGGTCGAGTGTGCGGAAGTTCACGAAGGGCTGAATATATGCTCAATGCTCATATCTTACATACAAAGATTTCATTGGATATGAATAAGGGTTAACCCGATATTTGCTGCATCGGCGACAGCGCCGTAGCAATGCCCACAAGGCGAGAGAGGACTCGAATGACTGCGATCAGGAATTTTCCGAACGCGCCGCTGGCCCAGCGCACGAGGCTGCCGCTCAGCGCGTACGTGCCCTCCTGGGCCATCGCCCTATGGCACGGGCTGTACCGCGCCGGTCAGCGCCGTGCCGCCTGGGAACTGGATGTGCTGGCCGACCGTCGCGCACTGAGTGACCCGGTCCTGGCGCGCCAGTTGCGCGCAGCCGCAGCGGAATGCCGCCGCGCCGAGAAGGTCCCACCCACCCCTTTTGAAGGGAGCCCGTCATGAGCAGCATCCATCTTCAAGTCGCGCCCCGTGTGGCGCCCGACAACCCCCGTGGCGCGCGCGCCGCGGCCGCCGTCTTCTTGGCGCTGGGGCGCTTGGTCGCCGGCCTGTTCCGTGCCGCGCCGGCACGTCCGCAAAGCGCGGAAGAAGAAGCCCGGGCCGTGCGCGAGATGGCGCTGCAGTATCAGAAGGTCGACCCGCGATTTGCGGCCGATCTGATGGCCGCGGCCGACCGCCACGAGCGCGTCAACGGCTAGGTCGCGCAGCGCTCGAATTCGGCGCTGGCCAGTGCCGCCGGTGCGTCGCCGGGCTGCGTGATGCGCAGCCGGCCGCCTTCGAGCGCCGCCTCGAAGCCGCCGGCGGCGCGCAGCCGCGTGCCTTCGATGCGCCCGGCCAGCAGCTGTGCGTGGGTGCCCAGCGACAGCGTGGCATCGAAGAGCTGATGTTTCTGCGCCAGCTGCAGGCGCGCGTCGCGATGCGCGCCGATGCCGCACCAGCCGCCTTCGGCCCGCGCCGGCACCACCCACAGGTGCAGCCGGCTGCGCTTGTCCCGGCCCACCGGCTTGTCGGGCGCGTCCACCGTGAGGCTGCGGTCCGGACGCCAGTCACCCATGTCCCAGTCGTGCGAGACGATGCGCGTGCCGGGCTTGAGCGCCAGCAACGACGGGCGCAACTGCAGGTTCACCTCCTGCAGCAGGTACATGGTGATGACCGAAGCCACCGATAGCTCGGTCTTGAACAGGTCCTGCTCGACGAAGGTGGCACGCTCGGCCACGCCGGCCCGGGCGGCGTTGCGGCGGCTGCGTTCGACGAGTTCGGGCACGATCTCCACACCCTTGCCACGCGCGCCGAAGCGCCGCGCCGCCAGGATGACGATGCGCCCGTCGCCAGAGCCGAGGTCGAGCACGAAGTCCCGTGGCCCCACCTGGGCCAGCTCCAGCATCGCCAGCGTCACGTTGTCCGGCGTGACGACGAAGGGCACATCGTCCTGCGCACGCAGCGCAGCGGGCCCGGCCAGGCACAGCGCCAGCGCCGCCAGTGCGGCGCGCATCAGATGCAGCGCCCGCCGTCGACCTCCATGGCCACGCCGGTGATCATCGAGGCTTCGTCGCTGCACAGGAAGCAGGCGGCGTTGCCCAGGTCCTCGGGCAACGAGAAGCGGCCGATCGGGATGGTGGCCAGGAACTTGGCGCGCATCTCGGGCGTGTCCTCGCCCATGAAGGTCTTGAGCAGCGGCGTCTCGCCGGCCACCGGGTTGAGCGCAACCACGCGGATGCCGAAGGGCGCCAGCTCCACCGCCAGCGCGCGCGTGGCGGTGATGACCCAGCCCTTGCTGGCGTTGTACCAGCTCAGGCGCGGCCGCGGGCTCACGCCGGCGGTGCTGGCCATGTTGAGGATCACGCCGCGCTGGCGCGCCTTGAAGCGCGGCACCACCACCTGGGCTGCCAGGTAGATGGCCTTCATGTTGACGGCGACGATGCGGTCGAAGTCGTCCTCGCTGACGTCCTCGGTGAGCGTGGGCACGTGCGACACGCCGGCGTTGTTGACCAGGATGTCCAGCGCGCCGAACTTCGATTCGGCCGCGTCGATCATTGCCAGCGTGTCTGCGGCCCGGCTGACATCGGCCGCCTGCGCGGCGGCGAACGGGCCCATGTCCGCGGCCACACGCCGGGCGGCGTCGGCATTGCGGTCGACGACCAGCACCTTCGCACCTTCGGCGACGAACTTCTTCACGATGCCTTCGCCGAAACCCGAGCCGCCGCCGGTGACGATGGCCACCTTGTCTTTGAGTCTCATGTTCTTCTCCGACTCAGCCATGCTGGATGGCGATCGTCTTCAGCGTGGAAAAACCGTACAGCGCCTCGAAGCCCTTCTCGCGCCCGTGGCCCGAGGCCTTGACGCCGCCGAAGGGCAGCTCGATGCCGCCGCCGGCGCCATAGTTGTTGATGAACACCTGCCCGCACTTGAGCATGCGCGCCAGACGCAGCGCGCGGCTGCCGTCGCGCGTCCACACGCCGGCCACCAGGCCGAAGGCGGTGCCGTTGGCGATGGCCAGGCCTTCGGCCTCGCCGTCGAAGGGAATGACCACCTGCACCGGGCCGAAGATCTCCTCCTGCGCCAGCCGGTGCGTGGCCGGCACCTCGGCCACCAGCGTCGGGCGCACGTAGTAACCACCGGCCGCGGCGCTGTCGGCCAGCGCGGCCTCGGCCACGATGTTCAGGCCGCTGTCGCGCGCCAGCGCCAGGTAGCCGGCGATCACGTCGCGCTGCCGCGCCGAGATCACCGGGCCCACGTCCAGGTCGGCCAGCGCCGGGCCGACGCGCAAGGC
>CAYUPF010000010.1:0-38318 GCA_964446545.1 uncultured Rubrivivax sp.
TCGTGTCGGCGCCCGTGCCGCCGTTCAACGTGTTGTTGCCGGCATTGCCGGTGAGTGCGTTGTTCAGCGTGTTTCCGGTGCCATTGATCGCGCCTGTGCCGGTCAGTTTGAGGTGTTCGACATTGGCAGTCAGCGCGTAGGTGATCGAACTGTTCACCGTGTCGGTGCCCGCGCCGGCAATCTCACCGACCGCGTCGCCGACGTTGTCCACGTAGTAGGTGTCGTTGCCGGTGCCGCCGCGCATCAGATCGGCGCCGGTGCCGCCGATCAGGGTGTCGTTGCCGAACTCGCCGTACAGCTCGTCGTTGCCGGCGCCGCCGTCGAGAGAGTCGTTGTCGGTGTACAGCGCGGACAGGTTGGTGGCGCTGTCGCTCTCGCCCGTGAAGCCGGTCAACCAGTCGTTGCCACCACCGCCGAGCAGCGTGTCGTTGCCATAGTAGCCACGCAGAGCCTGGGAGGCAGTCGAGCCGACGAGGTGATCGTTACCAGGCCCGCCAACGGCACTGCGCACGCCGGTGAAGGTCACGGTGCCGAAGCCGCCATCGGTGTTGCCAAAGCTGCCGGAGCCGGCATCGGACGAACTGAAGACGATTTCGACCGAAGGGCGCGAGCCGGTCGGCGCTTCGACGAGGATGCTGCTGAACGAAATTCTTGTGGCGCCGTTGCCGATGACGGTGTCGTTGCCGGCATAGACGCGAAACTCGTTGAACGCTTCCGAGGCCAGCGTCTCGCCGACCGGGGAGATGGCGCGGACGTCGCCGCTGTTCACCGACCGGGTGGCTAGGGGCAATACTGTTCAGATAGAAGAATCTCGTTGATAATCCGTGCCCATTGAGGCTTCGATGGGCACGGGCGATGGCGAGAACGCGCAAGACGCTACCGGCGAAGGTTGACGTTGCCCATCTGATCAGCGCGGGGGTGCTGGCCAGCGTGTGTCCGCGAGCATTGATCGAGGAGGTACTGGCCGACACCGGCAAGGCGAGTCAGCGCGAGCGGCTGCTGCCTGCGCCAGCGGTCGTGTACTACGTGATGGCGCTGGCGCTGTGGCGTGAAGCACCCCTGGAGGAAGTGTTGCGGGTCGTGTGCGAAGGCCTGCAGTGGCTGGGCGGTGGCGAGGCCGGCGCGGTGCAAGCCAGCAAGTCGGCCATCTCGCAGGCGCGCACCCGGCTGGGCTCGCAGGTGATGCGCCAACTGGCCGAGCGCGTGCTGCGGCCGCTGGCAGCGCCTGGGGCGCCAGGCGCGTGGTACCGGGGCCTTCGCGTCATGGCGCTGGACGGCAGTTGCATGGACGTGGCCGACGAAGCGGCCAATGCCGAGTACTTCGGCTACCCGGGCGCTTCCCGTGGGCACAGCGCCTTCCCGCAGGCGCGGCTGCTCGGTCTGGTGGAGTGCGGCACGCATGTGGTGACGGCCGCCGAGGTGGCGCCATACGGCCGCAGCGAGCAGGCCATGGCTGCGCAGTTGCTGCCGGCCAAGCTCGAGCCCGGCATGCTGGTGCTGGCCGATCGCAACTTCTACGGCTTCAAGCTCTGGCGGCTCGCCTGCGCCAGCGGCGCCAAGCTGGCTTGGCGGGTCAAGGCCAACCTCAGGCTGCCGGTGCAGCAGGTGCTGCCCGACGGCTCGTACCTCAGCACCGTCTTCGACAGCGAAGACCGGCATCGCACAGCCGGGCGGGTCGTGCGTGTCATCGACTACACGCTGCAGGACTCGGCCACGCCGACGCAGGACAGCTACCGGCTGGTGACCAACATCGTCGACCCCGCCGAGGCGCCGGCGCTGGAGTTGGCCGCGCTGTATCACGAGCGCTGGGAGATCGAGGGCGTGTTCGACGAGTTCAAGACGCACCTGCGCGCCAACAGCACCGTGCTGCGCAGCAAGACGCCCGATCTGGTGCTGCAGGAGTTGTGGGGCTTGCTGCTGGCGCACTTCGCCATTCGCCAGTTGATGGCGCAGGCCGCCTGGCCGCGCGGGCTCGATCCCGATCGGCTGAGCTTCACGCACGCGGTGCGCGTGATCAAGCGCAAGTTGCCGCAAGCCGCGGCCGTTCCCCCCTGAGCGCTTGACTGCGTGGCGCGACGCGCTGCTCGACGAGATCGCACGCGGCCGTTGCGTCAGCAGCCGAGGACGGTTCAATCCGCGCGGCGTCAAGCGCAAGATGAGCAACTTCAACGTCCGTCATCGCGGCGAGAAACTGCATCAACGGCATCTGCCCACTCCAGTGTTACGTATCTGAACAGTATTGGGGCCAGGGGCGATACCCCACCGGGGGCGGACGGCGGCGGGTGCGCCATGGCGGGGCGTCTTCATGGGGTTGCCGACATGGGCCTGCGGGTAGCATCGTGCGCTTCGAGACCAGGCGCAGACCTGCTCATTCGGCTGATCACCTCAGCGACAGCAATGCGGCGTCTGACGGTGGCCGCAGCCGGGCGCACTCACGCTGACTGGCACCAAGCGGTCGTTGGGCTGAGCGGCCTGCGCCGACTCGACAGTCAGCACTGCGCGCTACACGAGTCGTAGGTCGCCCACCAACTGGCCGGCAGCCCGCAGTCGTCATCCGCTGCGCGAGCGCCTCGCGTCCCGCAGGCCGAGCACGCGGGCGTAGAAAGCCAGCTCCGCTCGCAATGCTCGCTCAATCGTCTGGCTGCGGCGGAAGCCGTGCTCCTCGCCCTTGAACACCAGGCATTCCACAGGCACGTGCTGCGCGTGCAGTGCCTCGGCCATCTGCAGCGCTTGCGTCGGCGGCACGACCACGTCGTCTGCGCCCTGAAAGAAGATCACCGGGCAGGACATGCGGCCCGCCGCATATAGCGGCGAGCGCTCGCGGTAGAGTTCGCGCGCTGCCGGGTAGGGGCCGATCAGGCGGTCGAGGTAGCGCGACTCGAACTTGTGTGTCTCGCGCAGCAGAGATTCGACATCGCCGACGCCGTAGTAGCTGGCCCCGGCGCAGAACACGTCGTGGAAGGCCAGCGCTGCCAGCGTCGTGTAGCCGCCGGCACTGCTGCCGCGGATGATGAGCCGCTGGCCGTCAGCGCGCCCGCTGTCGACGACGAAGCGCGCGCCGTCGATGCAGTCGCAGACGTCTACGACACCCCAGTGCCCTTCGAGCGCCTGCCGGTACGCGCGCCCGTAGCCCGTGCTGCCACGGTAGTCAACATCGAGCACCGCGAAGCCGCGGCTGGTCCAGAACTGGATGCCCCAGCGCAGCGTGGGTGACGTCGCCGACGTGGGGCCGTCGTGGCTCACGACGATGAGCGGCGGCCGCTCACCGTCGGGCGCGCAGAAGTCGCAGTTGCAGGGCGGGTAGAAGAAGGCATGGGCATGTGCGCCGTCTCGCGTCTTGAAGGCGATCGGGTGCGCAGTGGACACGTAACCCGGGGCCACCGCCGTCGGCGCCGATTCGCAGAGCACGTCGATCGAGCCCCTGTTCAGATCGACGAGCACCACCGACTCGCAGCGCGACGCCGAGCCGCCGACGAGCAGCGCCCGGTGGCCCTTCACCGCCAGCGCCTGGATGTCGTCGAGTCTGGTCTCAAGCGGCTCCAGCGCGCCGGCATTGGGGTCCAGGAGGGCCAGCCGCCACCGCCCAGCTACGCAATAGCTGCAAACGATCTGGCCGCGGTCGTCGAAGCCGTAGGTCGACTCGCCAAACTGCCATTGCGGCCGTCCGAACTCGGCCTGCTGCGATAGCACGCAGCGAACGTCGGCGCCGTCCCAGCAATGTAGGTTCCACCAGCCGTCGAAATCCGCTACGAAGAACAGCACGCCGTCGTGGCGGAACTGCGGCTGGAACACCGAGGCTTGGCCGCCGCCAGCAATGCGCCGTGGCGACCAAAGTGAACCGTCGCTGCCGACCTCAGCGATCCACAGCGTGGTGGCGTCCCACGGCATGTCCGGGTGGTCCCAGCTCAGCCAGGCCATGCGCCGGCCGTCGCGCGTGATGCAGGGGCTCGCGTAGAAGTCGTGGCCCTGGTGCAGCACCTGTACCTTGCCGTCGGCAAGTTCGACCTCGACCAGCGTGTTGACCGCTTCGCGACCGTCTTCGAAGTGTTGCTCGCGAACGCACAGTAGGCGGCCGCGCTGCGTGTCGAGCAGCAGGTCCGCGTAGCGCGAAAGGCCCGGTGCGGTGAGCGGCCGCGGCGGCCTTGCGCCGTCGACGTGGTGGATACGCTGGCTGGCGCCATCGACGAACCACACGCTGGCGCCCGCCGCGCAGAACGCGCCGCCGCCGTACTCGTGCACACGCGAGCGCACGTTGTGCGGCGAGCGCACGACTTCGCTTACCGCGCCCTGCTCGTCGCGGCACATCAGCGCCGTGCGTCCGCGCTCGCGCGGCCGGCCTTCGAGCCAGTAAGCGCGGCCGCCGTCGAGCGCGATGCCTCCGATGCGCACTCCGCCGCGGGCCACCATGCGCGTCGTGATCGGCGAATGCCATTCACCGAAGCGAGCCGTTGTCACCATCGTCTGGTCGGTCAGGTTGGAGCCTCGATTCTGGCCCGATCATCGCATCCATGGGATTCAACGCGCCATTCGCGCGCGTACCATGCACCCACGAGATCCAGCCCCATGAAAGTCCCGCTTGAACTGCTCGCGTCGCAGGAGCGCGCACCGCGCCCGCCGCTGCCCCGGCTGCTCGCGCGCGTGGAGCGGATGATCGACGGCATCGTCACGCCCAGCGCCGGCCGCGATGCCGATGTGTTCGCGCTGCTGCAGTGCTTCAACCTGTGCGCGCTGGTCGAGGCCATGGCCGGCCGCGCCGAGCAGGCGCGCTGCCTGTGCCTCGCCGAATTGCAATGGCTGGCCCAGGTGGCCGACAGCACGGGGCGCGCCGGCGTCCTCGGCTATGCATTTCAGCCCTGGGTGAACCTGGCCCGGCTCGACCGGTTCTCGGGAAAGCTCCAAGACGCCCACACGCGGCTCGAGGTGCTGCGCGCCACCTGGCAAGGCCAGGGCGTGCAATTTGACGGTGTCGAGGTTCCTGTGCAGAGCGTGGCCGATCTGTTCACGCACGTCCCCGGACTGCCTTGGTTCCTGCGCTACAACTGGATCCACGAGCGCCTGCTGTGCGAGTTGCGCAGCGACGCGCCGCCGGGCGCGCGCGAGCGTATCGATGAGGTGGCGGCCGTGGCCTACGAGGAGCCTTCGATCGCCTTCAACGGCATGGCGCTGGAGGCGGCGCTGATCGCGCAGCGCCAGGCCGGCAATGGCGAAGACGCGCCAGCGGATGCATGCCCGTACCCCGACGTGCTCGAGGCGTTTCCGATCAACCTCGTCATGTCGATCCGCCGCGCCGAACTCGCGCTCAGCCAGGGGCCATGGGCGCTGGAGGCCATCGACGCTCCAGTGCTGCAGCAGATCGGCCAGCGGCTGCTGGCCGGCGAGCCGGGTGCGTGGCAACTTGCGGTCGTTCAGCCCATCGTGCAGCTGCTGCGCGAGTTGCAGCCGGGCGCGGACGTGGCGCTCGCATCGGCGGCCTTCGAAGTCGCGCAGTTGCTCGATGACGAGGTGCTGCAGGCGTGGTTTGCGGGCGCCTGCGTCGAAGGCGAAGACGCCGATGGGGTGTGGCAGGCGCGCCTGCAGGCGCTGGCTTCGGACTCGTGGCATGCCGCGATCGGCCATGCCAGCGGGCGCAACGACCCCGAGCGCATCGCACTCCTGGACGAGGTTCACCGCAAACTCCTCGACGGCGCTGAGCGGATGTTTTCCAGGCCGCTGCCGGCGCCCGCGCGCATCGGCAAGGTGAGCCTGGATGCGCCGATGCCGCAGTTGCTCGAAGGCATCCGACCCACCGACGGCGAAGCGACAGGCAAGGCCGCCACCGCAAGGCTGCGCTTTTCGGGCCGGCCGCTGCACCGGCTGGCCCCGACCGTGGATGACGCCACCCCGGCTCTGCTGGGCAAGATGATCGAAGAGCTTGACTTCGCACGCCAGCCGAGTTTCGCGGCCCGGCCATTCGGCGATGCGCTGGCGCATTCGGGGCCGCCGGCACAGTACCTGCTCGGCCGCGCCGCCGACTTGCTGCGAACACTCTTTGACGACGACTTCGACGTAGGCCGCATCAAAGTGACCGTGCGCGTTGACGAGAAGGCGACCTATCGAGCCTTGCAGGGGCCGCACGTCGACTGGTCCAAGGGCACAGTGTTCGACGAGCGGACGTTCGCGCGTGACGACCACGAAGCCGGCGGCGCAGACGGCTTTGCAGATTTGGCCCGTTGCTACTCGGTCGACTGCGTGGTGGGCGAACCGCAGACCGACTATTTTCTCGATCCCTGCGAGGCCGTGTGCTGGCTCGACAGGAACGACGACGGGCTCTGGATCGTCGATTCGATCGACTTCGAGGTCGCGCAAGCGCCGCAGTCTGCGCCGGCCGGCTGCTTCCTGCTGCGGCTGCCGTTCACCGTGCACCAGTTCCCCGCCGTCGAGCGCTGGGCCGCCGGCGGGGCGCGCAGGCTGTTCGTGTCCTGCGACTATCACCGGCCGTGAGGCGCACTCCAGGCTGCGTCGGCAGCCTGGTCAGGACAGCGGATGCAGCAGCGCAGCCAAGTCGCCTTCGTCGGCCGCTTCGAGTCCGAGCGCGCGCCGAGGCAGTAGGCGCAGGCCGACGTGCAGCCCGATCGCGTCAGGCACGACGACGCGCGCGACGTGGACCGCACACCAGCGCGCGATCTCGGGTGGTGTGATGTCGACGAACAGGGCCTGGCCCAGCGGCAGGTCCGGCATCGGTGCCGACCGCGCCGGACCTTCGCCGAACGGCCCCGGCACCTGCGCAGCGCCGCGCGCCGCGTGCAGCAGTGCGTGGTCGTAGGGTTCGGCCACCAGCCGCGGGGCGTGCTGCAGCTGCCGCATGCGATCGCGCATCGAGTAGTTGCCCATGGCCCAGGTCAGGCCTCGATAGACCTGCGCCAGCTCGCGCACCGCGGCGACCACCGCCGTTTCATCCGAAGCGCCGTGGCCCAGGCCGAGCGCGAAACCGGGCCGCGCCTGCGACGGCCGGCCGGGCCAGCAGCTCGCCGCGGCCACGTGCAGATCGCCGATGACATCGAGCACGCACGCACTGAGCACCAGGCCGCAGTGGTGGAAGTGTTGCCGAAGCGGCTCTTCGATCAGGCCGCCTGCATCGGGTCGTCGTGCCGCGGCCAGCCCGTACCAGACGCGGAAGAAGGCATGGCGCTCGATCACCTCGGCATGTGCGCGCCGCACGGCATCGTCCAGCAAGCCGGCGGCCGCCAAGCCGTTGCTGCTGGCCAGTGTTGCGGCCGGCGCGCCGAGCCGGCTCTGACCCGCCATGTAGACCGCCGAAGCCGGCACCCAGCGCAGTTCGGCGGGTTCGGCAACTGACCGCGCCTGCACCCAGGCGGTCTCGCCCTGCGGGTCGAGGCCCTGGGCGCCGGCCTGGCCGGCGTCCATGCCCGTCAGGCGGCCGGGGTCGATCGCCTGCGCCAGCTGGTCGGCGCGTGCGCGCAGCAGCCGGCCGGTCGGCACGATGTCGGCCGCGTAGCGTTCGATCGATTCCGCCACGGCGGAAAGCACAGCTCCTTGTGCCGTGTCGCCCTTGCCCGAGGCGCCCCGCCACAGCGGGCGAGAGCGTTCGAGCTGCGCGTTCGCTATTCGCGTCGTCACCACGTGCGGATACGCCGGCTCGTCGGGTCGCGGCGGCACCTCGATCCACTCGGGCACGATGCCGGCCGCGCGGCCCACGGCGTGACCGATGGCCGTGTTCGACGGCAACCTCGCCCGCGCCAGGCATGGGGCGCAGTCGGGCTGCGGCAGTACGGGCTCGGCCGCCGCCGAGCCCGTAGGCGCCACGCGCAGCAACATCGGCGGCGAATCGGGTTGCGTCAACCCGCGCGCCACGCGCAGGCGCTGGCGGAGCGCCGCCGCCAGCCGTGCGCGTTGCGCCGGCGCGCCCGGCCGGCCCGAATCGGCCATCTTTCGCTCGAAGGCCGAGATTAGATCGGCAGCGCCGGCAGCGCCCGGCGCGAGCGCGGCCGGGTCGAAGGTGGCCGCCCTGCGCGCCACCCAGCAGCGCTCGCACAAGCCAAACGGCCCGAGCAGCGGGCTCAGCAGGAAGTCGGCTTCGTCGCGCTCAAGCCGCAGCGAGCTGCCGTCTGCGGAACCCGGCGCAGCGAGACTCCGCAACCGCACCGCGATCAGGTGCCGCGGTCGGGCCATCCGAGCAGCATCCCGCCGACGACCACGCCGTCGGGCCACGCTCCGGCCTGAAGCGCGCGCTCGACCTCGCCCCAGCCGCCACCCACGGCGCAGCTGCCCAGCCCCAGCGCCTCGGCCACCAGCGAGACGGTCTGGTAGATCGCCCCGACGTTGCGCAGGGTAGTGGCGTAGGCGATCGCCTCGTACTTCATTGCCATGCGGCCATAGTCCGCCACGAACACCAGCGCGGCCGGGGGCAGCGGCTCGACCTCGCCGGCAGCCGCCAGCTGGCGCAACAGCAGCAGCGCCAGCTTGTCAGACCCGGGCATCACGAGGAGCCTGTGCGCATGGTTCGAATAGATCGCGACGAAGGGCTCGCGCGGTTGCTCCACGGTGCAGCGCAGCGCCACCAGCGTCGTCATCTCGTCGCAGGCGCCGCCACTCGGATACGGATGGAAGGCCACCTGCAGACCGCCCTTCGAAGCCTGCCTGCGCTGAGTGTGCAGCGCCCGATGCAGCAGCGGCGCCAGTTCAGCGAGCGACAGCGTGCGCTCAACGTAGGCGCGGCAGCTGCGGCGGCGGGCAAGCACTGTGCCAAGATCGGCACCCAAGGGGCCGCCATCGTCGCGCGCGAGCGCAACGCCATCGGCAGCGGCGTCCCGCGGCGAGGGCGACGCGGGCCTTGCTGTGACCGCGCGGCCCAGGCCCGGCCAGGTTGCGCCGTAGCCGCCTTCGTACCCGCGGCCGTGTGTGGAGACGGCGTGGAACAGGCGGTCGGGGAAACTCCAGGCAGCTGCGGTCGGGTTCGCGCGCGGGATCGGGAAGGCGTTGTCGTGCAGCAGAGCACGCATGGCCGCGGCGAGCGGCACCTGCGAGCCGCCATCGCACAGCGCAGCGGCCAGCAGCGGCAGGTGCCGCGCCGGCACGAACACGACGGCGGACGAAGACGACGACATCAGCAGGCACTCCGGCTCGGCGAAGCGCAGATACGCGCCATCGGCCAGCGCGGCAGGGCCTTCTGCAACGGGCGCCGCGGCGGGCGGGCCCGCGTCGGGGCGGGCCAACCGCAGCACCGTGTCGCCATGCTCGTCGACGAGCACCTCCTCCAGCGCACCGAGTTGGCCAAGCGTCTTTGCCCACGCCATCGACAGCGGTCCGGCGCAGCGCATCGCGTCCCGGAACGCGGTGCTGTCCATCGGCAGCATCGCCAGCTGCCGACGCAGCGCGTCGGGCAGCTCCGATGCGCACGGCTCTGCGGCCGCGCTGTCGACCGCTTCGGCGCCCGCGCCGGTTGATGGGAACCGGGTGCCGGCCGACAGCCGCACAAGCCGCCGTGGCCCCATCAGCACCACCGGCCGCATGGGGTGCTCTTGCCGATTCGTTTGCACCACGTGGCCGCGGCCGCCATCGGCCTCAGCCACGACTTTCCACCAGGCCTACCCGAACGTCTTCGCGCATGCCTTCGTACGGACAGTGCAGCGACAGCTGGTCGCCGCTGGCCCAGCCGCGCATCCAGCTCTGCAGCCGGTCGCCGTGCAGCTGGAACGAACCGTCCCCGGTGAGGCGCCCGACATCGTTACGCACATCCTCGAAGCCCACCGTGCACTTGGACAGCCCGCCGTTGGAGCGGATCACCCAGGCGTTGGGTTTGGCCGCATAGCACACGTAGGGCGACTCGCAGGACGTCTTCACCTCGGCCGCGCGCCGCCGCAGAGAGCGCCGCGGTGCCAAGCCCGCGAGCGCACGCTGCACGTGGACACTCAAGCCGTGCACGATGCGCGCCGCGTCGTCCTTGCGCAGCACCTTGAACTGCCCCTGCTGCGGGCCGCCGAGGTCGACGATCGGGAAGAAGTAGACGTTGAAGCGATCGTCGGGCAGGAAGGTCTGGATCAGGTAGCCGGTGAACGCGTCGAGCATCTCGATGTTGAGCGGCGTGACGTGCACGCGCAGGTCCACCACGAGGTCGACATCGCTGTCGCGCACGTCGAGTAGGTTGCGCTCGAGGTCGGCGAAGCTGCCGCGGCCGTTGCCGCCCACGCGGGTCAGGTCGTGCGCAGTCGCCGGTCCGTCGAGGCTGACGTGCACGTGGTCGACGCCGGAGCGCACCAGCCGCCGCGCCACCTCGGGCGTCATCAACACGCCGTTGGATGTGGCCGAGCCGCTGTATGCCAGCGGCGAGTACTCTTCGGCGAGGCGGAGAGCGTGGGTGCCGATGTCCTCGATCACGTCGACCGCGAGCAACGGCTCGCCGCCGAACCAGCCTATCTTCAGCCGCTTCAGTTCAGGTGCGCGGCGCGACAGCAGCTGCTTGACCGCGGCCACCACCTCGGGCGTCATCTTGCCGAGCTCGAACTTCTCGTAGCAGTAGGTGCAGCGCAGGTTGCACTTCTCGGTGGGCAGGATCGTCAGCTCGAGCGTGTCGGAAGCGAAGGCGTCGGCGGCGCTCTTCCAGAAGTCGATGGGGCTCAGCGTTGGCATGGCGGCAACCTCCCTGGTCGTGGCAACGGACCGGTGGGCGCGGCAAGCCCGGCCTCAGCACCGAGGCCGGCTTGCGTGGCGCGCTCTTCAACGACGCCGCGCGGATGCGGCGTGCATCGAATCGGCATCGGCTAGGTGACGCTGCAGCAGCCGATGTTCTTCAGCGCCTCTTCGCGCAGCTTGGCCGCATCGCGGGCGTTGAGCTTGAGCGATTCCATCGCGGCTGAGCAGCAGCCGATGTTCTTCAGCGCCTCACGGCTCAGGTCCGAAAGCTCCTTCAAGCCGAGCTTGCCCTGCTCCATCGCCGCGCTGCAGCAGCCGATGTTCTTCAGCGCCTCTTCGCCAAGTGCCGCCATCTCGCGCTGGCCGAGCGCGCCGCCCTCGAGCTGCGAGCTGCAGCAGCCGATGTTCTTGATCGCTTCCTCGCCGAGCGAGGCGAGTTCGCGAGTGCTGACGGTGACCGCCTCGAGCTGCGAGCTGCAGCAGCCGATGTTCTTCAGCGCCTGCTCGGCGCCGGGCCGCGACACCAACTGGCCTTCCTCGAGCTGAGCGCTGCAACAGCCGATGTTCTTGATCGCCTGGGTGTCGAGGACCGCCCTTTGCTGTGCGGAGAGCTTGGACAGGTCGAGCGCGGCGCTGCAGCAGCCGATGTTCTTGATCGCATCCTCGACACCGGGCCGCGTGGTCAGGTCGGCGGCATCGGTGATCGCGTTGCTGCAGCAGCCGATGTTCTTGATCGCATCGACCACCTCAGGGCCGCCGGTGCGGAACACGTCCTTGGCTAACTGGCCGAGTTCGCGAATGGCCTGGCCCGACTGGATGGCCACGCTGCAGCAGCCGATGTTCTTGATCGCGTCTTCCGAAGCTACTGCCCGGCGCAGCCGCGAGACGGTTTCCTGATCGGCGATCACTGCACGCCCTTGCGCGTCGAAGCTGAGCGTGTCCAGTGCGATGTACTCCTTCTTGCTAGGCATCTGGAAGTCCTCCACGATAAGTTGGACGAGTCGTCCGGTCCGAGCCCCGAAATCCGATGCGACTGCCTGCGTGTCTACGCAGCCTCAAACATCGGCTCACTGTGGGTCCACGGGACGCAAAATATCTCCTGTTTACGTGCCGCAGGACAAGTTGGCGCCCCTGCTCGCGAAACGTCAAGACCCAGTGCCCGAGGCCACGACCACGAACTAGGGGGCAGTCTTCATCGGCGCGCGGCAGGTCGATCCGCCATCAGAACTCGCGCGTGCAGCTCTGCTGGGCTTCGGACGTGGTTGCGCATGAACAGCGGCGACCGCTCGCTCAGCTGATGTGCCGGTTCAAGCCTCCTGCGAAGAATCGCGCGACCTGAAATCGAGCTGGTCGAGCAGGCGGTTCAGCCTGCCGATGGCGCTCGGTGCCCAGCCAGCGCTACTGCACCGATTCGAACGGCCGGATGTGCGCCACTACCGCGAGGTCGCGCCGCGCCAGCCTCGACACCAGCACCGGCGCTCGGCCGCCTCCGGTGCCGGGCCGACCGGCTCAGCGGCTGCCGGCGGCGCCGACGTGCGGCCTGGCGTCAGCACGGTCTGTACAGCGGACGTCGCCCCACGGTCGGCGAGGTAAGTTCGCTGCTTTCGGACGCAGTCATTCAGCCAGCGACGTTGAAAGTGCCCCGATGGCGATCGACGTTCGCCCGCGCGAACGGGCGGCCAACAGCACAACGATCTGCCAGCGTCAAGCTTCAGCGTGGACCGGCCGCTCGGCACTGTGACCGCCGGCCGGCAGCTATAGGCTGCCGCCGACATTCAGCCGCCCAGTCCCAACGGCGGCAGACAGTCTGATCCGGGTACTCAGCACAGCAGGCACGAATGCGTGTTCCCGGCCAGCAAGCGACCGAAGCAGTCATATAGAAGTTGGCATCCCAGAGAGGGCGTTGCGAGCGTAACTCAAACGCAATACACTTCCTTGATGAAGTCCGCTGTCATACCCCAAATCCGCGTCGAGCCGGAGTTGCGCGCTGAGCTCGAGTCCGTACTCAGGCAAGGCGAAACCCTGACCGACTTCGTCGAGGCTACGGTGCGCAACGCCATCGCTTTCCGGCGCGTCCAGACCGAATTCCATGCTCGTGCGCAAGCGGCGTCCGAGGCATACCACCAGACGGGCGTTTCGGTGCCCGTCGAGACTGTGCTGAAAAAACTCCAATCCAAACTCGACGCCAGGCGCAAGAAGCTCGGCCGATGAGTTTTGTCGTCGAGCTGTCTCCGACGGCCGAAGCCGACCTGGAGCGCCTCTTCGACTTCCTGCTCGACCAGGCGGAGACCACCGAAGACCTTGATCGCGCCCAAGCAGCGATCGAGGCTATCAGGGCGACGGCGCAGCACCGGCTGGCCATCACACCCTTCAGCTTCCGCAAGGCGGCCCAGAATCCCGCGCAGCGCGAGTTGATCATCCCGTTCGGCGGCACGGGATATGTCGCGTTGTACGAGATCGTCAGTGCGTCGAAGGTGGTCGTGCTGGCGGTGCGCCATCAGCGTGAAGAGGACTATCACTGAGGTCGATCATCGATAGCTCTGCTCCATGCTCGTCGGCCGCCGACCGATCTTCAAACCGGATGCAGCGGCTGAACCACCAAGCGAACGCCAAGGGCGGTACATACACGGTTGACCGTATCGAAGCGCGGCGCGCTGCCGGGCCGCAGGGCCTTGTACAGCGCTTCCCTCGTGATGCCTGCCGCCTTGGCAATTTCGGTCATGCCACGAGCGCGGGCGATGTCGCCCAGCGCGGCGGAGAGCAGGCCCGCGTCGTTGGCCTGCAGGATGTCAGTCAGGTAGGCAGCAATGGCCTCGTCGCTGTCGAGGTAGGGCGCGGCATCAAATGCCGGCAGTTCGTCAACCTTGATTCGCGTGCTCATCGTCGTTTCCTCTTTCAGTCCAGCAGGGCGGCCAGCGCCTGCGCGCGCCTGATGTCGCTCTTTTGTGTGCGCTTGGATCCGCCCGCCAGCAGGACTACAAGCTGATCGCCACGCTGCGTGAAATACACGCGCCATCCGGCCCCAACATGGATGCGAAGCTCGGAGACACCGCCGCCCACCGACTCCACGTCACCGAGAAGACCTCGTTCAAGCCGTTTGATCCGAGCGATCACTACACCACGAATCGAGGCGTCTGCCAGTCGGTCAAGCCAAGACTTGAACTCAGGAAGCGCTTTGACGGCGACCACGGCGTCAATGTAATCGAACGATTACACCTCGTCAAACATGTCGGCAGCCGCTGCAGAGCCGCCCCATGCGCCGAGCCATTCCATGCCGTCAGATTCGCCGGCCGCGACCTACAGCCGAAGGCCTGGCCTCGTCCCCTGGGCGTGTCAGCTCAGGCCGAGCCCCTGCGCATCACCATGCGCAGCGCCATCACGCTCAGCAGCATGAACAGGATCAGGCTCCAGGCTTCGTAGGGCAGGCCCCACAGCCGCACGGCTGCGTCGGCGCAGCTGGCGCGGGCCTGGAAGACCTCGGGCAGCAGAGCGTCCAGGCGCAGCCCGCTGACGATGCGGTCGGCCAGCGTCATGTTGCACGAGTCGCTGACGGCGGCGACGAAGTGCTGCCACAGCGCGGCGGCCACGCCGCTCAGCGCCAGCGCCAAGGCCAGCAGCGCCGAGCTGAACTGCACGAAACCGCGGCGCCACACCAGACCCGGCAGCACCACCAGTGCGATGGCGACGAAGATCAGCCGCTGCAGCACGCACCAGGGGCAGGGCTCCATGCCCAGCGCATGCTGGGTCCACAGCGCCACCGCCACCGCGCCGAGGCTGATGACGGCCATGCCCAGCAGCAGCGCCGTGCGCTGCGGTGCCACCTTCACGTCAGCTGGGCGATCAGTTCGATCTCGACGCAGGCGCCCATCGGCAGCTGCGCCACGCCGAAGGCGCTGCGCGCGTGCGAGCCGACCTCGGGCCCGAAGACCTCGACCAGCAGCTCCGAGCAGCCGTTGGTCACCAGGTGGTGTTCGGTGAAGGTGGGCGTGCTGTTCACCAGGCTCAGCACCTTGACGATGCGCGCTACCTGGTCCAGGCCGCCGGCGCCGGCCTGCAGCGTGCCCAGCAGGTCGATGGCGATGGCGCGCGCCGCGGCCTTGCCTTCGTCGGTGCTCATGGTCAGGCCCAGCTGGCCGACCCAGGGCTTGCCGTCCCTGCGCGCGATATGGCCGGAGATGAACAGCAGGTTGCCGCTGCGCACGAAAGGCACGTAGGCGGCCGCCGGCACGGCCAGCGGGGGCAGGGTGATGCCCAGGGCATCGAGTCGGGCTTGGATGGACATGGCGTTCGCACCAGGGTTTGCGAGGGGAGGGCATCCTACACTGGCAGCAATGAGCCCAGGCCTGCTGCGCGATACCGGCTTGCGCCTGGCCGCAGCGGCGCTGGCCTGGCTGGCGGGCATCGGCCTGCAGTTGCAGCAGCCGGCGCTGTGGCCTGCGGCGTATTACCTGCTCCTGCTGGCAATTGCGCTGGCCCTGGGCCTGGCCTGGCGGCGGCTGCCCTGCCTGCTGCTGGCGCTGGCGCTGCTGGGCTTTGCCAGCACCGGCTGGCGCGCGGCGCAGCGGCTGGCGGACGCGCTGCCGGTGGCGCTGGAGGGGCAGGACCTGCAGCTGCGCGGCGTCATCGCACGTTTGCCGCAGCCCGGGCCGCAGGGCACGCGCTTCGTCTTCCGCGTCGAGCAGGCCATGCTGGCTGGCCAGCCGGTGCAGGTGCCCGGCCGGGTGTCGCTGGGCTGGTACCGCGGCTTCGACGGCGATGCCCTGCTGGGCGCGCCGCCGCAGGAACTGCGTGCCGGCCAGCGCTGGGATCTGACGGCGCGGCTGCGCCAGCCGCACGGCACGCTCAACCCGCACGGCTTCGACCTGGAACTGTGGATGTTCGAACAGGGCC
Organism: uncultured Rubrivivax sp.; assembly: GCA_964446545.1. GTDB lineage: Bacteria > Pseudomonadota > Gammaproteobacteria > Burkholderiales > Burkholderiaceae_C > Rubrivivax. Next base: position 15,520 of record CAYUPF010000010.1, read on the forward strand.
TGCGCGCCAGCGGCACGGTGCGCGACAGCCGCGGCAGCGTCAACCGCCTGCTGGCCGAGCACGCCGGCCACCCGGTGGAACGTGCGCGCCAGGCGGTGCGCGATGCCCTGCTGCTGCGCGTGGCCGATGCGCAGGCCGCCGGTGTGCTGGCGGCGCTGGCGGTGGGTGACCAGGCGGCCATCGACCGTGAGGACTGGGAGCTGTTCCGCCACACCGGCGTGGCCCACCTGATGAGCATCAGCGGCCTGCATGTCACGATGTTCGCCTGGTTGGCGGCGGCACTGATCGGCCCGCTGTGGCGGCGCAGCCCGCGGCTGATGCTGGCGCTGCCCACGCCGCTGGCGGCGCGCTGGGGCGGCGTGCTGGCCGCCGCCGCCTATGCGCTGCTCGCCGGCTGGGGCGTGCCGGCGCAGCGCACCTTGTGGATGCTGGCCACCGTGGCACTGCTGCGCAGCAGCGGCTTGCACTGGCCGGCGCTGCTGGTGCTGCTGGCCGCGGCCGTCGTGGTCACGCTCTTCGACCCCTGGGCGCTGATGCAGCCGGGCTTCTGGCTGTCCTTCGTGGCGGTGGCGCTGTTGGTGGTGGCGGAGCCGGCCGCCGCCAGTGGCCGCGGCGCGGTGCCGGCGCTGCGCCGCGGCCTGCACACCCAGGCCGTGGCCAGCATCGGGCTGGCGCCGTTGAGCCTGGTCTTCTTCCAGCAGGTGTCGCTGGTCGGCTTCGTGGCCAATCTGCTGGCCATCCCGCTGGTCACGCTGGCCATCGTGCCCTTGACGCTGGCGGGCATTCTGATCCCGCCGCTGTGGGCCGTGGCCAGCGCGCTGCAGCAGGCGCTGATGCATGTGCTGGGCATGCTGGCCGGGCTGCCCTTCGGTCTGTGGACGGCCGCCGCAGCACCAAGCTGGGGCGTCGCGGTCGGCCTGCTGGGCGGCGCGCTGCTGCTGATGCCGCTGCCCTGGCGATTGCGAGCGCTGGGCCTGCCCTTGCTGCTGCCGCTGCTGGCCCCGCCCGTGCAGCCGCCCGCGGCGGGCAGCTTCGAAGTGGTGGTGGCGGACATCGGCCAAGGCACCGCGGTGCTGGTGCGCACCCGCGAGCACCTGCTGGTCTACGACGCCGGGCCGCGTTATTCGCCCGCGGCCGATGCGGCGCAGCGCGTGCTGCTGCCGCTGCTGCAAGCCCGCGGCGAGCGCCGCATCGACCTGCTGATGCTGAGCCACAGCGACACCGACCATGTGGGTGGCGCGGCCTCGCTGCTGGCACGGCTGCCGGTGCGCGCGCTGTCCAGCTCGCTGCCCGACGGGCATGCGCTGCTGCGTGCCGGCGTGCCGCAGCGGCGCTGCCTGGCCGGCCAGGCCTGGGACTGGGACGGCGTGCGCTTCGAGCTGCTGCACCCGCTGCCGGGCGACTATGCGCAGGGCTCGCGCCCCAATGCGCTGAGCTGCGTGCTGCGCGTGCAAGGCAGCGACGGGCGCAGCCTGCTGCTCACCGGCGACATCGAAGCCGCGCAGGAGAGGGCGCTGCTGGCGCGTTCGGCCTCGTTGCGCAGCCAGGTGCTGCTGGTGCCGCATCACGGCAGCCGCAGTTCGTCGACCGAGGCCTTCATCGGCGCCGTGGCACCGGGCACGGCCCTGGTGCAGGCCGGCTATCGCAGCCGTTTCGGCCACCCGGCGCCCGAGGTGGAGGCGCGCTACCGCGCGCTGGGCGTGGAACTGCTGCGCAGCGACCGCTGCGGCGCCTGGGTCTGGCAGGCGCCAGGCCCGGCCTACTGTCTCAGGCAGGCGGCCGCCCGTTACTGGCATCATCGGGCCGACGCTGGCGGTGGGGCCGTGCCTTGACCGACGCGGATGGCCCGCGCCTTGCATTCACGCCCACGACGCCATCGCAGGAGCTTCCCGTGTCCATCCACGTCGCGCTGAACCATGTCACGCACTACCGCTACGACCGCCGTGTCGGCCTGTCGCCGCAGGTGGTGCGCCTGCGGCCGGCGCCGCATTGCCGCACGCCGATCCTCGGCTATTCGCTGCGCGTCGAACCGGCGGAGCACTTCGTCAACTGGCAGCAGGACCCCTTTGCCAACCACCTGGCGCGGCTGGTCTTCCCCGAAAAGACCACCGAATTCAAGGTCACGGTCGACCTGGTGGCCGAGATGGCGGTCTACAACCCCTTCGACTTCTTCCTGGAGCCGGAGGCCGAGACCTATCCCTTCGAGTACGCGCCGGAGCTGAAGCACGATCTGGCGCCCTACCTGGTGAAGGGGCCGCTGACACCGAAGTTCAAGGCGTTGGTGGACAGCGTGCCGCGCGACGAGCTGCGCACCATCGACTTCCTGGTCGGCCTGAACCAGCGGCTGCAGCGCGAGATCGGCTACCTGATCCGCATGGAGCCGGGCGTGCAGACGCCCGAAGTGACGCTGACCAACCTGTCCGGCTCCTGCCGCGACACCGGCTGGCTGCTGGTGCAGCTGCTGCGCCACCTGGGGCTGGCGGCGCGCTTCGTCTCCGGCTACCTGATCCAGCTCAAGCCCGACGTCAAGTCGCTGGACGGGCCCAGCGGCACCGAGGTCGACTTCACCGACCTGCACGCTTGGTGCGAGGTCTTCCTGCCCGGCGCCGGCTGGGTGGGGTTGGACCCGACTTCGGGGCTGATGGCCGGCGAAGGCCACATCCCGGTGGCCTGCACGCCCGAGCCGTCGACGGCGGCGCCGGTCAGCGGCGCGGTCGACGAAAGCGAGGTGACGTTCGAGCACCACATGCAGATCACGCGCATCTACGAATCGCCGCGCGTGACCAAGCCCTACACCGAAGGCCAGTGGCAGTCGATCCTGGCGCTGGGCCAGCAGGTCGACGGCGAACTGCAGCGCCAGGACGTGCGCCTGACGATGGGCGGCGAGCCGACCTTCGTCTCGGTGGACGACCGCGACGGCGCCGAATGGAACGTCGACGCGCTCGGCCCGACCAAGCGCGGCTTTGCCACCGAACTGGTGCACCGGCTGCGCGCCAAGTACGCCAGCGGCGGCTTCCTGCACTTCGGCCAGGGCAAGTGGTACCCGGGCGAGCAGCTGCCGCGCTGGGCGCTGACCATCGGCTGGCGCGCCGACGGTCAGCCCTGCTGGCACGACCCCGCGCTCTTCGCCGACGAGCGCGACGTTCACCGCTACACCACCGACGATGCCAAGGCCTTCATGGACGCTCTCACCGTGCGCCTGGGCCTGGACACCCAGTACGTGCAGGCGGGTTACGAGGACACCTGGTACTACCTGTGGCGCGAACGCCGCCTGCCGGTCAACGTCGACCCCTTCGAATCCAAGCTCGACGACGAGATGGAGCGCGCGCGGCTGCGCCGCATCTTCACGCAGGGGCTGGACAGCGTGGTCGGCTTCCTGCTGCCGCTGAAGCGCGAATGGCACAAGCCCACGGCCGGGCCGAAGTGGATCACCGGAGCGTGGTTCCTGCGCGACGAACGCCTGTACCTGATGCCCGGCGATTCGCCGATGGGCTACCGGCTGCCGCTGGATTCGCTGCCCTGGGCCGCCGCCGGCGACCAGCAGCAGCTGATCACGCAGGACCCCTTCGACAGCCTGCGCCCCTTGCCGCATGCCGCGGCGCTGCGCGCGCAGTTCGCCGGCCGGCCGGGCTACGACACGCACCATGTGGGCGGCGGCTTTGCCGAAGGTGGCACGGTGGCCGTGCAGGCGCAGCCCTGGCCGGGTGAAGGCGAGCGCCTGGATGGTGAAGGCACAGCCGGCGGCAGCGGCCCGGGCCATGCCCATGCGCCCGAAACTGCCCCTTCGCGCGACCCCGACTCCGTCCCGGCACGAGGCGAATCGGCCGGCTGGCTGACGCGCACCGCGCTGTGCGTCGAGGTGCGCGACCCGCAGCGCGCCAACGGCCCGAAGGCCGAGAAGGAGCATGGCGGCAAGAGCGGCGTGCTCTACGTCTTCCTGCCGCCGCTGAAGCACCTGGAGGACTATCTGGAGCTGCTGGCCGCGGTCGAGGCCACCGCGGCCGAACTCGGTGTGAAGGTGGTGCTGGAAGGCTACCCGCCGCCGCGCGACCCGCGGCTGAAGATCCTGCAGGTCACGCCCGACCCGGGCGTGATCGAGGTCAACATCCACCCTGCGTCCAGCTGGGAGGAACTAGTCGACCACACCGAGTTCCTGTACGACGCGGCACACCGCACGCGGCTGTCGACCGAGAAGTTCATGCTCGACGGCCGCCACACCGGCACTGGCGGTGGCAACCACTTCGTGCTCGGCGGCGCCACGCCGGCCGACAGCCCCTTCCTGCGCCGGCCCGACGTGCTGGCCAGCCTGCTGACCTACTGGCACAACCACCCGTCGCTGAGCTACCTGTTCAGCGGCATGTTCATCGGCCCGACCAGCCAGGCGCCGCGCATCGACGAGGCGCGCAACGACCAGGTCTACGAGATCGAGATCGCCTTCGCCGAGCTGGAGCGGCAGCTGGCGCTGCACCACCAGGTGCAGCCCTGGCTGATCGACCGCAGTCTGCGCAACCTGCTGATCGACGTCACCGGCAACACCCACCGCAGCGAGTTCTGCATCGACAAGATGTACTCGCCCGACGGGCCCACCGGGCGCTTGGGCCTGCTGGAACTGCGCGCCTTCGAGATGCCGCCGCATGCGCACATGAGCCTGGCGCAGCAGCTGCTGCTGCGTGCGCTGCTGTCGTGGTTCTGGCGCGAGCCCTACCGCGGCCATGGCACGACGCGCATGACGCGCTGGGGCACGGGGCTGCACGACCGCTTCCTGCTGCCCACCTTCGTGCAGATGGACTTCAACGACGTCATGGCCGAGCTGCGCCAGGCCGGTTATGCCTTCGACGACGAGTGGTTCGCGCCGCACCTGGAGTTCCGCTTCCCGCTGATCGGCGAGATCGCCACCCTGGGCATCGGCCTGTCCCTGCGCACCGCGCTCGAGCCCTGGCACGTGATGGGCGAGGAGGGCGCGCCCGGCGGTACCGCGCGCTATGTCGATTCGTCGCTGGAGCGGCTGGAGGTCCGGGTCACCGGGTTGAACGACAACCGCCACATCGTCACCGCCAACGGCCAGGCGCTGCCGCTGCAGCCCACCGGGAGGGTCGGCGAATACGTCTGCGGCGTACGCTACCGCGCCTGGCAGCCGCCGTCGGCGCTGCACCCGACCATCGGCGTGCATGCGCCGGTCACCTTGGACATCGTCGACCGCTGGCTGCAGCGCTCGATGGGCGGCTGCCAGTACCACGTGGCGCACCCGGGCGGCCTGAGCTACGAGGACTTCCCGGTCAACGCCTACACCGCGGAAAGCCGCCGCCTGGCGCGTTTCATCCGCATGGGCCACACGCCGGGGCAGATGTCGGTGCAGCCGGCCAAGCCCAGCCTGGAGTTCCCCTTTACCCTCGATTTGCGCCAGCGCTGACCGCCACCCACCGTGCTGCAGACCCAGTCCCAGTCGCTGCTGCCCTTTGCCGCCGAGGACCCGCTCGACCCGGTGCAGGCGGTGCAGGCCGAGCTGCTGCGCCACAGCCCGGGGCTGGAGCCGGGGCTGTGGGACGAGATGCGCCATGTCGACGGCCGGCTGCGCGCGTCGTGGCACGAGTTCATGCACTGGATGCCACCGTCGGCCGCCGGCCAGACGCTGTCGGAGGACATGGACCGCCGCGTCGTGCAGGTGGCGCGGCAGATCCGCCGCGACGGCATCACGCACAACGTCTTCGGCGACCAGGGCGCGGCGCAGCGGCCGTGGTCGCTGGAGCTGCTGCCGCTGATCATCGACAGCGCCGACTGGGCGGTCATCGAAGCCGGCGTGGCGCAGCGCGCGGCGCTGATGCAGGCCATGCTGGCCGATGCCTATGGGCCGCAGCAGCTGCTGCACGAGGGCCTGTTCCCGCCGGCGCTGCTGCTGCGCCACCCGGGCTACCTGCGCTCGATGCGCGGCGTGCTGCCGGCCGGTGGGCTGCGCCTGCACATCGTCGCCTTCGACCTGGTGCGCGCGCCCGACGGCAGCTGGCAGGTGCTGAGCTGCCGCAGCCAGGGCCCGTCGGGCCTGGGCTACGTGCTGCACAACCGGCTGGTGATCTCGCGCCAGTTCCCCGATGCCTTCCGCGAGCTGCGCGTGCAGCACATCGCCACCAGCTACCGGCGGCTGCTCGATTCGATCGAAAGCGCGGCGCGCCAGGTGGCGCGCGGCGCCGCGCCGCGGGTGGTGCTGCTGACGCCCGGTCCCTATGCCGAGACCTACTTCGAGCACGCCTACCTGGCGCGCTACCTGGGCCTGCCACTGGTCGAGGGCGGCGACCTGGTGGTGCGCGAGATGCGCCTGTACCTCAAGACCGTGGAAGGCCTGGAGCCGGTGCACGGCATGCTGCGCCGCCTCGACGACGACTGGTGCGACCCGCTGGAGCTGCGTGCCGATTCGGCACTGGGCGTGCCCGGGCTGCTGCAGGCGGTGCGCGCCGGCAACGTGGTGATGGCCAATGCGCTGGGCAACGGCTTCCTCGAATCGCCGGCGATCCAGGGTTTCCTGCCCGGCATCGCACGCCGCCTGCTGGACCAGGAGTTGCTGCTACCGGCGCTGCCCACCTGGTGGTGCGGCGAGGCGGCGGCCTGGCACGATGTCCAGCCGACGCTGCCCGGCAAGATCGTGCGCAGCACCTTCCCGCGCGGCGGCCGCGCCTCGGCCATCGTGCGTCCCAGCGACGCGCAGATCGACGACGACCCCGACGCCTGGACCGTGACCGAAAGGGTGCGCTTCTCGCGGGCACCGGTGTGGCAGGCAGGCACCACGATGGCGCGCCCCGCGATGGTGCGCGTGTATGCCATCGCCGAAGAAGACGGAAGCTGGCACGTGCTGCCCGGCGGCATGACGCGCGTGGCCAAGGCCGACGAGCTGAGCGTATCGATGCAGCGCGGCGGCTCCAGCCTGGACACCTGGGTGCGCACCGACGGCCCCGTGGACAGCTTCTCGATGCTGCCCTCGCGCTTGAGCGTCGATGACATCGCGGCACGGCGCCCGCCGGTGTCCAGCCGCACCGCCGAGAACCTGTTCTGGCTGGGCCGCTACACCGAGCGCACCGAGCAGATGGTGCGGCTGGCGCGCGCGGTGCTGCTGCTGATCGACACCGACGAGGACGCGCCGGAGACGTTGCGCGAGACCCTGTCCGAGCTGGCGCTGCACAGCGGCCTGGCGCCCTGGGGTGCGCCGACGCTGAACCAGGCGCCGCATCTGTTCGAACGTGCGCTGCTCGGCGCACTGGCCGACCCGGCCGCCACCAGCATCGCCTTCAACCTGGGCGCGCTGGAACGTGCCGCGCAGGCGCTGCGCGAGCGCCTGTCCACCGAACAGTGGAGCGTGGTGCGCTCCATGCACGCGCATGTGCTGGCCTTGCGCGACGACGCGCCGGGCCAGGTGCCGCCGCTGTCGCGCGTGCTGGCGGCGCTGGACCTGCTGGGCGTGCAGCTGGCGGCCGTCACCGGCGCGCAGACCGACCGCATGACGCGCGACCACGGCTGGCGCTTCATGACCGTGGGCCGTCTTGTCGAGCGGCTGATCGGCTTGGCGAATCAGCTGGGCAGCTTCGTCGAGAGCGGCGCGCTGGAGCAGGCCGCCGGCATGGAACTGGCGCTGGAGCTGTTCGACAGCGCCATCACCTTCCGCGCCCGCTACCAGCGCCGCGAGGACCTGCTGGCGCTGACCGACCTGCTGGTGCTGGACAGCAACAACCCGCGCGCGCTGGCCGGCGTGCTGCGTCGGCTGCGCACCGAGCTGCGCAAGCTGCCCGGCGGCGACGACTTCATTGCCTCGCTGCTGCAGCGCCTGCCGGCCGAAGGCGCCGGGTTGAGCCTGAACGAGCTGCGCGGCGCCGACGAGCTGCAGGTGCAGCATGCGCTGGGCGAGGTCTGCGCGCAGCTGCGCGCCAGCGGCGCCGAACTGGCCGACGCACTGGGGCACCGCTTCTTCGCGCATGCGAGCACCGGCGATGAGCTGCAGCATGTGTGAAATGACCCTCCCCGAAGCGCCTTCGGCGCTCCCCCCAGGGGGCAACGCCAGCGGCCCGGCAAAGCCGGTTCCGCGGCGTTCGCTCGGACGGCTGGGTTCATGCATCGCTGGTGGCCTCGGCGCCATGGAAAACTGAGATGGCTGCGCCCATTGAACTCGAGGTCGAGCACGAGACGCGCTACGGCTATGCCGCAGCGGTGACGCAGGCCCGGCACCTGGCCTACCTGAAGCCGTTGCACGACGCGGGCCAGCAGCTGCAGCAGCACGAGCTGCTGATCGAGCCGGCGCCGCGCGAACTGCTGCACGACAGCGACGCCTACGGCAACGCCCGCGTGCTCTTCAGCCTGGATCAGCCGCACCGCGAGCTGCGCGTGTGTGCGCGCAGCCGCGTCGTGCTGAACCCGGCCGACAGGGCGGTGGAAGCATCGGCATCGCCGCGCTGGGAGGACGTGTGCCAGCGGCTGCGCTACGAGGCCGGCGCCCGCTACGATGCGGCGGTGGAATTCGCCCAGCCGTCGCCCTACGTGCCGCGCCTGCAGGCGCTGCGCGACTACGGGCAGGCCAGCTTCGGCGCCGGCGTGCCGGTGGCGGCGGGGGCGCTGGAGCTGATGCACCGCATCCATGCCGACTTCGAATTCCAGGCCGCCGCCACCGACGTCGACACGCCGCTGCTCGAGGCCTTCGAACAGCGCAGCGGCGTGTGCCAGGACTTCGCGCACCTGATGATCGCCGCGCTGCGCATGCTGGGGTTGGCGGCGCGCTATGTCAGCGGCTACCTGCTGACCCAGCCGCCGCCGGGCCAGGACAAGCTGCTCGGCGCCGATGCCTCGCATGCCTGGGTGCAGGTGTACTGCCCCGACACGCCGGGGCTGCCCGGCGCCTGGCTGGAGCTGGACCCGACCAACGACCTGGTGCCCGACACCCGCCATGTGCGCCTGGCGCGGGGCCGCGACTACGGCGACGTGACGCCGCTGCGCGGCGTCATCCGCGGCGGTGGCCGGCACACACTGGACGTGGCGGTGAACACGCGGCGCGTGCAGGAGTCGCGGGCCCGAATGTTGCTATCTTGACCCCCATCCGAGGAGCTCTTTGCATGCCACCCAGCTTCGATGAAATGCGCATCAGCGGCAGCGAGGTGCGCGACCATTACCGCACCTACGAGCGCTGGCTGCAGGCGCAGCCGCAGGAGTTGATGCGCGACCGGCGCGACGAGGCGGAGATGATCTTCCGCCGCGTCGGCATCACCTTCGCGGTGTATGGCGCCAAGGACGAGGACGGCTCCGGCACCGAGCGGCTGATCCCCTTCGACCTGATCCCACGGGTCATACCCAGCCACGAGTGGGACGAGATGGAAAGAGGCCTGCGCCAGCGTGTCACCGCGCTGAACCGCTTTCTGCACGACGTCTACCACGACCAGGAGATCCTCAAGGCCGGCCTGGTGCCGGCCGGGCAGGTGCTGAACAACGCGCAGTACCGGCCCGAGATGCGCGGCGTCAACGTACCCGGCGGCGTGTATTCGCACATCTCCGGCGTCGACATCGTGCGCGCCGCCAATGCCGACGGCAGCGGCAGCTACTACGTGCTCGAGGACAACCTGCGCGTGCCTAGCGGCGTGAGCTACATGCTCGAAGACCGCAAGATGATGATGCGGCTGTTCCCGGACCTGTTCGCCATGCACCGCGTCGCGCCGGTGGCGCACTACCCCGACCTGCTGCTGGAAACACTGCGCGCGGTGGCGCCGGCCGGCGTGGTCGAACCCACGGTCGTCGTGCTCACGCCCGGCATGTACAACAGCGCCTACTTCGAGCACGCCTTCCTGGCGCAGCAGATGGGCGTGGAACTGATCGAGGGCCAGGACCTGTTCGTGCGCGACAACCACGTGTACCAGCGCACCACGCAGGGCCCGAAGCGCGTGGACGTGATCTACCGCCGCGTCGACGACGACTTCCTCGACCCCGAGGTCTTCCGCAAGGACAGCACCTTGGGCTGCGCCGGGCTGCTGGGCGTGTACCGCGCCGGCAACATCACGCTGGCCAACGCCATCGGCACCGGCGTGGCCGACGACAAGTCGATCTATCCCTACGTGCCGAAGATGATCGAGTTCTACCTGGGCGAGACGCCGATCCTGAACAACGTGCCCACCTACCTGTGCCGCGAGGCCGAGGACCTGAAATACGTGCTCGCACATCTGCACGAGCTGGTGGTCAAGGAGGTGCACGGCGCCGGCGGCTACGGCATGCTGGTCGGCCCGGCGGCGAGCCAGGCCGAGGTCGAGGAGTTCCGCGCCCATCTGCTGGCCAACCCCGGCAACTACATCGCCCAGCCGACGCTGAGCCTGTCCACCTGCCCGACCTTCGTCGAAGCCGGCATCGCGCCGCGCCACATCGACCTGCGGCCTTTCGTGCTGTCGGGCAGCGAGGTGCAGATGGTGCCGGGCGGGCTGACGCGCGTGGCGCTGAAGGAAGGCTCGCTGGTGGTGAATTCGTCGCAGGGCGGCGGCACCAAGGACACCTGGGTGCTGGAGGATTGAACCCCCCCGAAGCGCCTTCGGCGCTCCCCCCCAGGGGGCGACGCCAGTGGCCCGGCGAAGCCGGTTCCACAGCGTCCGCTCGATCGCGTTGGCTCGTTGGAGGTGCACCATGCTTTCTAGAACTGCCGATCATCTATTTTGGATGTCGCGCTACATGGAGCGCGCGGAGAACACCGCGCGCATGCTCAACGTCAACTACGAGACCTCGCTGCTGCCGCAGTCGGCCGAGGCTACCGAGCAGGGCTGGCGCGGGCTGCTCAGCATCTCCGAGCTGACGCCGGCCTACCTGCAGCGCTACCAGGATTTCAACGGCCGCGACGTCATGGACTTCATGGTGCGCGACGAGAGCAATCCGTCGAGCATCCTGGCCTGCCTGCGCGCGGCGCGCGAGAACGCGCGCGCGGTGCGCGGCACGCTCACCACCGAGGTCTGGGAGACGCAGAACCAGACCTGGCTGGAGTTCAACCGCCTGCTGCGCGAAGGCGCGTTTACGCGCGACCCGGGCGAGTTCTTCGAGTGGGTGAAGTTCCGCTCGCACCTGTCGCGCGGCGTCACCGTCGGCACGATGCTGATGGACGATTCGCTGCACTTCATCCGCATCGGAACCTTCCTGGAACGCGGCGACAACACCGCGCGGCTGCTGGACGTGAAGTTCCACGCGCTGGCCGGCGAGTACTTCGGCACCGGCAACGACCAGGAAAGCCCGGAGGTCGACTTCTACCACTGGAGCGCGATCCTGCGTTCGGTGTCCGGCTTCGAGATCTACCGCAAGGTCTACCGCAACGTCATCCAGCCCGAACTGGTGGCCGAACTGCTGATCCTGCGCCCGGACATGCCGCGTTCGCTGGCGGCCTGCGTCAACGAGCTGGTGGCGAACCTGAAGCTGGTGGCCAACCGCCACAGTGGCGAGACGCTGCGCCGCGCCGGCCGGCTGCAGGCCGACCTGCAGTACGGCCGCATCGACGAGATCCTGGCCACCGGACTGCACGCCTACCTGACGCAGTTCCTGGCGCGCGTCGGCGACCTGGGCGGCGACATCAGCCGGGACTTCCTGGTGCCACAGGCCGCGTAGGCCCGGCCTCGTTGATGCCGCCACGGCGCGCGCGGATGGCCTGCTGCGCCTGCAGCACCCAGTGCTGCTTGATGCTGTACCAGACGTCGGCGGCGAACAGCAGGTTGGTGGCCGCGCTGTCGTCGACGGGCGGCGGGGCCTGCGTGCCGGGCACGTAGGCGTTGATCCACGCGCGCAGCGCCGGGTCGCGCGCCAGGTGCGAGGTCGCTGCCACGAACACGTGCGAATAGCCCGCCGGCAACGGCACGTTGCGCACGCGGGCCGTGCCCAGCGGCCGGTAGCTGGCGGTGGCGCCGGGCAGGTCCCAGGCGATCAGGTCGAGCTCGAGCGCGAAGCCGGTGAATTCGTCGACGCTGTCCGGAATGCGTTGCAGCCGGCCGACCATGTCCCACTGGTTGGGCAGCAGCAGCGCTGCGCCGCCGGAGCCGACCACCGCCGCATAGCCGACCTTCAGCCCGACCACCGGCCGCTCCAGACCCGAATACGGGTCGACGATGGTTGTGCGCGGCAGCGCCTGGTCGCGCATCGGGTCCCATACGTGAACCGGCTCACCCGAGCTGCCGGCCAGCACATACAGCACCTTGACGAGCTGGATGCCGCCCTGGCTGTGGCCGACGAGCATCGGCATCAGGCCCTCCTTCTCGTAGTACCAGGCCAGCAGGCCGGCGATCTGCTGGCTGCTTTCGTAGGGGCTGTGCGAGCGGCGGCCGTCGCCGGGGTGGCGCAGCTTCGCCTCCGGGTAGCCCATGCCGATCAGGAAGCGCGCAAACGACTCCATCACCAGGTGCACCGGGTAGATGCCGCCATGCAGGTTGACGATGCGCGGCGTGGGGCCGGCGGCCAGCAACTGGCGCACGTCGGCGTCCGTGACATGGTTCGGGTCGAGCGCGAGGATGCGGTCCTCGATGCGCGCATCGATGGCCTGGCTGCGCCAGTCCAGCGCGGCCGGTGCGGCGCTCGTTGCGCGCTCGGGCTGCGGTGTGCTGGCGCAGCCCAGCAGCGTGGCCAGCAGCATGGCCGCCAGGGCACGGCGAAACACGCTCATGCTTGCAGATCGCTGAAGCAGCGCAGCAACGACGCGGCAATGCCTTCGGCTGCCGCCGTCGAGTAGGCCGCTCGGCGATAGGCGATGCCCAGGTGCAGCACCTCGTGCGCGGTCGTGGCGGCCAGCACCAGCGGCGTCATCGGGCCGGTGGGCACCGCGCGCAGGTAGTCCAGGCCTTCGGTGCGCGCGTCGCCGCTGCCCGACCAGATCGGGTTCAGGTTCAGCGTGGTGACGCCGGCCCACAGCGGGTAGTGCTTTGCATACAGGCCGCCGCGCTGCGTCGTGTTCAGAAAGGGCCAGACCAGCGCCGACAGCCCCAAGCCGAACAGGCTGCTCAGGTAGCGATGCTGCGACTTCAGGGCGCTGCTGGCCGCGTGCACCTGCTGTGCCAGGCTGCGCAGCTCCAGGCCCTGGGGCACGTCGTGCGCGATGCGCAGCGCGGCCAGGCAGGGGCTCAGCACGGCCCCGGCGCCCGGGCTGACGTCACGGTTGATGTTCATGATCGAAGCCACCGCGATCTGCTTGCGGCGCGCTTCGCGCCAGCGCGCCTCGGCCAGCGGCGACAGCGCCTGCAGCAGGCCGGCGAGCAGCAGGTCGTTGAGCGTCACGCCCCAGGCCTTGCACGCCGCCAGCAGCGCGCGCAGTTGTGGCGGTTCCAGGCGCAGCCGGACGAAGCCGTTGGTCGCGTCGTCCGTCTTGGACAGGCGCAGCCGGAACGCACGGCGGTTGCTCGCCGTCAACGACGGCAATGCGAGCAGCGCACGCAGCGTCCAACCCGGGTGCCTGGCCAGGACGCGGCGGTAGCGCGCGGGGTAGCGCTGCAGCGTCCAGGCGGGTGGCGGCGTCTGTGCATCCAGGTAGACGAGCGCGATGTCGGTCAGCAGGCGTGCGATCGCATCGCCGCCGGCCACGAAGTGGTCGTAGGTCAGCGCCAGGTGGAAGCTGTCCGACGCGTCGACGGCCGCGAAGCGCAGGGGCTGTTCGCGTGCGCCACCCTCGAAGGGCCGGTTGAATTCGCGTTCGATCAGGCCGTGCAGCACCTGTGCTGCGCCTGTGGTGGCCGGAAGCACCGACAAGTCCACCTCGGCGCGCCCGCCAGCATAGCGGAAGCGGCCACGCGCCGCGTCGACCTCGAGCCCGGTCAAGCCCAGCGCTTCGAGCCGTGCGGCGACAACCTCGCGCAGCCGCTGCGCGTCCAGCGCCGCCGGCACGCGCAGCACATGCACCGGGTTGTACGGGTGCAGGCTTCGCCAGCGCAGCATCATGCGCTGGAAAAGGTTCAGGCGTCCTTCGTCGCGCACGTGCGTCGCTGGCGCATCGGGAGCCGATGCCACCGCGTCACCGACGGTCGCCGCCGGCCGCATGGCCACCCAGCCGCGGCATGAAGCGCCCGGTCTGCCGGCAGTAGCGCTCGTAGGCCGCGCCGTGCACACCGACCAGAAAACGCTCTTCGTTGCGTGCCTTGACCAGCATCAGCGTGACATGCACTGCCGCCATCAGCAGCACCGGCCCCGTCGGCACGACCAGCAGCGTGCACAGCATCAGAAGAATGCTCAGTGCGTAGATCGGATGGCGCACGTGGGCATAGGGGCCGGTGGTGATGAGTTCGGTCTTGTCGCCGGGCGTGACCGACATGCGCCAGCTCTTGCCCATGCGCCGCCAGCAGGTGACGCTGAGCGCCAGGCACAGCAGCGCCAGACCGGCGCCGGCCCAGCGCAACGCCGCATAGGGGCTCTCGCGGGCAAAGGCGGGCAGGGCCCAGGGGCCCTCGCTGTGCTGTGTCGCCAGCCAGGGCAGCAGCATCCAGGCCAGCACCAGCGGCACCCACAGCAGCCACATCGCCTGCTCCAGCGGCTGGCTCGGCACGATGCCGGCCAGCTTGCGCGTGCGCCGGCGCACGCGCACGGCCAGTGCGCCCACATAACTCCAGTAGGCCCAGATGACGATGGCCAGCAGCACTCCCTGCAGGTCGTTCATGGTGCTTTTCTCGTTACGCCGTGCCAGGCCGTATCGCGGCCTGCATCTTCGGATCGACATGTTAGGCCATCGCAGCGCAGATCCCGGCAGGCGCTCGGCCAGAATGGGGCACCACAAGACCCCGGAGACCGACGATGAAGATCCGCCCCATTGCCAGCGGCCTGCAGTTCCCCGAAGGCCCGGTCGCCATGGACGACGGCTCGGTGCTGCTGGTGGAGATTGCGCGCGGCACGCTCAGCCGCGTCACGCCCGATGGTCGCATCCACGTGGTGGCGCAACTGGGCGGCGGGCCCAACGGCGCCGCCATCGGGCCGGACGGCGCGGTCTATGTGTGCAACAACGGCGGCTTCGAATACACCACCGAGGCCGACGGCTGCTTCCGGCCCATCGCTCAGGCGCACGACTACGCCGGCGGGCGCATCGAGCGTGTCGATCTGAACACCGGCCGCTTCGAGCGTGTGTTCGACACGGTCGACGGCCTGAGCCTGCGCGGCCCCAACGACATCGTCTTCGACGCCGGTGGCGGCTTCTACTTCACCGACCTGGGCAAGGCGCGCGCACACGACATGGACCATGGCGGCGTGTTCTACGCACCGGCCGGCGGCACCGCGCCGCGCACCATCGCGCGGCCGGCGCTCACGCCCAACGGCGTGGCACTGTCGCCCGACGGCCGCACGCTGTACTACGCCGAGACCGCCGGCGCGCGGCTGTGGGCCTTCGACATCGCGGCGCCGGGCCAGGTGCGCAGGCAGCCATGGCCATCACCGCATGGCGGGCGCATGCTGGTGGCTTCGCCGGGTGGACATTTCCAGCGCTTCGACTCGATGGCGGTCGACGTCTTCGGCAACCTGCACGTGGCCACGCTGCTGCACGGTGGCATCGGTGTCGTCTCGCCCGACGGGCAGAAGTATCACCACCTGCCCCTGCCCGACCGCTACGTCACCAACCTGTGCTTCGGCGGGCGCGACATGCGCACCGTGTATGTCACGCTGTCGGGCAGCGGACAGCTGATCGCCATCGACGACTGGCCGACGGCCGGGTTGCGGCTGGCCTACAACGGCTGATCAGACGATGCGCTGCGCCTGCAGCGCATCGATGCGCGCGTCGTCGTAGTCCAGCACCTGCTGCAGCACCTCGCGCGTGTGTTGGCCCAGCAGCGGCGGCGGCACCTGGTAGGTGACGGGCGTGTCGGCAAAGCGCAGCGGGCTGGCCAGCAACGCGAGTTCGCCTCGCGGGTGCTGCATCGCCACGCGCATGCCGCGGTGCTGCACCTGCGGATCCTCGAACACCTGGTCGATGTTGTTGATCGGGCCGCAGGGTACGTTGTTGGCTTCGAGCAGCTCGATCCACTCGTGCATCGTGCGCTGCAGCATGAGTTCGGCGACCATGCCGCAGATCAGTTCGCGGTTGGCGCCGCGCGAGGCGCCGACCTTGAAGCGCGCGTCCTCGGCCCACTCGGGTTTGCCCACGGCCTGGCAGAAACTCTTGAACTGGCTGTCGTTGGCCACCGCCAGGATGATGTAGCCGCCCTTGCAGGCGAACACCTGGTAGGGCACGATGTTCGGATGGCCGTTGCCCAGGCGCTGCGGCACTTCACCGGAGACGAAGTAGTTCAGCGTCTGGAACGAGGTCAGCGCGATCAGGCAGTCGAGCAGCGCGATGTCGATGTACTGGCCCTGGCCGCTGACATGGCGGTGCTCCAGCGCGCCCAGGATGGCGGTGGTGGCGTACATGCCGGTCATCAGGTCGGCCACGGCCACGCCCACCTTCATCGGCCCGGCGCCGGGCTGGCCATCGGGCACGCCGGTGATGCTCATCAGCCCGCCCATGCCCTGGAACACGAAGTCGTAGCCGGGGCGCGGCGCATAGGGCCCGCTCTGGCCGAAGCCGGTGACCGAGCAGTAGATCAGCCGCGGATTGACGGCGCGCAGGCTGGCGTAGTCCAGCCCGTATTTCGCCAGCGTGCCGACCTTGTAGTTCTCGACGACGATGTCGCTCTTCTCGGCCAGCGCGCGGATCAACGCCTGGCCTTCGGCGGTGGACAGGTCGCAGGTGATGGACTTCTTGCCGCGGTTGGCCGACAGGAAGTAGGCCGAATCACCGCGCACGTCCTTGGCCTTGTCACTGCCGAAGAAGGGCGGCCCCCAGGCGCGCGTGTCGTCGCCTTCGCCGGGGCGCTCGACCTTGATGACCTCGGCGCCCATGTCGGCCAGGTTCTGCGTCGCCCACGGGCCGGCAAGCACGCGCGACAGGTCCAGCACGCGCAGGTGCGACAGCGGACGGCGGGGGGTGGTCGGGGTGTCGCTCATGGTGGGTGCTGCTGGGGAACGGGCGCCCATGCTAAAGCCTCGCGTTCGGGGCGCTCTATACAATTCCGCGCCTTTGCAGGCAGACCCTCGACTTCATGCCCACCAACGACCGACTGGCCGTGCTGTCCCAGTATCTGCTGCCCAAGGCCGCGATCACGCGCCTGGCCGGCCGCGTGGCACAGGCCGAGCGCGGCGCGACGACGACGCGGCTGATCCGCTGGTTCGTGTGCCGCTACGGCGTCGACATGTCCGAGGCGGCCGAACCCGACATCGCCGCCTACCAGAGCTTCAACAACTTCTTCACGCGCGCGCTGAAACCCGGCGTGCGGCCGCTGGCGCAGGCCGACCTGGTGTGCCCGGTGGACGGCGCGATCAGCCAGTTCGGCCGCATCCGCGGCGCGCAGATCTACCAGGCCAAGGGCCACGACTACAGCACGATCGCGCTGGTTGGGGGCGATGCCGAGCTGGCGTCACGCTTCGATGATGGCCACTTCGCCACGCTGTACCTGGCGCCTAAGGACTACCACCGCATTCACATGCCCTGCGCCGGCCGGCTGACGCGCATGCTGCACGTACCCGGCGAGCTGTTCTCGGTGAACCCGGTCACGGCGCGCGGCGTGCCCGGGCTGTTCGCACGCAACGAGCGTGTGGTCTGCGTGTTCGAAGGCTCGGCCGGCCCCTTCGTCGTGGTGCTGGTGGGCGCCACCATCGTCGGCAGCATGGCCACGGTCTGGCACGGCGTGGTCAACCCACCGCGCCCGGGCCAGCTGCGCGAGTGGTGCTACGAGGGCCGGGCGATCGAGCTTGCACAGGGCGCCGAGATGGGACGCTTCCTGCTCGGCTCGACCGTGGTGCTGCTGTTCCAGACCGGCGGCTTGCAGTTCAACCCGGGCTGGATGCCCGGCGGCACCATTCGCCTGGGGCAGATGATGGCGCGCCGCTGGGTGACGCGCGCGGCGGCGCCGGGACGACTCTAAGCTCGGGCAGGGTTCAGGCGGGGGCGTTCAGCTGATTCAACCACTCGCGCAGAGAGTTCGCGAGCGCCGGCAGATCGTCGGACACGGTACGAAACACGGTCTCGTCGTCGACTGCGTCGTAACCGTGGATGATGCGGTTGCGCAGCGCAACGGCCAAGCGCGCGGCGGGTACTGCATCGAACCCCTGTTGATCTTCGCGTGCCAAGCGCGCACAGGCCTCACCCAGAATTTCGAGTTGACGTTCGGTCGCCGAACGCCGCATCAGCTCCGACTCGTAGTGCTCCAACGTCACGTCGGCGACGAAGCTGCGTGCAGCCTCGATCGCGCTGATCGCGTCAAACAGCAGCTTGCGCCGGCGATCCGTCATAGATGGGCAGGCGGCTGCGCTCGACTTCCGCAGCGAAGTAGGGGTTGCGGATGTAGCGCGGGTTTACCAGGTCGACACGAGCACCGAGCAAGCTTTCGAGAGCCTCGGCCAAGCCGATCAGTCGCACGGCGCGCGAGCCGTCTGCCGCAGGGTCGAGTTGAACCAGGAAGTCGTAGTCGCTGGAGCCGGAACAGAACTCGCCACGCGCTGCCGAGCCGAAAAGCTCCAGGCGTTGCACGCCAAAACGCGCGCACAGCGCGGCGACCTCGGCGTGGTGGTCGGTCAGAGCAGCGGGCAGGCGGGACATTCTTCGATTATCGCGGCTGGCCTCGCGCCGTGGTGTCGGCGCGCACTTGGGCGGCTATCGGCACCAAGTCAACACCGCGCCGAAGCCCGCCGTGCCCGCCGCCGCAAGCGCTGGCCGTCCGCCGCGGCAAACGGCCCTTGCGAGCGTCGAGGCTGGTGTGGACCTCACTCGGGCAGACGGCCGAGGCCGAACATGACCTCGAGCACCGGCGCCGGCCGGCCCAGCGCCGCGAACCAGCGGTTGTAGAGCTCGGGCAGCGCCGGGCTGCGGTAGATCTGCGACAGCGCCGCATCCACCGCCTGGCGCATCGCCCAGTCGCCGCGCGGCAGCACGATGGCATAGGGCTCGAAGGACAGCGGGTCGCCCAGCAGCGCCAGCGCCTTGGCGTCCTTGGACTTGGCGACCAGGCCGACCAGCAGCACGCGGTCGCTGGCCAGCGCGTCGATGCTGCCGCCTTCCAGCTGCGCCAGGCCTTCCTCGCGGCTGGGCACCGGCACCACCACGGCGTTCACCACCTTGGCCTTCAGCGCCTCGTTCAGCGCACGTTCGTTGCTGGTGCCGGGGATGACGCCGATCTTCTTGTTGGCCAGGTCCATCAGCGAGTTGCCGGGCGTGGACGCGCGCACCAGCAGCCCGGTGCCGTCGACGAAGGTCAGGCTGGAAAAGCCGACCTCCTTCATGCGGCCCAGCGTCACCGTGGTGGCGCCACATTCCATGTCGGCCTGGCCGCTGGCTACCGCGCTGAAGCGGTTCTGCAGCGTCACCGGCACCCAGTTCACCTGCAGCGGCGTGACGCCGATCTGGCGCTCGATGACGCCGATGACGCTGCGGCACAGCTCCACCATGTAGCCGGTGGGCTTCTTGTCGTTGTCCTCGAAGGAGAAGGGCACCGCGTCGGTGCGGTAGGCCACCGAGATGGTCTTGGTCTCGTGGATCTTCTTCAGCCGCCCTTCGAAGGGCGCGGTGGCCATCTGGGCCAGGGCCAGCGTGGGGGCCAGGAGCAGGGCGGCAATGACGGGGGACAAGCGGGACATGGGAGGGCTCTCCTGAGGGATATTCGTGTCGTTGGGGCCCCGCGCACGGGGTCGCGCATTCTATTCAGCCCTTGCGCCCGTGGCCGCGCGATTCGCGGCCGGCGATCCAGATCGTCGCCGCGCAGATGACCACGCCGCCGATCAGCGTGCTGGTGGCTGGCACGTCGGCAAAGACCATCCAGCCGATCAGCGAGGCCCACACCAGGTCGAGGAACTTCACCGACTGCGTCGACGAGATGTCGGCGACGTGGAACGAGCGCGTCAGGCAGTAGTGCCCAAAGCTGCCCAGGATGCCGCACAGCAGGAAGCCGCCCCACTGCAGCGCCGTCGGCATCTGCCAGTGCAGCAGCGCAAGAGGCAGGCTGAACAGCGTGACCGTGAGCGACTGCCACACCAGGATGGTGCCGGTGGTCTCGTAGCGCGTCAGCCCCTTGGTCAGCAGGAAGGACGCGGCGAACATCGGCGCCGAGGCCAGCATCACCAGGTTGTAGTAGCCGCCGCTGCCGGTGAGCTTGGGGCCGACGACGATGAGCACGCCGACGAAGCCGATGCCCGACGCCAGCCAGCGCTCCCAGCGCATCGGCTCCTTGAAGAAGATGTAGGCGCCGATCATGATGAAGATCGGCCCGGTGAAGCCGATGGCCGTCATGTCGGCCAGCGGGATCATCGGCAGCGCGGCAAACCACAGCATCAGCCCGACCGTGTGGAAAGCGCCGCGCAGGAACTGCCCGCCGATGTGCTTGGGCCGGTAGGCCGCCAGGCCATGCCGCCACAGCAGCGGCAGCAGCACGATCAGGCCGAACAGGTAGCGCAGGAACTGCGCCAGGAAGGGGTCGAGCTGCTGCGCCAGTCCGCGCATCAGCGCATTGAGCACGCTGAACACCAGCCCCGAGGCGCTGGACCACAGCAGCCCCTGCACGACAGGGTCGAGCCGGCCCAGGCGCTCGCTGGCCCGTGCCAGGCGCCGCTGCAGCGCGCCGCGGGGTTCCTTGGGTGGCGTGAGCACGGCCGTCATGGACGGTGGCGGTCGGCGGAAAGGGGCATAGCCGGCGATTGTCGGTGCTGGCGCTGCCGCGCGGCGTCGCCACTACGACAGCTGCGCGTCTGAACAGGACATCAGATGTGATAGCATCAGATGTCCACTGCATGCGGACGGACATCATGCGTACCACCCTTGACCTCGACGACGACGTGCTTGCCAGTGCCAAGGAAATCGCGCGGCGCGAGAACAAGACCGCGGGTCAGGTGTTGTCGGAGCTGGCCCGTCGCGCGTTGACGCAGGATGCAGCGTCACCGGTCGATGCTGCCCGCGAGCGTGCGCCGGTCTTCGGCTTCCGGCCTTTCGCCCGGCGCGGCGCGGTGGTCACCAACGAACGCGTCCAGCAGCTGCGGGACGAAGGTGACTGCTAAGGCCACGAAGGCGCGCGAGCCGCGCGCCGGCTATCGGGTGGCCAAGGACATGCCTGCGCGTGCGTTGTTCGATGTGAACGTGTTGATCGCGTTGCTCGATGCCGACCACATCCATCACCTGCGAGCCGCCGCGTGGTTGGCCGAACATATAGGCGCGGGGTGGGCCTCTTGCCCGATCACCCAGAATGGCTGCGTGCGCATCATGTCCCAACCCGGCTATCCGAGCCCGCTGCCTACGGCGCAGGTGGCAGCCCGTCTGCGCGAGGCCACGCGCGCGCGCCACCACCTGTTCATCCCGTCGGGCCCGAGCCTGCTCGACCCGGCGGTGTTCGACAGTACGCAGTTGCTCGGCCACCGCCAGGTGACCGACGCCTGGCTGCTGGCGCTGGCCGTGGCCGAGGGGCTGCGCCTGGTGAGCTTCGACGCCAGCCTGCCGCTGAGGGTCGTGCGCGGTGCCACGGCCTCGCATCTGGTGGTCCTCTGAACATGCGCGACCCGTCCCGATTGCGCCGCAGCCTGCGGCTCGTCGCCGCCGCAGGTCTGGCCTGCACGGCCTGGGCCGCGATCGCCCAGACCACCCCGCATGCCACCGCGCTGCAGGCCTGCCCGACGGTGAAGAACGAGATCACCGACCTGGACATGGTGGTCGACGGGCTGAAGAACTCCAACGCGGTGGGCCTGTTCGAGAAGCTGCGCCTGAAGTCGTCGATCGACGAGCTGATCGGCCGGCTCAAGGCCTTCCATGCCGGCGCGCGCAACTACACGATGCCTCAGCTGCAGGAACAGTACGACCTGCTGATGATGCGCATCGCGCGCCAGCTGCAGGACAAGGACCTGGCGTTGCACGGCCAGCTGTGCAATGCCTGGGAGCCGCTGTGGGCGCAGCTGCAGGACCGCAACCGCTTCCTGGAGAAGTTCTCGTGAGCGCGCTGAGGCGCTGGCTGCCGCTGGCGGTCCTGCTGCTGCTGGCGGCCTGCGAGACGCCGCCGCAGCTGCCGCACACGGTGCTGGTGCGCACCGAACTGGCCCGGCTGGTCGCCGACGAGCAGCCGCCCTGCGGCGCGGTGCGCGACTACACGCGCCACGGCCGTCTGCACTACCGCGTCGAATGCGAGTCCGGCCGTATCTACCGGGTGCAGGTCGGCGCCGACGGCCGCGTGACGATCAAGCCTTACGAGCCGCCGCGCTGACTACGCCAGCGCACGCAGCAGCCCGGTGCCCTCGTGGCAGTTCAGGTATTCGAAGCGCTGCTCGTCGGCGCGCAGCACCGTCACCTCGTGGTACAGCTTCAGCTTCGCTGCCGGGCCCAGCGTCGACAGGACCTTCATCGCCGCGCCGAAGATCGCCACGTGCGTGGGGTGCGATTCGGCCCAGCGCTCCAGCGCCGCCAGGCTCTTCCACCAGCTCATGCCGTAGCTCTTCTCGGTGGGCGTAGCGCGGTCGGCGCGGACTCGTGCGCCGCGCTGGCGTCGTGCGACTGCAGCCCGAAATAGGCCATCACCACGCGCTCGACGCGGGCCGAGTGGCGCGCCACGAAGGACGGGTAGGGCGGCACGTCGTCGTCGGGCACGCGCCGGTGCCGGCTGCGCGGGCATTGCAAGTGGCTGGGGATGGCGGATACCATGGCCGCTCCCACGTTCAGGCCGCGCGCCGCGCGCCGGGCAACTCGGCGACGTCGGCGCGTGCCGGCGCCGGCTCGTCCTCGCCGCTGCGCGTCACCTCGGCGGGCCGCGCTTGGCGCGCGACCACGCGGTCGCCGGGCGTGCGGTCCAGCAGCAGCC
>CAYUPF010000011.1:0-37798 GCA_964446545.1 uncultured Rubrivivax sp.
TGCTTGCCCGTCAGCGACACCGAGCTGATGCGCACCGCGCCCTGCGCCACGCCGCACCATTCTTCGGCGGCGCCGCCGCGCGTGGCCAGCGGTGCGCCGTCCTTCAGGCGTCGCACGATGGCGCGGGCCAGGATGTCCTCGCGCAGCGGCTGGGAGAGCTTGGAGAACCACGCCCCTGTATCGATGTTGCGGCGTTCTTCGACGCTGAGGGTCGAGGCGTTCATGTCGGGTCTGTGCAGTCAGGCAATTCGATAACCGGTGTCCGGAACGTACCAGCGCCAATGCTAACCGTGCGCTGTTGCACGCCGCGGCGCCCTTTGTCGAGGTCGATTTGTAACTGTGCATGCTAGAGTGGTTTTGAAGCGCTGAAAGCCCCATCTCCCACGCATGATTTCGCGGCCCCTGAGCATCGCCATCCTCGCCTGTGCGGGTTTGGCGGCCGCATCGCAGGTGCTGGCTCTGGGCTTCGGCCCTATCCCCGAATCGATCGCCTTCGGCCGGTCGCTGAACCTGGCAGTGCCATTGCGTCTGGACACGGGCGAGAGTCTGGCGCTGGGTTGTGCGCAGGCCGAGGTGCATGTCGGCGAGCAGCGCCTGCCGCCGGGCGCGCTGCAGGTGACGTTGGAGCAGCGTGGCGCCGGGCGCGACGAGTGGCGCGTGCGCCTGCGCAGTGCGACGGTGGTGCAGGAGCCGCTGGTGGCGGTGAATCTGGCGGTGGGCTGCAATGGCGCGGTGTCGCGGCAGTTCGTCGTTTTTGCCGATCCGCCATCCACCCAGGCCGAGCGGCCGCGCGTCGCATTGGCCGAAGCGTCGCCGGCCGCAATGCCCATCGCAGCCGTGGCGCGCGCAGCGGCCAGCGCGCGGCCGCCGCCACCAAGGCCGGTGCGCAAGGCCCGGGACGAGGGCCTGCGTGTGCGCGCCCAGACCCGGTCGGGCGCGCGGGCCGTGGCGGTGCGCAGCCCGGCGCCAACGAGCGCGACGCCGCGCTTGAGGCTGGAGGAGCCCGAAGAACGGCTCAAGGCGGCGATGCTGGCGGTGGCCGCGCAGGACGCGGCGCTGGCCTCGGCCGCTCGGGCGGCCAGCGCGGCCGAGGCGGTGGTCTCGGCGGCCGAGCAGCGCCTGGCCGCGATGGATGCCGACTTGAAGTCGATGCGCGACCAGGCATCCGCGCATGCCGCGTCGATGGAACTGATGCGCCAGCGCCTGGCGCAGGCCGACGATCACGGTCGCATGCAGTCGATGCTGGCCGTCGTCGTCGCAGGCCTGCTGTTGCTGGCGCTGTGGCTGGGATGGCGGGTGCGCGCACTGCAGCGCGAGCGCCGGGCGGCCTGGTGGCAGGGCGCCACGGCGGCCGACGAGGCGGCCGCGCCACCGGTCGAGGCCGAGGCCATGACCGTGCCTGCCGCAGCCTTGCCGGCCCTGCCGACCGACGTGCCTGACACGCTGCCGCCGCCGGCGGCGCTGGTGCAGGAGTCGTTGACGCGGCCGGTCAGCGTGGACGAGCTCATCGATCTGGAACAGCAGGCCGAGTTCTTCCTGGTGCTGGGCGAGGAGGACGCCGCCGTCGACCTGCTGATGTCGCACCTGCGCAGCAGCGGTGGCATCAGCCCGCTGCCCTATCTGAAACTGCTGGAGATCTACCGGCGGCGCGGCGACCACGACGCCTACGAACGCATGCGCCGGCGCTTCGGCCAGCGCTTCAACGCCGTTGCGCCGGACTGGGAGGCCGACCCCGAACTGGGTCGCGATCTGCCGGAGTACCCGGCCGTACTGGCCGCGTTGCAGGCGGCCTGGCCGCAGCCACTGGACGCGATGGCCGAACTCGAGAACCTGCTGTTCCGCAAGCGCAGCGGCGAACTCTTCGAGCTGCCCGCCTACCGCGACGTGCTGACGCTGTATGCGGTGGCACGCGACCTGCACCGGCAACTGGATCGGCCGGCCCACGACGTCGATGTGCTGCTGCCGCTGGGCGGCGGTGCGGCGGCTTCGTCGTCGATCTTCGACAACCTGGACTCCGACTACCCCGACGGTGCGGCCGAGGACCGGCCCACCGCGCCGGTGGACCTGGACCTGAGCGAGCCGCCGGCGTTGGTGCGCGCGGTGCTGCGCTGACTACAGTTTCTTCAGCCGCTCCAGCGCGCTGAGCAGCGTCTCGTCGCGCTTGGCAAAACACAGCCTCGCGATCTGCTGCTCGAAGCCGTCGGCATAGAAGGCCGACAGCGGAATGGCCGCGACGCCGATCTCGGTGGTCAGCCATTCGCAGAAGCCCGCCTCGCTCAGGTCGCTGACCTGGCTGTAGTCCACGCACTGGAAGTAGCTGCCCTCGCTGGGCAGCATGCGCAGCCGCGTCTTCGCCAGGCCGGCGCGGAACAGGTCGCGCTTGTGCTGGTAGAAGGCCGGCAGCTCCAGGTAGTGGCGCGGCTCGGCCATGTAGCGCGCCAGGCCGTGCTGCATCGGCGTGTTGACGGTGAAGACGTTGAACTGGTGCACCTTGCGGAACTCGGCCATCAGCGGCGCCGGCGCCACCACGGTGCCGACCTTCCAGCCAGTGACGTGGTAGGTCTTGCCGAAGCTGGAGACGACGAAGCAGCGCGCCGCCAGCGCCGGGATCGACGCGGCGCTGATGTGCGGCACACCGTCGTACACCATGTGCTCGTAGACCTCGTCGCTGATCAGCAGGATGTTCGTCGGCGCCAGCAGTTCGGCCAACTGCCGCATCTCGGCGGCGGTCCACACCGTGGCGCTGGGGTTGTGCGGCGAGTTCAGCATGATGGCCCGCGTGCGCGGCGTGATCGCCGCGGCAATGGCGCCGAAGTTGGGCCTGAAAGTGCCTGGGTCCAACGGTACGCGCACGACCACGCCGCCGGCCAGCTCGATGTTCGGCTGATAGCTGTCGTAGCAGGGCTCGAGCACGATGACCTCGTCGCCGGGGTGCACGCAGCACAGCACGGCGGTCAGGATGGCCTGGGTGGCGCCGGCGGTGATGGTGATTTCGGTGTCAGGGTCGTAGCGGCGGCCGTACAGCGCTTCGACCTTCTTCGCCATCGCCTCGCGCAGCGGCGCCACGCCGGGCATCGGCGGATACTGGTTCAGGCCCTCGCGCATGGCGCCGTTGACCAGGTCCAGCAGCGCCGGATCGCAGTCGAAATCGGGAAAGCCCTGGCCCAGGTTGACGGCGCCATGCTTGGCGGCCAGCGCCGACATGACGGTGAAGATGGTGGTGCCGACCTGCGGCAGCCGGCTTTGCAGCGGCGGGGTGGTGACGGCGAGGGAAGCGGGCGGCATGCGATCCTTACATCTGGTAGTCGGCGCCGCCGCCGCTCATCGCGCGCTGGATCAGCGCGCGTGTCAGCCGGTCGGACAGCAGTTCGGCAAAAGTGTAGACAAAGTGCCGCAGGTAGGCACCGCGGCGGAAGGCCACGCTGGACACGTTCGAGCCGAACAGGTGGCCCACCGGGCGCCACACCAGGTCGCCGTCCGGCGGCTCGTCGCGCACCGCCATCTCGGCGACGATGCCCACGCCCAGGCCCAGGCGCACGTAGGTCTTGATGACGTCGGAGTCCAGCGCCTCCAGCGCGACCTGCGGCTTCAGCCGCGCCTTGGCAAAGGCGGCATCGATGCGCGAGCGGCCCGTCACCGTGGGGTGGTAGGTGACCAGCGGCTCGGCCGCCACCTGCTCCAGCGTCGGCCGCTCCACCGCGGCCAGCGGGTGCGTGCGCGGCACGACCACCGCGTGCTGCCACTCGTAGCAGGGCAGCGTCACCAGGTCGTCGAAGCCGGTCAGCGATTCGGTGGCCAGGCCGACGTCGGCGGTCTCGGCCAGCAGCATGCGCGCCACCTGTTCCGGCGTGCCCTGGTGCAGCACCACCTGCACCTTGGGGTAGCGGCGGCGCAGCAGCGACACCGGCCCGGGCAGCACGTAGCGCGCCTGCGTGTGCGTGGTGGCGATGGACAGCGTGCCCGCTTCCTGCTTGGAGAATTCCTCGCCGATGCGCTTGAGGTTGGCGACCTCGCGCAGGATGATGTCGATGGACTTCAGCACCTCCTGCCCCGGCTCGGTGACCCGGCGCAGCCGCTTGCCGTGGCGCGCGAAGATGTCGATGCCGAGTTCTTCCTCCAGTTCGAGGATGGCCTTGCTGATGCCCGGCTGCGAGGTGAACAGCGCCTTTGCCGTTTCGGTGAGGTTGAGGTTGCGGCGCACCGCCTCCTGGACGAAGCGGAACTGGTGCAGGTTCAATCGGCATCTCCTTGCCGCGGACCGCAGTCGTCCAGCAGCGACAGCGCGGTCGCGGCCATGGCTTCGCGCACGCGCGGCTGTTCACCCACCGCCGCATGCAGCCGCCAGTGCACCGACGGGTGCTGGTCACGCAGCTGCTGCAGCATCGGCGGCAGGTCCTGGCGCAGGTGGCCGCCGGTGCCCAGGAACATCGGCAGCACCTCGATGTGTGTGCAGCCGGCCGCGCACAGCGCCGCGCCGGCCTCGGGCAGGCTGGGCGACATCAGCTCCAGGTAGGCCAGGCGCAGCTGCAATTGCGGACGCTGCTCGCGGATGCGCTGGGCCACGGCCTCGAAGGGCGCGGCCCAGCGCGGGTCGCGCGCGCCGTGCGCGAACAGGATGAGCCCCGGGCTCATCGGTAGCGCACCAGCCAGCCGAAGGCGGCCAGCGACAGCAGCATGAACACCGCGCTGGGCGTGGCCGCGACGATCCATGGCGTCCAGCCGTTCAGCAGCCCGATGTGGCCAGCCACGTTGTTCAGCAGCACGAAGCAGATGCCGAGCATGATGCCGCCGAAGACCTTGATGCTGATGCCGCCGGCACGCGCATGCAGGTAGGCGAAGGGCAGCGCCAGCGCGGTCAGCACCAGGCAGGCCAGCGGGTACAGCGCCTTCTTCCAGAACTGGATCTGGTAACGCTGCGCGGCCTGCTCCTGGTCGCTGAGGTGTTGGCTGTAGCGCCACAGCTCCACCGTGGACATGGTCTTCAGCGGCAGCACCGCGGCCGAGACCACGCCGGCGCTGAGCGTGCTCGCCCATTTCAGCGTGGGCAGCGTCTGGCGCTGCACGTGCTCGCTGGCCGACGCCGCATCGGCCGCACCCGTCGCAGCGGTCGGCCAGGTGGTGAGCTCGGCGTCGCTCAGTGTCCAGACCGAGTTGGCACCGACACGCGCCTCGCGCGCGACGATGCGCGACAGATGCCGCCCGTCGGCGTCGAACTCGAAGATGCGCACGCCGACCAGCGTGGCACGTCCGTCGATGCCGGCGACGTTGACGGCGTAGCTGCGCTCGCCCTGCTCGGTGAGCTGGCGGTCCTTCAGCCAGGCGCCGGTGGTGCCGAGCTTGCGCCCGCCGGCCAGCGTCACCTTCAGCAGCGCGTTCTGCCGCTCGGTCAAAGGCACGACGTAGTCGCCCAGCGCAAAGGTCAGGGCACTGAAGAGCAGCGCCAGCAGGGCCAGCAGGCGCAACGCGCGCGGCGGGCTCAAGCCGCCGGTGCGCAGGATGGTGAACTCCGAGCTCTGCGCCAGCCGCGCCATCGAATAGATGGTGCCGATGAGCACGGCGATGGGCAGCAGTTCGTACAGGTTGCCGGGCAGCTCCATCAGCGATCCGACGATCGCCGCCCACAGGCTGTAGCCGGGCCGGCCGATCTTCTGCAGTTCGTCGACGAAGTCGATGAAGAAGGTCAGCGACAGGAAGGCCAGCGCGACGAAGGTCACCGACGAAATGACGTCGCGATAGAGCATGCGCCGCACGGTTCTCATGCGGCCGCCCTTCGTGCGCCGAAGCGGAAGTGCAGCACCGCCGCATGGTCGCGCCACCACAGCAGCAGCAGCGCCGCCAGGAACACGCCGCCGTGCAGCACGACCAGCGCGTGCGTCATGCCGAAGCGGCCGTTGGCCACCCAGCTCTGCGTCAGGTTGATCGAGTTGAAGTAGGCCAGCGAGCCCACCAGCGCCAGCACCAGGTTCAGGCTGCTCGGCCGGCGCGTGTTGACGTGTGCCAGCCCGATGGCCAGCAGCGACAGGTTCGCCGCCGACAGCATCAGGCCGAAGCGCCACACCAGCTCGCCCTGGTTGCGCAGCGTCGGCGTGCGCATCAGCTCGGCAGTGTCGATGGTCTTGGGCGGCTGCTCCTGCACGCGGCGCAGCGCGCGGATGTCGACCAGCGCGCGGTAGGTCTGGAAGCCGGCCAGCGTGGTCTCGCCAGTGGTGTTGTTGACATCGCTGCGTTGGCCCGATTCGAGCACCAGGAATCGTTCGTCGCCTTCGACATCGATGCGCCCGCCGCGTGCCGAGACCACACTGTCGGTGTCGTCCTTGCGCGACAGCGCGAAGATGTTGCGCACGCTGACCTCGTCGCGCGGGTCGCGCTCGACGAAGAACACGCGTCGGCCGTCGGACGAGCTCTGGAACACGCCGGGCGCGACGCGCGCCAGGTCCGCGCGCTGCGCATAGCGGTCGCGCAGCTCGCTGCTGTTGCGGTTGACCCAGGGCCAGGCAAAGGCCAGCAGCAGCACGATCACCAGCAGCACCGGCCAGAAGGTGTAGACGACGGGGCGCACGAAGCGCGCCAGGTCCAGCCCGCTGGCGAACCAGATGGCCATCTCGCTGTCGCGGTACATGCGTCCGAGCGTGACGACGATGGACACGAACAGCGACAGGCTCAGGATGGTCGCCAGGTGGCCCAGCGTGGTGTAGCCCAGTACCAGCACCACGTCCCTGGGCTCGACGATGTCGCTGGCGGCCAGCGACAGCGTGCGCACCAGCAGCATGGTGATGACGATGGTGAGCAGCACCACCAGCGTTGCGCCGAAGGTGCGGGCCAGGTCACGTCTCAGCGTGCTATCGAATAACATGGACCGCTTTGCATACCGGGTCGAATTATGGACTTCAAGATTCAGGTCGCCGAGCTCAAGGACTTGCGCCACGCCGAGGCCGACGCCCTGCTGCTGGTGGTGGGCGAGGGCAGCACGCCCGAGTCGCTGGGCAAGGCGCTCGGCGGTGCCCTCTCGGCCGCACTGAAGGAGGGCGACCTGGCCTACAAGGCGGGCCGCTGCTTGTACCTGCATGGGGTGAGCGGCGTGAAGGCGCCGCGTATCGTCTTCGCCGCAGCCGGCGCATCGACGGCCAAGGGCTTCAAGGCCGCTCTGACGGCGGGCCTGGCTTTGCTGAAGGGCGGCGGCGCGCGCCATCTGATGGTGGCCTCGGTGCTGCCGCAGCCCATCGATGCGGTGCAGGCGCAAGCCCTGACGGCCGCCATCGGCGATGCGCTCTACGTGTACCGCCACACCAAGCCATCGGCACCGGCTGCGTCGAAGTTGCAGCGCATCACGCTGGCCTGCGGTGTGGTCGAATCGACCGCAGTGCGCGAGGGCCTGCAGCGCGGCGAGGCCATCGCCGCCGGCGTGGCGCTGGCGCGCGAATGTGCCAACCGGCCCGGCAACCATTGCACGCCGAGCCATCTGGCCGACGAGGCGCGGCGCCTCGCCAAGTCCCACGACCTGGAGGTCGAGGTGCTGGGCCGCAAGGACGTCGAGAAGCTCGGCATGGGCTGCTTTCTGGCGGTGGCGCAGGGCTCGCTGCAGCCGCTGAAGTTCATCGTGCTGCAGTACAGGGGCGCAGCCAAGTCGGCTGCACCGCTGCTGCTGGTGGGCAAGGGCATCACCTTCGACACCGGCGGCATCTCCATCAAGCCTGCGGCCGAGATGGACGAGATGAAGTTCGACATGGGCGGTGCCGCCAGCGTGCTGGGCACCTTCCGCGCGGTGGCGCAGCTCAAGCCGAAAATCAACCTGGTGGGCCTGATCCCGGCTTGCGAGAACATGCCCAGCGGCAGCGCCGTCAAGCCCGGCGACGTGGTCACCAGCATGTCCGGGCAGACGGTGGAGATTCTCAACACCGATGCCGAAGGCCGGCTGATCCTGTGCGATGCGCTGACCTATGCCGAACGCTTCAAGCCGGCGGCGGTGGTGGACATCGCCACACTCACCGGCGCCTGCGTGATCGCGCTCGGCCACCACCGCAGTGGCCTGTTCAGTACCGACGATGCGCTCGCCGGCCAGCTGGACCAGGCGGGACAGGCGGCGCTGGACCCGTGCTGGCGCATGCCGCTGGACGAGGAGTACGACGAGGGCCTGAAGAGCAACTTCGCCGACATGGGCAACGTCGGCCCGCGTGCCGGCGGCGCCATCACCGCGGCGATGTTCCTGAAGCGCTACACCGGCAAATACCCCTGGGCGCACCTGGACATCGCCGGCAGCGCCTGGAAGTCCGGCGCCGCCAAGGGTTCAACCGGCCGGCCGGTGCCGCTGCTGACGCAGTTCGTGCTCGATCGCGCCGGCTGAGATGCCGCAGGTCGAGTTCCATAGCGGGGTTGCGGCGCCGCTGCACTTTGCCTGCCGGTTGCTGCGCAAGGCCTACCGCCAGGGCGCCAGCGTGGTCGTGACCGCGCCGGCGTCCACGCTGCAGGCGCTGGATCGCGAACTGTGGACCTTCGAGCCGCAGGAGTTCGTGCCGCACCTGCGCCTGAAGCCTGGCCGGCCGCTGGACGCCGCGTTGCGGTTGACGCCGATCTGGCTGTGCGAGGACGCGCCGCCCAACCCTTGCCCCAAGGTGCTGGTCAACCTGGGCGCCGAGCCGCCCGGCGGCGGCGAGTCTTTCGAGCGCATCATCGAGATCGTCTCGACCGAAGGCGAGGACCGCCAGCGGGCGCGCACGCGCTGGCGTGCCTACGAGGCGCGCGGCTGGGCCATCAAGCACCATGCACAGGCGGCGGGCCGGTAATCCGACCTTGCCGACCCGGATATCGACGCGGCTTGGCAATCCCGTATCATCCTGGGTACTTCATTTTTTCTGGGAACCCCCTCATGAACAAGTTCACCCTATCGGTTGTCGCCTCAGCAGCCGTGCTGCTGGCGGCATGTGGCAAGAAAGAGGAAGCGCCTGCACCGGTGGCCGCGGCCCCGGCAGCTTCTGCCGAACCTGCGGCCGCGCCGCCGCCGACCGAGTTGGTGATCAAGATCGGCCACGTCGGCCCGACCAGCGGCGCCATCGCCCACCTGGGCAAGGACAACGAGATGGGCGCGCGCATGGCCATCGACGATCTCAACGCCAAGGGCGTGATGATCGGCGGCCAGAAGGCCAAGTTCGAACTGCTGGCCGAGGACGATGCCGCCGACCCGAAGCAGGGCACGGCCGTCGCGCAGAAGCTGGTCGATGCCCAGGTTCAGGGCGTCATCGGCCACCTGAACTCGGGCACCACGATCCCGGCTTCGCAGATCTACAACACCGCCGGCCTGCCGCAGATCTCGCCGTCGGCGACGAACCCGAAGTACACCCGCCAGGGCTTCAACACCACCTTCCGCCTGGTGGCTGACGACGTGCACCTGGGCGGCACGCTCGGCAGGTACGCCGTCAACGAGCTGAAGGGCCAGTCCATCGCCGTCATCGACGACCGCACCGCCTACGGGCAGGGCGTGGCCGACGAGTTCCAGAAGGCCGTCGTGGCCGCCGGCGGCACGACGCTGGACCGCCAGTTCACCACCGACAAGGCCACCGACTTCACTGCCATCCTGACGCAGATCAAGTCGAAGAAGCCCGACGTCGTGTTCTTCGGCGGCATGGACGCGGTGGCCGGGCCGATGATGCGCCAGATGAAGCAGCTGGGCATCAGCGCCAAGTTCCTGGGCGGCGACGGCATCTGCACGGGCGAGCTGCCGAAGCTGGCGGCCGGCTCGATGGCCGACGGCCAGGTGGTCTGCGCCGAGGCCGGTGGCGTCGAAGGCGAGCAGAAGGCCGGCATGGACAAGTTCAGGGCCGACTTCAAGACCAAGTTCAACACCGACGTGCAGGTCTACGCGCCCTACGTGTACGACGCCGTGATGGTGATGGCGCAGGCGATGGAAAAGGCCGGTTCCTCCGACCCGGCCAAGTACCTGCCCGAGCTGGCCAAGACCGAGGGCTACCAGGGCGTGACCGGCACGATCGCCTTCGACGAGAAGGGCGACATCAAGAACGGCGCGCTGACGCTGTACACCTACAAGGACGGCCAGCGCGAGCAGATCGCGGTGGTGCGCTGATCCCGCTGTAGTTGTTGGTCCGAAGGCGCCCTGCGAGGCGCCTTTTTCATATCTGCGGGCTGCGCGGCAAGCGATCGTAGAGCCGGCACAAACCGGCCAGGCGCTGCGCATGCCAGTCCTGCACCTGGCTCCACTGCATGCGCCATTCCCACCACCCTTCGCTCTGGCCGGGGAAGTTCATGCGGCACTCGCCGGGCAGCGACAGCAGGTCCTGCATCGCATAGACGGCCGTGTCGGCCACCGAGGCACAGGCGCTGCGGATCAGCGCCCAGGCGATGTCGTGGCCGTCGGTGTCCAGGTAGGCGCGCGCGAAGTGGCGCTCGGCCTCGCCGGCCGCCGCCCACCAGCCGACGCTGGTGTCGTTGTCGTGCGTGCCCGGGTAGACCACGGTGTCGCACGCATGGTGGTGCGGCAGGAAGGTGTTGGCGGCGTCGCCGCCGAAGGCGAACTGCAGGACGCGCATGCCCGGGAAGTGGAAGCGACGGCGCAGTGCCTCGACATCGGGCGTGATCACGCCCAGGTCCTCGGCAATGATCGGCATCGGTCCGAGCCTGGCGTTGACGGCCTTGAACAGGTCGGCGCCGGGACCGGTGCGCCACTGGCCATGGATCGCGGTCGGCTCGCCGGCCGGGATCTCCCAGTAGCCGGCAAAACCGCGGAAGTGGTCGATGCGCACGATGTCCACCAACTCGAAGACGCAGCGCATGCGCTGCACCCACCAGGCGTAGCCGTCGCGCGCATGCATGTCCCAGCGGTACAGCGGGTTGCCCCAGCGCTGGCCGGTGGCGCTGAAGAAGTCGGGCGGCACCCCGGCCACCGCCGTGGGCTGGCCATCGATGCCCAGTTCGAACAGCGCCTGGTGCGACCAGACCTCGGCGCTGTGGTGGCCGATGAAGATGGGTACGTCGCCGATGATCTGCACGCCGTGCTGGCGGGCATAGGCCTTGAGCTGCAGCCACTGGCGAAAGAAGCTCCACTGGCCGAACTTCCAGAAGGCGATGCGTTCGGCATGCTGCTGTGCGGCCAGCACCAGCGCGCCCGGGTCGCGCCGCGCCAGCGGCGCGGGCCAACGGCACCATTCTTCGTGGGCACGGGCCTCGCTCAGCGCCATGAACAGCGCGTAGTCGTCCAGCCAGCCGGCATGGCTCAGGCAGAACTGCGCATACTGCAACTGCCGTTCGTCCGTCGGCGGCAGTGCGAAGAAGCGCTGCGCCGCCAGCGCCAGGCGCTGCATGCGGTAGGGCACCACCTCGGAAAAGTCGACGCGCCGCGCCAGCAGCCCGGGCGTGGGCTCGACCTCGGCCGCACTCAACCAGCCCTGCTGCTGCAGCTCCTGCAGGTCGACCAGCAGCACGTTGCCGGCGAAGGCCGAGTTGCTGGCATAGGGTGAATTGCCGGCGCCGATGCCGTTCAGCGGCAGGATCTGCCACAGCGACTGCCCGGCCGACACCAGCCAGTCGACGAAGTGGTAGGCCGCCGGCCCGCAGTCGCCGCTGCCGTGCGGCCCGGGCAGCGAGGTCGGGTGCAGCAGCACGCCACTGGCACGGGGAAAACGCATGTTTCAGTCCTCCTGCTGCAGCAGGAGCAGGCTTCGTGCCGTCATGACGCAGGCATCCCTTGCCGCCCCTTCGGCGCTGCTGTCCAGCAGCGCCTGCCAGCGGCCGGTGGGCAGCCGGAACAGCAGCTCGTGGTCGCCGGGGTTGAACAGCAGCAGCAACGGCCGTGCCGAGCGTCCCGGCCGGAGGATGCGCACGCCGATGCCGCGCTGCGCATGGTCGTTCCAGTCGGCGTGGTTGAGCGCGCCGCCGTCGGGCAGCTGCCAGCGCAGGTCGGCCTCGCCGTGCCAGACATCGGCCAGCGGCTGCAGCTGGCGGCGCAGCGCGATCAGCCGGGCGCAGAAGTCGGTCAGTGCCTCGTCGGCGATCGACCAGTCGATCCAGGTGGTGGGGTTGTCCTGGCAGTAGGGGTTGTTGTTGCCGCCCTGGCTGTGGCCGAGCTCGTCGCCGGCCGCCAGCATCGGCGTGCCCTGCGACAGCAGCAGCGTGGCCAGCAGCGCGCGCTGCAGCCGTGCGCGCCGCACCAGCACTTCGGGGTCGTCGGTCGGGCCTTCGAAGCCGCAGTTCCAGCTGAGGTTGTGGCCGTGGCCGTCGCGGTTGTCCTCGCCGTTGGCCTGGTTGTGGCGCAGGTCGTAGCTGACCAGGTCGCGCAGCGTGAAGCCGTCGTGCGAGACGATGTAGTTCAGCGATGCCGAGGGCGCGCGCCCGCGCTGCTGGAAGATGTCCGATGAGGCGCACAGCCGGCGCGCGAACTCGCCGCGCGTGCAGTCGGCGCCCAGCCACCAGGCGCGCATCGTGTCGCGGTAGCGGTCGTTCCATTCCACCCAGCCGGACGGGAACTGGCCGAGCTGGTAGCCGCCGGGGCCGATGTCCCAGGGTTCGGCGATGAGTTTCACACCGGCCAGCACCGGGTCCTGCGCCAAGCAGGCGAAGAAGGCGGCATGGCGCTCGAAGCCGTGGCGCGTGCGCCCCAGCACCGTGGCCAGGTCGAAGCGAAAGCCGTCGACATGCATCTGCTGCACCCAGTAGCGCAGGCTGTCGGCCACCATCTGCAGCACGCGCGGCTGGCTCAGGTCGAGCGTGTTGCCGCAGCCGCTGTGGTTCTCGTAGTGCTGCGCATGGCCGGGCGCCAGCTTGTAGTAGCTGGCGTTGTCCAGTCCGCGCCAGCTGATCGTCGGGCCGAACTCATCGGTCTCGGCGGTGTGGTTGTAGACCACGTCCAGGATCACCTCGATGCCGGCGGCGTGCAGCCGCCGCACCATGTGGCGGAACTCGTCGCGCAGCGCGCGGCCGTCGGCGCCCGTCATGCCGTAGCGCGGCTCTGGGCAGAAGAAGCTCAAGCTGTTGTAGCCCCAGTGGTTGCGCAGGCCCATGCGCACCAGCCGCTCCTCGTCGATGAAGCGGTGCACCGGCAGCAGGCTCACGGCGGTGACGCCCAGCCGCTGCAGGTGCGCGAGCGCAGCGTCCGAGGCCAGCCCGGCATAACAGCCGCGCTGCGCCTCTGGCACGCCCGGGTGCTGCTTGCTGAAACCGCGCACGTGCAGCTCGTAGATCACGCTGCAGTCCCAGGGCGTGGCCGGCGGCGCGTCACCCTGCCAGTCGAAGCTGTCGTGCACCACGCGCGCCTTCAGCGCCGTGGCGCCGTTGTCGGCGTCGGGGTCGAGCAGCGCCTGGCTCCATTCGAAGCGGCCGACGGTCTCGCGCGCATAGGGGTCGAGCAGCAGCTTGCGCGGGTTGAAGCGATGCCCCTGCTGCGGCTGCCACGGCCCGTGCGCGCGCAGGCCGTAGACCAACCCGGCCGCGGCGCCGGGAAGGTGGCCGTGCCAGACATCACCGCTGCGCGCCGGCAGCGGCTGCCGTGCCAGCTCGCTGCTGCCGTCATCGCTGTACAGACACAGCTCGAGGGCTGTCGCATGCGCCGAGAAGACGGCGAAGTTCACGCCCTGCGCATCGACCGTCGCGCCCAGCGGCCAGGGCTTGCCCGCCGTCAGCGCGGCGCTCACGGCGCCCATTCGAACATCACGGTGGCCAGCGGCGGCAGCTCGATGAGGATCGAATCGGCGCGCCCGTCGCAACCCACCGGCTGGCTGTCGGCCCCGCCCAGCGGCGTGCCGATGTTGCTGCCGCCGTAGTAGGCGGAATCGGTGTTTAGTCGCTCGCGCCAGCGCCCGGCGCGCGGCACGCCGATCCGCCAGCCGTGGCGCACCACCGGCGTGAAGTTGCACACCACCAGCATCAGCGTGGTGGCGCCGAGGCTGCGGCGCACGAAACTGAGCACGCTGTGCGCGGCATCGCCGTGCGACACCCACTCGAAGCCGTCGGCCGTGAAGTCGCGCTGGTGCAGCGAGCCGCAGTCGCGATGCAGATGGTTCAGATCGCGCACCAGCGCCTGCATGCCGGCGTGCAGCGCATCGCCGTTGAGGTGCCAGTCGAGGCTGCTGTCGTGGTCCCACTCGCGTTCCTGTGCGAACTCGTTGCCCATGAACAGCAGTTTCTTGCCGGGGTGGCCGAACATGAAGCCGTAATAGGCGCGCAGGTTGGCGAACTTCTGCCAGCGGTCGCCGGGCATCTTGTTCAGCATCGAGCCCTTGCCGTGCACCACCTCGTCGTGCGACAGCGGCAGCACGAAGTTCTCGTTGAAGGCGTACATCAGGCCGAAGCTCATCTCGCCGTGGTGGTACTTGCGGTGCGCCGGCTCGCGCGACATGTACTGCAGCGTGTCGTGCATCCAGCCCATGTTCCACTTGTAGTGGAAGCCCAGCCCACCGGCATAGGGCGGGCGCGACACCGCCGGGAAGGCGGTCGATTCCTCGGCCAGCGTGATGGCCTGCGGCCGCTGCACGCCGACGACTTCGTTGGCGCGCTTGAGGAAGGCGATGGCCTCCAGGTTCTCGCGCCCGCCGTAGGCGTTGGGCAGCCATTCGCCGGGCTTGCGGCTGTAGTCGCGGTACAGCATCGAGGCCACCGCGTCGACACGCAGGCCGTCGACGTCGTAGCGCTCCAGCCAGTACAGCGCGCTGCCGACCAGGAAGTTCTGCACCTCGGTGCGGCCGAAGTTGTAGATCAGCGTGTTCCAGTCGTTGTGGAAGCCTTCGCGCGGGTCGGCGTATTCGTACAGCGGCGTGCCGTCGAACTGCGCCAGGCCATGGTTGTCGGTGGGGAAATGCGCCGGCACCCAGTCGAGCAGCACGCCCAGGCCGGCGGCATGCGCGCGCTGCACGAAGCGCGCAAAGCCGGCCGGCTCGCCGAAGCGCGCGGTCGGCGCGTACAGGCCCAAGGTCTGGTAGCCCCAGGAGCCGTCGAAGGGGTACTCGGTCACCGGCAGCAGTTCCAGGTGCGTGAAGCCCATCCACGCGGCGTAGGGCACCAGCTCGTCGGCCAGTTCGTCCCAGCTCAACCAGCGGTTGCCTTGCTCGACCTTGCGCCGCCACGAGCCCAGGTGCACCTCGTAGATGCTGATCGGCGCGTCCAGCGCATTGGCGCGCTGGCGCTGCGGCGAGGGCGGCTGCAGCGGCGGCAGCGGCGCCACCACGCTGGCGCTGGCCGGGCGCAACTCGGCCTGGCGCGCGTAGGGGTCCACCTTCTGCGGCAGCAGTTGGCCGTCGCGCGCCAGCAGCTCGAACTTGTAGCGCGCGCCCTCGGCCACGCCGGGCAGGAAGATCTCCCACACGCCGCATTCGCGGCGCAGGCGCATCGGGTGGCGGCGCCCGTCCCAGAAGTTGAAGTCGCCGACCACGCTGACGCGCATCGCGTTCGGCGCCCACACCGCGAAGCTGCAGCCGGCCACGCCTTCGTGCGTGCGCGGCGTGGCACCCAGGATCTCGAAGGGCCGCAGGTGCGAGCCTTCGGCCAGCAGCCAGGCATCCATCTCGCCCAGCACCGGGCCGAAGCGGTAGGGGTCGTCGAGCAGGCTCGCGTGGCCGTCGGCCCAGTGCACCTG
Organism: uncultured Rubrivivax sp.; assembly: GCA_964446545.1. GTDB lineage: Bacteria > Pseudomonadota > Gammaproteobacteria > Burkholderiales > Burkholderiaceae_C > Rubrivivax. The sequence goes on from CAYUPF010000011.1 coordinate 15,572, forward strand.
CAGCCGGTAGTCCGCCTTGCCGGTCAGCGCGCCCTCGAACACACCGGCAGCGTCGCGCAACTGCAGCTCGGCCAGCAGCGCGCCATCGCCTTCGGCCACCGCCGTGACCTGCGCCGCACCGGGCAGGAACACCGCCAGCCAGGCGCTGCCGTCGGGCTGCGCGTGCGGACCCAGCACACCGAAGGGGTCGGCATGCCGGCCCTGGCACAGCTGCCGGATGTCCTGCAGCGCGAGCATGTTCAGGCGCGGCTGCTCTTCGGTTCGATCTGCCAGATCTCGTGCGCGTATCCGCGGATCGTGCGGTCGGCCGAGAACATGCCCATGCCGCAGACGTTGAGCAGCGCCGAGCGCGCCCAGGCCTGCGGGTCGCGGAACAGCGCATCGACACGCGCCTGCGCCTGCACGTAGGCGTCGTAGTCGGCGAGCAGCTGGTAGTGGTCACCACCCCACAGCAGCGCGTCGACCACGCCGCGGTAGCGCGCCGGCTCCTCGGCCGAGAAGGCACCGCCACCGATGGCCTGCAGCACCGCGCGCAGCGCGGGGTTCCGATCGTGGATGCACATCGGCTGGTAGCCGGCCTCGCGCAGCGCCGCCACCTGCTGCGCGCTGTGGCCGAAGATGAAGATGTTGTCGTCGCCGACGCACTGGCGGATCTCGATGTTGGCGCCGTCGTCGGTGCCGATGGTCAGCGCGCCGTTCAGCGCCAGCTTCATGTTGCCGGTGCCCGAGGCCTCGGTGCCGGCGGTGGAGATCTGCTCCGACAGGTCGGCGCCGGGCATGATGACTTCGGCCACCGACACGCCGTAGTTGGGCACGAACACCAGCTTCAGCCGGCCTGCCACACGCGTGTCGTGGTTGATGACCTGGCCGACGTCGTGGATCAGCCGGATGATCTGCTTGGCCATGTGGTAGCTGGACGCCGCCTTGCCGGCGAAGACCACCGTGCGCGGCACCCAGTCGCGCTGCGGCTCGGCCAGGATGGCGTGGTAGCGCGTCACTACGTGCAGCAGGTTCAGCAGTTGGCGCTTGTATTCGTGGATGCGCTTGACCTGCACGTCGAACAGGCTGTGCGGATCGACCTCGACACCGGTGGCGGAGGCGATGTGCGCCGCCAGCCGCTGCTTGTTGGCCAGCTTCACGGCCAGGAACTCGCTGCGGAAGCCCGCGTCCTCGGCCAGCGGCCGCAGGTGCACCAGCTGGTCCAGGTCGAGCCGCCAGGCATCGCCAATGTGGTGGTCGATCAGCCGGCTCAGGGCGGGGTTGGAGTGGGCCAGCCAGCGCCGCGGCGTGACGCCGTTGGTCATGTTGGTGAAGCGCTCGGGCCACAGGCCGGCGAAGTCGGCGAAGATGGTCTCGACCAGCAGCTTCGAGTGCAGCGCCGACACGCCGTTGACCTTGTGGCTGCCGACGATGCTGAGGTGCGCCATGCGCACACGGCGTTCGCCCGATTCGTCGATCAGCGACAGCCGGCGCAGGAACTCGCCGTCGCCGGGGCGCTGCGTGGCGGCGAAGTCGAGCAGTTCCTGGTTGATGTGCAGGATGATCTCCAGGTGCCGCGGCAGCACGTGGTGCATCAGCGCCACCGACCAGGTCTCCAGCGCCTCGGGCATCAGCGTGTGGTTGGTGTAGCTGAACACGCGCTGCGTCAGCGCCCAGGCCTCGGCCCAGGGCATGGCATGTTCGTCGCACAGCACGCGCATCAGTTCGGCCACGCCGATGGCCGGGTGCGTGTCGTTGAGGTGGATCGCCACCTGGTCGGCCAGCGTGTGCAGGCGGCCGTGTTCGGCCAGGTGGCGGCCGACGACGTCCTGGATCGACGCGCTGGTGAAGAAGTACTCCTGGCGCAGGCGCAGCTCGCGCCCGGCCGGCGTGCTGTCGTTCGGGTACAACACCCAGGAGATATTCTCGAACTCGTTCTTCACCTCGGCAGCGCGCGCGTAGTCGCCGCTGTTGAAGGCGTGCAGGTCGATGTGCTCCGGCGCTGTGGCGCGCCACAGCCGCAGCGTGCTGACATTGGTGGTGCCGTGGCCCGGCACCACCATGTCGTAGGCCTTGGCATTCACCTCGGCGGCCGGCACCCAGCGCGGCCGATCGCCGCTGCGATCGACGTGGCCGCCGAAGCGCACCGGGTAGTGCACGCCGCGGCGCGGAAACTCCCAGGGCGAGCCGTCGCCGAGCCAGGGATCCGGATGCTCGACCTGGCGGCCGTCGACGATGGACTGCGCGAACATGCCGTACTCGTAGCGGATGCCGTAGCCGAAGGAGGGCAGGCCGAGCGTGGCCATCGAATCCAGGAAGCAGGCCGCCAGCCGGCCCAGGCCGCCGTTGCCTAAAGCGGCGTCGGCCTCGTGTTGTTCGATGTCTTCCAGGCGTTGCGCCTGCAGCGCCAGCGCCGAAGCGGCCGGCCCCTGCAGCTCGAGCGCGGCCAGCGCATTGCCCAGCGTGCGCCCCATCAGGAATTCCATCGACAGGTAGTACACGCGGCGGCTGCCGCGCTGCGCCGCCTGCGTGGCCACCCAGCGCTGCGACAACCGCTCGCGCGCCAGCTGCGCCATGCCGGCCATCAGGTCGGCCGCCGTGGCGTCGGCCGGCGCCACGCCGACGTGTTCTAGCAGCTGGCGCTGCAGTTCGGCGCCGAGGGGGTTCTTGTCCGCGATGTTCATGGTCGATCCGGCTCGAGGCGAGGAGGCCGCTGTCGTCGCAAGTATCGCCGCTAGCGCCGTCGCTTCGTGTAAGCAGGACGCGTACCCGCTGGCCGCAGGGCTCGGGGTCGCGCCCGGTTCGGGGCGCTGCGCATGTCACACAATAGGGCGGCGTCGGTCGGTGCCGGCGCCGCGGAACAGGAAGCACGGCCGATGAACTCCAACTACCTTGCGCAGACCTTGGACCTGCCCAAGCGCGCGGTGGCGCTGGTGCTGGCCGGCGGGCGCGGCAGCCGGCTGCACAACCTGACCGACAGCCGCGCGAAGCCGGCGGTGTACTTCGGCGGCAAGTTCCGCATCATCGACTTCGCGTTGTCCAACTGCCTGAACTCCGGCATCCGCCGCATCGGCGTGATCACGCAGTACAAGAGCCACAGCCTGCTGCGCCACCTGCAGCGCGGCTGGGCCTTCATGAAAACCGAGATGAACGAGTTCGTCGACCTGCTGCCGGCGCAGCAGCGGGTGGACGAAGAAAGCTGGTACCGCGGCACGGCCGACGCGGTGTCGCAGAACCAGGACATCCTCGACGGCTACGACGCCGACTACGTGGTGGTGCTGGCCGGCGACCATGTCTACAAGATGAACTACGCGCTGATGCTGGCCGACCACGCGGCGCAGGGCCGGCCGTGCACGGTAGGCTGCATCGAGGTGCCGCGCAGCGAGGCCAGCGCCTTCGGCGTGATGGCGGTGGACGAGCGGCGCCAGATCATCGATTTCGTCGAGAAGCCGGTGGACCCGCCGGCCATGCCGGGCAAGCCCGAGGTTTCGCTGGCCAGCATGGGCATCTACATCTTCGACGCCAAGTTTCTGTACCAGGAGCTCAAGCGCGACATGTCCGACCCGAACTCCAGCCACGATTTCGGCAAGGACATCATCCCGCACGCGGTGCGCGAGGGCAATGCGGTGGCACACCCCTTCGCGATGAGCTGCGTGGGCACCAAGCCGGGGCAGCAGCCGTACTGGCGCGACGTCGGCACCATCGACGCGTACTGGGACGCGAACATCGACCTCACCGCCACCGACCCGCTGCTGAACATGTACGACACGCAGTGGCCGATCCTGACCTACCAGCCGCAGCTGCCGCCGGCCAAGTTCGTGCACAACCAGGACGACCGGCGCGGCATGGCCATCGAGTCGCTGACCTCGGGCGGCTGCATCATCTCCGGCCGCGTCTTCCGCTCGGTGCTGTTCTCCAGCGTGCGCGTGCACTCGTATTCGACGGTCAACTGGTCGGTGCTGCTGCCGCTGGTGCAGGTGGGCCGCGGCGTGCGCCTGAACCGCGTGGTCGTCGACCGCGGCTGCGAGCTGCCCGACGGCATCGTCATCGGCGAGGACCCGGCCGAGGACGCGCGCCGCTTCTACCGCAGCGCCAACGGCATCACGCTGGTGACGCCGGCGATGCTCGACGCCTTGAAATGATCCCCCCCGTAGCGCCTTCGGCGCTCCCCCCCAGGGGGCGACGCCAGCCGATCGGCGGAGCCGGATCCGCGGCGTCCGCCTGGCACCATGTGGACTCGCTACTGAATTCGCTGCGATGAGGGTGCTGCAAGTCGGCGCGGAGATCTATCCGCTGATCAAGACCGGCGGCCTGGCCGACGTGCTGGGCGCGCTGCCGCAGGCGCTGTGCGCCCAGGGCGCCGACCTGCGCCTGCTGCTGCCCGGGCTGCCCGGCATCATCGATGCCGTACTGCACGCCAGGCGCGTGTGCCAGATCGGGCCGGTTTTCGGCGCCGCGCGCGTGACGCTGCTGCGCGCGCAGATGCCATACACGCAGGTGCCGGCCTACGTCATCGACGCGCCCTTCCTGTACCGCCGCGGCGGCGGGCCCTACCAGGATCACCACGGCGTCGAATGGGCCGACAACCTGCAGCGCTTCGGCCTGCTGGGTTGGGTGGCGGCGCAGCTGGCGCAGGGCGAGCTCGACCCGGACTGGCGCGCCGAGGTGGTGCATGCGCACGACTGGCATGCGGCGATGGGCTGCGCCTACCTGCACGCGCATCCCGCGGACGAGGCCGCGTCGGTGTTCACCGTGCACAACCTGGCCTTTCAGGGCCTGTTTGCGCATGACGACTGGGCGCTGCTGGGGCTGTCGTCGCGCTACATGTCACCGGCGGCGCTGGAATTCCACGGCCAGCTGTCGTTCATGAAGGCCGGGCTGAAGTTTGCCGACCGTGTCACCACCGTCAGCCCCAGCTATGCGCGCGAGATTGCCACGCCGGAATTCGGCGTCGGCCTGGAAGGCGTGATCCGCGGCCGCGGCGCCGACGTATCGGGCATCCTCAACGGCATCGACACGCGCGTGTGGGACCCGGCCGCCGACGCCGCGCTGGCGCAGCGCTACAGCGCGCAGCAGATGCAGGGCAAGGCGCAGTGCAAGGCGGCGTTGCAGCAGCACTTCGCTCTGGCGCCCGAAGCCGGCACGCCGCTGCTCGGCGTGGTCTCGCGGCTGAGCTCGCAGAAGGGCCTGGATCTGGTGCTGTCGGTGCTGCCCGAGATCATGCGTATGGGTGGCCAGCTGGTGGTGCAGGGCACCGGCGAAGCTTCGCTGGAAGCTGCGTTCCGCATGGCCGCCGACGCGCACCCGGGGCGCGTGGGCGTGCTGCTGGGCTACGACGAGAATGGCGCGCACCGGCTCGTCGCCGGGGCCGACATGATCCTGGTGCCGTCGCGTTTCGAGCCCTGCGGGCTGACGCAGATGTACGGCCTGCGCTACGGCACGGTGCCGATCGTGCGCCGCGTCGGCGGCCTGGCCGACACGGTGCGCGATGCCGGCGCCGACGCAGGCAACGGCTTCGTCTTCGACCTCGCTCAGCCCGCGGCGCTGCAGGAGGCCATCACCCGCGCCTTCGAACTGTACCGGCAGCGCGCGCCGTGGGCACGGCTGGTGCAGCGCGGCATGGGCGAGAGCCTGTCGTGGGACGGCCCGGCGCAACAATACATGGCGCTGTACGAGCAGCTCTGCGACGCGCGCCGCGAGAAGAGGCACACGCCGCTGGAATGACTTGCGGCGGCGCCGACCTCGCGCTGTGCAGGGCGGTGAAGCGCTCCTGCAAGCCAGGCTGCATCTGGGGCATCGCCGAGCGGCCGGCCTGCTCGCTGCCATCTGATGCACACGAGGCGGCGAGCGATGAGCGCACGCGACGCCTCATCGCGCATTGCGACCGCTCCTCGTGGGCAGCCGTCGCCTGGGGCTGGCTTGCCGAAGCGCGTATCCTCGCATCCACACTGGCACGGCAAACCAAACATTTCGGCCACGCCCTGTGAGATTGGGCGGCAAGGCGCCTAGCTGCTAGGTCGCTACATGGATCTCGACCCGGTCTTCCTGTCACGAATCCAGTTCGGTTTCGTCATCAGCTTTCACATCATCTTTCCGGCCTTCACGATCGGCGTGGCGGCGTGGTTGGCGACCATCGAAGGCGCGCGACTGGTCACCGGCAATGCGCTGTACCGGCGCGTCTTCGATTTCTGGCTGAAGATCTTCGCCGTGTCCTTCGGCATGGGCGTGGTCACCGGCATCGTCATGGCCTTCCAGATCGGCACCAACTGGGGTGTGCTGGCGGAAAAGACCGGTTCGATCCAGGGGCCGCTGCTCGGCTACGAGGCCTTCACCGCCTTCATGCTCGAAGCCACCTTCTTCGGCGTGATGATGCTCGGGCGCAAGCGCGTGTCGCCGCGTTTGTACTTCTTCGCCTGCTGCATGGTGGCGCTGGGCACGATGCTCTCGTCGTTCTGGATCCTGGCCAACAACAGCTGGATGCAGGTGCCGCTGGGCCACACCATCGTCGACGGCCGCATCATCCCCGCCGACTGGCAGCAGATCCTGTTCGGCCCGGTGCAGATGGTGCGCTGGCCGCACATGCTGCTGGCGGCATTGCTGACCAGCAGCATGTGTGTGGCCGCCACCGGCGCGTGGTACCTGCTGCGCAAGGTGCACCATGCGGAGGGCCGCATGATGCTGCACTGGGGCCTGGGCCTGGCGGCGTTGCTGATTCCGATCCAGCTGTTCTTCGGCCATCTGGCCGGGCTGTACGTGCTGCAGCACCAGCCGGCCAAGTTCGCGGCGATCGAGGCGCGCTGGAAAAACGAGCAGCCGGCCAGCGAGGTGCTGATCGGCTGGCCCGACGAGGCGGCCGAGCGCAACCGGTACGCCATCACCGTGCCCCGGCTCGGCAGCATGATCGCGTCCGGCAACTGGAGCTCGGCCGAGCTCGGCCTGGAGTCGTTTGCGAAGGAGGACCGCCCGCCGGTGGTCATCCCGTTCCTTGCCTTCCGGCTCATGGTCGGCATGGGGCTGGTGATGCTGGCGGTGTCGTGGTTCGGCAATTTCCTGCGCTGGCGCGGCCGGCTGGAATCGACACGCTGGTTCCTGTGGGGCACCTTCCTGTCCTTTCCCACCGGCTTCGTCGCCATCCTCACCGGCTGGTACACCGCCGAAGTCGGCCGCCAGCCCTGGGTGGTGTACGGCTTGCTGCGCACCCAGGACGCGGTCACGCCGTCGCTGACCGGCGGCGACGTGCTGTTCTCCTTGATTGCCTACGTCGTCGTTTACCTCGGCTTCATCAGCTTCGGCACCTGGTACATCTACAAGCTGCTGCGCGAAGGGCCGAGCGGCGAGGCCCAGACGATCCGCGGCGCCACCGGCAATCGGCCGATGGCCTTCGCCGACGATGCGGCCAGCGCCACCGGCAGCCGCGGGGAGAGGAGATTGTGAATGCGCCCCAAGCCAGCGAACTGGCGCTGTTCTGGGCCGCTGCGATCGCGCTGTCGATCATGGTCTACGTCATCCTCGACGGCTTCGACCTGGGCGTAGGCATCCTCTTTGGCAGTGCGCGTGACGAAACGCAACGCGCGCAGATGATGAACACCATCGCGCCGTTCTGGGACGGCAACGAGACCTGGCTGGTGATCGTCGGCGCCGGCCTGTTCGCCACCTTCCCGGTGGTCTACGCGGTGTTCCTCGGCGCGTTCTACATCCCGGTGCTGCTGCTGCTGTTCGGGCTGATCTTCCGCGGCGTGGCCTTCGAGTTCCGCCACCGCAGCGGCAAGCTGCGCTGGCTGTGGGACCGGGGCTTCGTGCTCGGCTCCATCGTGGTGGCCTTCGTTCAGGGCGCAGCGGTGGGCGCCATGCTGCGCGGCATTGCGGTGAGCAACGGCCAATTCGCCGGCGGCACCTTCGACTGGCTGCACCCCTTCGCCGTGCTGACCGGCATCGGGCTGGTGTTCGGCTATGCGCTGCTGGGCGCCGGCTGGATGGTCGTGAAGAGCGATGGCGCGCTGCGCGACTGGGCCTATGCGCGCATTCCCTGGCTGGTGGCCATCGTCTTTGTCGTCATCGCCGCGTGCTTTGCCGTCGTGCTGCTCATCGACACCGGCGCGGTCGCCCAGAACCACCTGCGTGATCGGCCCTGGGGCCTGGTGTTTCCGCTGCTCGGCCTGGCGGCGCTGGTGGCGGTGGTGCTGGCGGCGCGCGCGCGCCGCGACGCCTTGCCCTTCGCCTTCATGGTGCTGTTCTTCCTGTGCGCCTTCCTGACGCTGGGCGTGATGTTCTGGCCGTACATGGTGCCGTACCAGATCACCGTGGCCAGCGCCGCCGCACCCGATGTGTCGCTGCGCTTCCTCTTCTATGGCGGCGTGGTGGTGCTGCCGGTGATCGCCGTCTATACCATCGGCGTGTACTGGGTGTTCCGCGGCAAGGTACACGAGGGCTACGACTGAACACTGCCGAGCCGCCGTTCTGCAGCGGTTCGGCTCCAAACGGGGTTCGCAGCCTGCGTCGATCCAGCGCTCACGCAACGCGCTGCCGGCGTCGAGCATCGGCAAGGTGCTGAAGCACGACCTGAGCAAGAGCCATTCGGTGGCCCATGCCGAGTGTCACGACAAGAAGGGAATCGCGCCCACGGCATCGCACGAGTTGCAGAACACCCGTCGGTGAACTCGACGCTAGTCCAGGCCGTTCTTGGCCAGGTAGGCCGACATCAGCTCGGCGATCTGCACGTTGTTCAGGTCGGAGAAAGGGAAGTGCGTGTTGCCGCGGATGCCGAGGTCCGGCAAGTGCACCAGCGTCGCGTTGCCGCCGTGTCGATTTAGAGCCTCGGTCCACCGCCTGGCCATCGCCAGGCGCACCCGCCAGTTGTCCTCGCCGAAGTGCTTCGAAGGCTCGCTCGGAATGTTGTCGCCGTAGTAGACGACGATGGGGATGCGCGTCAGCTTCGCAAACTCCGACATGGGAACGGCGATCCCTTCCAGCGCTCCGGTCGCGCTCGGCATCGGTGGCGGCACCTCGCCTTCGGGGAATACGAAACCGCTGCCCGGCTCGTAGGAGACGATCGCCCGGACGCGCGCATTCTTCATCGCCACGGTCCAGCCCAGTCCGCCGCTGTGCGAATGCGTGACCAGCACGCCGGGGCCGATCCGGTCGAAGAGTGCCGAGACGGCGTCGGTCACTACGGTGGCGTCGAACGGCCCCGTATCGGGAACCATCTGCCTGAAGTACTGGTTCAGAGCTTCAGGGTCGGGCGAGAACTGCACACCCGCAAAGAACTCCGGCCAGCGGCCCAGGCGAAACATGTTGAACCAGCGCTGATCGTCCGGGGTGGCACTGATGGTGCCGGGCGCTGCGCTGCGTCCGGCACCACCACGGCGGGGCTGATCGATCAGGTAGACCGGATAGCGGCGGCGCAGGAACAGCGTCTGGAAGCCCTCGCGGCCGTCTGCCGTGGTCTCCCAGGTCTTGCCGAACTGCCCGAAGCCATGCCACATCACAAGGGGAATCTTTCGCGGGTTTTCTGGCACCTGGTAGAAGACACGCGCATGGTCGCCATGCAGGGTCTGCCCTTCCGGCCCGGGGCGCATCGGGTCGTAGCTGCCCGGGCTGCGCACCACCGTGCCGCCGACCGCGAAGCTGCCCTGGTCCTGGATCACCAGCGGTGGCCGAGGCGTGCTTTCGGTCTGGGGTGCAAGGTGGCCGCTCACGCATGCCGCCAGCGCCATCGCGCAGACGACGGTGAGAGCGAGGGTCGCCATGTTCTGCTTCGGTCGCATGGAAGCTCCTGTGGTGGTGCGTCGCCTGTCGGATGTCGAGCCGTCGCTGCCCATCACAAGACGTCTTCTGGCACCAACGCCAGAAACATGAGCAGACGCAGGCGCTCCCACGGGCTGGTCCTCGGCTCGGCGTCGAGGGATGGTGTCGCATCCCCAGCGGACCATTGCAACTCGCCCGCCTCGTCGAGGGAAACCTGCCACGCCTGAAACGCGATCAGGTCATCGACCACCCTCAGCACATCGGCCGCGAAATCTGCGCTCTCGATGATGACGCCGGTCTCGGTATTGAGTGCAAGCGAGCGTGGGTCGAGATTCATCGACCCGAGGTAGACGATCCGCCGATCGACGATCGCTGCCTTGGCATGAATGCGCAGGGTCGGCTTTCCCTGCATCTCCGCGATGTCGAGCCGCTCGGACGGCATGGGATCGAGTTCGTAGAGCTCCACACCGGACTCGAGCATTCGCTTGCGGTAGCGGCAATAGCCGGAGTGAGCGGCCGGCTCGTCGGTCGAGGCCAGTGAATTGGTGAGAAAGCGGATTCGCACGCCACGTGCCCTGTTGACCTGTGTGCGCTGCACGCCGGCGTCACCCGGCACCGCATAGGGCGTGACCACCACGATCTCGCGTTCGGCGGCGCGCGTCACGCCATTGAATGCGCGGCGCATCTCGCCGGGCGCATCCCAGAGGTCCGCAGCGACGAACGGGCCTTCGGCCGCCTTTTGCGGCAGGTCGGCCACGGCGCGGGCTTGTCCCGCGTGAAGCTGCACGCGTCCACGCTCGATCTCTTCACCCAGTCGCCCGTAGCCGAGCCAATCCGAGCGCATGCGTGGCGCATCCGGCAGCGCTGTGCCCCCGACGAACTCCTTGAAGTCGCGCTGGCGCTGCGCGATATCGATGCCGGTACGGCTCAGCTCGCCGATCGGCCACACGCGCTCACTGTTCCAGTACAGGTCGAACAACGCCGCGAACTCGGCGACCACCGGCCCGGCCAGAAGCACGTCGAGGTCGAAATAGGCACTCGACTCGCTCTGCCCATAGTATTCGTCGGCGATGTTGCGTCCGCCTGCAATAGCGAACGCCCCATCGGCGATGAGCAGCTTGTTGTGCATGCGCATCTGCAGTCGATCGATCTGCGCCAGAGACGCCAGCAGCCGCTGCGCCCAAAACCCATGGCGCAGCGGCAGCGGATTGAAGACACGCACCTCGACCTTGTCGAACGCAGCCAGGCCTGCCAAAGGCGTCTGCTGCTCACCGGTGTAGAGGTCATCCACCAGCAGGCGAACGCGCACGCCGCGCGCGGCCGCTGCTTGAAGCTCGCCGAGAAACGCGCGGCCCGTGGGGTCCGCCGCAATCTCGTAGTACTGGATGTCCAGCGAACGCTCGGCGGCCCGGATGAGCGCGAGCCGCGCATCCAGCGCCAGCGTGCCCGAATGCACCAGCCGGAATGCACTCTTCGGCGGTGGTGGCGTGGACGCCGCCGCCACGCGACCCAGCCGCGTCTCCTCCGAGACCGGGATGGCGGCGCTGGTCGGTGTGTCGGATTGCCTCGGCAAGGCGGTACACGCCGAAAGAAGCACCACGCATGCGGCGACGCAGGCGCGCCGCCAGCCTCCTCGCCGATCAGCTGGTGACATGGCGCATCACCGCTTCGCAGGTGCCTCGACACCCGTGGCCGCCAGGACGGTCGGCGAAAGTCGCGCACCGCGGATGGGGATCGCCGCCAAGGCGGTGTCGAGTTCCTGCAGCTCCGCGGCGCTGAAGGCGATCGACGCGGCGCCGACGTTCTCCTGCAGATGCGCCACATTCGTCGTGCCGGGGATGGGCACGATCCAGGGCTTGCGGGCCGTCAGCCAGGCGAGTGCGAGCTGAGCCGGCGTGACACTCTTGCGACGCGCCCAGTCCTTGACCAACTGCACCAGAGCCATGTTGGCCGGCAACGCCTCGGGCGCGAAGCGCGGGATCGTCGCGCGGAAGTCCCGCTCGGCGAAACGGGTCGTGGCCGCGACGGTACCCGTGAGGAAACCCATGCCCAACGGGCTCCAGGGGACGAAGCCGATGCCGAGCTCCTCGCACAGCGGCAGGACCTGCGTCTGCGGCCCGCGCCACAGCATCGAGTACTCGTTCTGGATCACCGCCACCGGGTGCACGGCATGGGCGCGACGCACCGTCTGCAGGCCGGGTTCCGACAAGCCGTAGTGAAGCAGCTTGCCCTGGGCAATCAGGTCCTTCAGGGTTCCAACCACATCCTCGATCGGCACCTGCGGATCGACGCGATGCTGATAGAGCAGGTCGATGCGGTCGGTTCGCAATCGCCGCAGCTGGGCTTCGACCACCTGCCGGATGTGCTCGGGCCGGCTGTTCAGCCCACCGCGCCGCACGCCCGTCTGCGGGTCGATGTCGAAGCCGAATTTGGTGGACACCACGACACGGTCACGGATGCCTTGCAGCGCCTCGCCGATGATGTCCTCCGACATGAAGGGACCATAGGCCTCGGCGGTGTCGATCAGCGTGACGTCCAGCGCGACCGCACGGCGGATGAGGGCGATGGCTGCTTGCCGGTCGGTGCTGCTCGCGTACAGGTCGTTCACCGCCTGCGGGCTGCGGCCCGGGTGCCACTGGCAGCCCAGCCCGATGGGGAAGACCTCGAGCGGGCCCAGCTTGCGCCTCGCGCCTGCGGGGCGTGGCGAGGACGACGCGGTGGTGGCGGCCCCGGCCTGGCCGGCAGCGGCCGACCACAGCCACGGGGCAAGACCCAGGGTTGCGGCGCTCGCCAGCACCTGGCGGCGCGAAGGCGGCTGAGCGGAAGATCCGCATCGGGTGTTCAGGTCGGATTCGAGCATGGCAAAACTCCTCGGTGGCATGGCCCGCGAAGGGGCGTCAGGGGGCGTCGGATCGTGGGCGACAGGCGTGCCGTCAGATGTCGAGCCGCCGCTCGCTCATCCACTTCACCATCGCCGGGTCGCGGTGCGAGAAGAAGCTGCTCGCCCCCGTCTCGAGCGTGGCGATGCGCGCCATCTCCGCCTCGTCCAGCTCGAAGTCGAAGATCGCCAGGTTCTCCGCCATGCGCTCCTTGCGCACCGACTTGGCCAGCGCCACGATGCCGCGCTGGACGACCCAGCGCAGCACCACCTGCCCGATGGTCTTGCCGTGCTTGCGGCCGATCCCGGCCAGCAGTTCGTTGTGGAACAGATCGTTGCGGCCTTCGGCGAACGGTGCCCAGGCCTCGGTCTGCACACCGTGGTCGCGCATAAAGGCCACGCTCTCGGCCTGCTGGTGGAAGGGGTTGACCTCGATCTGATTGACCGCCGGGCACACTTCGTTGAAGGCCATGATGTCCATCAGCCGGTCCGGGTGGAAGTTGCTCAGGCCGATGGCGCGCAGCTTGCCTGCCTTGTAGGCCGCCTCCATCGCGCGCCATGAACCGTGCACGTCGCCGAAGGGCTGATGGATCAGGTACAGGTCGAGGTAGTCGAGTTGCAGACGCTGTAGCGACTTGTCGATCGCCTGCCGGGTGCGCTCGTAGCCCGCGTCCTCCACCCACAGCTTGCTGGTGACGAAGAGTTCATCGCGGGCCACGCCGCTGCGGCGCAGGCCCTGGCCGACGGCCGCTTCGTTCATGTATGACGCGGCCGTGTCGATGAGCCGGTAGCCGGCGTCGATGGCGTCGACGACGCTGCGCTCGCATTGCGCGGCATCGGCGATCTGGAAGACGCCGAAGCCGGCGACGGGCATGCGGATGCCGTTGTGCAGGGTGACGTGGTTCATGTCGAAGTCCTTCAGTTGCGTGGTGTGCTGCCCTGCGCCCGTTGCAGCAGCGTGTCGCGCAGCCAGCCGTTCACGCGCTCCATCGTCTGCCGCTCCTGGTCGGCCTGCATCACGAAGGCGCGCTGCACGCGCGCACCGCGCGCATGGCGGGTCAGCACGTCGAGGCTGTTGCCCAGGCCGTAGCCGCCGTGGGTGATGAAGGGGATGAGCGCCTTGCCGCCCAGGTCGTGCGCGGACAGGAAGCTGCGGATGACCGGCGGCGCCGTTTCGCCCCAGATCGGAAAGCCGAGGAAGACGATGTCGTAGGCAGCCATGCCGGTCACCTCGACTGCCAACGCGGGTTCGACGCCCTGGTCGCGCTCCTGCCGCGCCTGCTCGACCGTGGTCAGGTAGTCCTCCGGGTACGGCGTCGCCGGACGGATCTCGAATTCGTCGGCGCCATGCGCCCGGCGGATCAATCCGGCGACGACACGCGTGTTGCCGCTACGCGAGAAGCAGGCCACCAGGATGCGCGATTTCGCGGCGCCGGCGCTGCGCTCGGCGGCCGATGCCGGCGCCGGAGTCGCTCCCAGCGACAGCGTCGCCATCAGCATTGCGCGACGGGTCTGGTGTTGACGGCGTGCCATGGGCCGGATCCTGTTCAAGCTGTCACCTGGCCACCTGTCGGCTATCGCGGCTCCAGCACGAACGGCAGCTGCCGCTGCGCCTTGCCGGTCAGCCGGGCGACCGCGTTGGCGAAGGCCGGCGCCAGCGGCGGCAAGCCGGGCTCGCCCATGCCGGTCGGCGGATCGGCGCTGGGCACGATCTGCACGTCGAACTCGGGCATGTCGGTGATGCGCGCCACCGTGAAGTCGCCGAAGTTGCCCTGTTGCACTTCGCCGTCCTTGAAAGTGATCGCGGCGCCCGGCAGGCACATCGACAGGCCCATCACGGCCGCGCCCTGCACCTGCGCTTGCACCGTGCGCGGGTTCACCGCCAGGTTGCAGTGCACGCCGGCCGTCACGCGGTGCAGCACCGGGCGGCCGTCCTCGATGGAGGCCTCGACGACATAGGCGACGACGGAGCGGAAGGCCTCGTGCATCGCCACGCCCCAGGCGCGGCCGGGCGGCAGCGCCTTGCTGCGGTAGCCGCTCTTGTCGACCGCCAACTGCAGCGTGGCGCGGTGGCGCGGATGCTGGTCGCCCAGTAGCTGCAGCCGGTAGTCCACCGGGTCCTGCTGCGTGCGGCGGGCGATCTCGTCGATCAGCGTCTCCATCACGAAGGCGGTGTGCGTGCTGCCCACGCTGCGCCACCAGTGCACCGGCACGTTCAGCGTCGGGTGGTGCACCGTCAGCCGCATCGGCAGCGGGTAGGGCTCGCGCATGCCCTCCACCGCGGTGCGGTCGATGCCGTCCTTGATCATGAATTGGCCGAACAGCGTGCCCGCGGTGATCGACTGGCCGACGATGGTGTGGTCCCAGGCCAGCACGCGGCCGCGCTGGTCGAAGCCGATGCGGGCGCGGTGCAGGTGCATCGGGCGGTAGAAGCCGCCGCGCATGTCGTCCTCGCGGCTCCACAGCAGCCGCACCGGCGGCCTTGCGCGCGGCCTGCGCGATGCGGCAGGCGTCGACCACGTAGTCGCGGTTGCCCATCGCGCGCCGGCCGAAGCCGCCGCCGGACGATTGCACGTGGATGCGCACCCGTTCGGGCTTCAGGCCCAGCACCTGCGCGGCGGTGGTCGCATCGAGCCCGGGCATCTGCGAGCCGGTCCACAACTCGGCGCCGGCGTCCGAGAGGCGCACCGTGCAGTTCAGCGGCTCCATCGCCGCATGCGCCAGGTAGGGAAACACGAATTCGGTCTCGATCTGCTGCGGTGCGCCGGCCAGCGGGCCCATGTCGGCGTCGAAGTGGCGTGGCCCGGGGCGGGCGACGAGTTCGCGGTACTGCGTCAGTTGCGCCGCGCTGTCGACCTTCTCGACCGCACCGGTGTCCCATTCGAGCTTCAGTGCGTCGCGGCCTTGCTTGGCTGGCCAATAGCCCTCGGCGACCACGGCCACGCCTTCGGCGCCGAGGTCCAGCGCAATGCGAAAGACCGCCTTCACGCCGCGCACCGCCAGCGCGGCAGCGTCGTCCACCGTGCGCAGCTTCGCGCCGAAGACCGGCGGGCGCGCGATCACCGCGGTCAACAGGCCAGGCAGTTGCACGTCGATGCCGAAGTCTTGCCGCCCGCTGCTCTTGGCCCGCGCGTCCAGCCGCGTCGTCGGCCGGCCGATCAGGCGGAAGTCCTTCGGGTCCTTCAGCGCGATCGTCTCGGGCACCGGCAGCGCCATCGCGGCCGTCGCCAGTTCACCGTAGCCGGCGCTGCGACCGTCGAGGCCCAGCACCCGGCCGGCTTCGGTACGCAGTCGGGAGGCGTCCACGCCCCAGCGCTGCGCGGCGGCCGCGACCAGCATCGCGCGGGCGCGGGCGCCGAGCTCGCGGTACTGCTGATAGCTGTTGCGGATGCTGGCCGAGCCGCCGGTGATGTGCAGGCCGGAAGCCGGGTCGACGTAGGCCGGCGCGCTGTCGCCGAGAACGCTGCGTACCTGCGACCAGTCGGCATCGAGTTCCTCGGCCAGGATCAGCGGCAGCGCGGTCTGCACGCCCTGGCCGAACTCGAGCCGGGTGACCACCACCGTGATGATGCCGTCCGGGGCGATCTCGACGAAGGCCGAAGGTTGCTGCGTCGGCTTCAACGGCGCGGGCGTGGCCGTGCCTTGGCCCCGGCCGACGAGCGGGAAGGCGCCCAGCGCCAGGCCGCCGGCACCCGCCAGCTTGAGGAAGCGGCGCCGCGGCATGGGCGCGACCGGCGCGTCCCGCTCGACCAGCTGCCGCAGCGCCGCGGGCAGTTCGCCGATGAATTGTTCGATGTGCATGCGGTCCCCCTCAGCCGATGGCGCGCGCGGCGTCGGCGACGGCGGCGCGGATGCGCGCGTAGGTGCCGCAGCGGCAGAGGTTGCCGGCCATTGCGGTGTCGATCTCTGCTGCGGTCGGCTGCGTGCTTGGTGGGAGCGACTGCAGGAACGCCGTCGCAACCATGATCTGGCCGCTTTGGCAGTAGCCGCACTGGGCCACGTCGTGCTTCACCCAAGCCTCGTGCACCGCGCGGCCGATGCGGTCGTCGCCGCCGGTCACGGCTTCGATGGTGGTGATGCGCGCGCCTTCGGCCGCGGACATCGGCGTCACGCACGAGCGGATGGCCCGGCCGTCCAGGTGCACGGTGCAGGCACCGCACAGCGCGGCGCCGCAGCCGAACTTGGTGCCAGTCAGTCCGAGCGTCTCGCGCACGGCCCAGAGGATGGGCGTGGCCGGGTCGGCGTCGACCGTCACCTCGCGGCCGTTGACGTTCAGTCGGGTCATGGAGTCGTCCTTTGCTGCGGTGTTCTCGATGGCGTCAGGGCTTGGCTACGAACACCTCGCGCGCCACGCCGGTCGCCGTCACGGCGCTGGGCCAGCCGGCATAGAAGGCCAAGTGCGTCAGCGCTTCGACGAGCTCGTCCTTCGACACGCCGTTGTCGCGCGCCAGCGCCATGTGCGAGCGCAGCTGGTCGGGCCGGTTCAGCGCGATCAGCGCGCTCACCGTGACCAGGCTGCGGTCGCGCCGCGACAGCCCTGGTCGCGCCCAGACATCGCCGAACAGCACCTCGTCGGTGAGCTGCGCCAGCTTCGGCGCCACGTCGCCCATCAGTTGCTGGGCCCGTGACGGCTGGGCCGGCGTGACGGCGGCCTGCGGCACGCCGTATTGCGCATCGCTGACCGGTTCCAGCCAGTCCGCGGTCTTGCCGTCCAGTGCCTCGGTGACGGCGATGTGCGTCATGGTGCTGGTTGGGGTGGCGCCGTGCCAATGCTTCACGCCCGGTGCAATACGCACGACATCGCCAGTACGAATCTCCTCCACCGGCCCGCCCCAGCGCTGCACACGGCCGACGCCGGCCGTGACGACCAGGGTCTGCCCCAGCGGATGGCTGTGCCACGCGGTGCGCGCGCCGGCCGAGAAGGTGACCGAGCCTGCCGACGCGCGCTGCGGCGCGGAGGGCGTGTGCAGCATCTCCACCTTCACGCTGCCGCTGAAGTTCTGCGCCGGCGCCACGTTCACCGTGCGCGTGCCGGCGCGGGAGACCTGCAGGTCGGCGTCGGCCGCGATGACGGGCGACCAGATCGACATGAGCACAGCGGCAGCGGCGACGGGTTTCATCGAGGTCTCCGGGTGGGGTGGTAGGGCACTGTAAGAAAGCCATTGGCATATGGATAGATGCTTATTGCTTGATAGATTGACAAGCCAAAGAAGACAATCGACGCGCAAGGAGGCTTCATGGCGATCAACGAACTGCGCTCCATTTCCATCTTCGTGAAGGCCACCGAGCTGGGCAGCCTGCGCAAGGCCGCGGCCGCGTTGAACATCAGCCCGCAGGCGGCCAGCCAGGCGCTGGCGCAGCTGGAACAGCATCTGGACGTGCGGCTGTTCCACCGCACGACGCGGGTGATGGCGCTCACCGACGAAGGCCGGCAGTTCCTGGAAGAAGCGCAGCCGGCACTGCTGGGTCTTCAGCGTGCGCTGCACGGCGCGAAGCACGCCCGCGAGGAGATTGCCGGGCCGCTGCGCATCGTCGGGCCGCGTTCGACCTTCCAGCCGATCCTGTGGCGGTTGCTGGAAGAGTTCTGCGCGCGCTATCCCGGCATCCAGCCCGACGTGCAGCTGGAGGACCGCGTCGGCAACTGGGTGGAGGACCGGGTGGACGTCGGCTTCCGGCTGGGCGCGTCCGCGCACGAAGGCGTGATCGCGCGGCGCCTGTTCGCGGTGCAGCTGATCACCTGCGGCAGCCCCGCCTACCTGGCCAGGCACGGGGCGCCCGGCAGCATCGCGGCCTTGCAGTCGCACCGCTGCAGCGTGTACCGCAACCCCGGCACGGGAAGAGTCGTGCCTTGGCGCTTCAAGGTCGGCGACGACGTGATCGAGCAATTGGTGGCGCCGGCGATCGGCAGCAACGACGAGATCCTCGAACTCCACGCCGTGCTGTCGGGGCAGGTGCTGGGGCAACTGGCCGGGGTGACGGCCGCGCCCTACATCCGTTCAGGGCAGCTCGTGCCCCTGCTCGTCGAGCACGTGGCCGAGAACTACAGCTACTTCATCTACTTCGGCAGCCGCACTTCGCAACCCGCGCGAGCGCGTGCGTTCATCGACCTGGCCGTGAAGCGCCTGGTCGACAACCGCGAGTACGTGCTCAGCGCCAAGGAGTTGAGCGCCGCGTCGCGCCCTGGTCGTCGTAGCTAACCATCCCCCGGCTTTGCCGGGGGATGGTTGCTGTCACTCGGCCCGAACTCTGCCGACGTAGCGCACCCCGGGCAGATTCTCGAAATCGGCGTCCTGCGTCCACAACACGGCATTGAACTGGCGCGCCGTGGCCAGGATGCTGCTGTCGGCCATCGGCAGCTTGAGCTCGAACGACAACTCGGAGTGCTTGACCTAGGCGCTGCAGCTGTCGGCCAACCGCGCGGCGGCCCGATCCACTGCGGCCGACAGCTGCGCGTAGTCGTGCGTGCATTCGAACTGCGGAAACTGCGCCGCGATCGCCGGTGGCGCGTGGATGAAGAAGCCGGCATCGGCGGCCAGCAGCATGCCGGTGTCGTTGTATGAATCGCCGGCCGCCATCACGCGGTAGTTCAGGCTCTTCAGCGCGTTGACCGCGGCGCGCTTCTGGTCCGGCTGGCGCAGCTGGTAGTCGCACACGCGGCCATCGCCATCCACCCGCAGGCGGTGGCAGAACAGCGTGGGCCGGCCCAGCTGGCGCATCAGCGGATCGGCAAATTCGTAGAAGGTGTCGGACAGGATGATGACCTGGAAGCGCTCGCGCATCGCATCCAGGAACTCGCGCGCGCCGGGCAGCGGGCCCATGCCGGCGATGACCTGCTGGATGTCGGGCAGGCGCAGCTTGTGCTGGTCGAGCAGGCCCAGCCGAAAGCGCATCAGCTTGTCGTAGTCGGGCTCGTCGCGCGTGGTGCGCGAGAACTCGGCGATGCCGGTGCGCTTGGAAAACTCGATCCAGATCTCCGGGACCAGCACGCCTTCCATGTCTAGGCACAGCACCTGCATTCATCGCTCCATCGGCCATTGCGGCCGATCTCGGCTGCATCCGGCGCGCATGCTAACGCAGGGTGTCGGCCAGCTGGCGCAGCGTGGCGGCGGTGGGCTCGTCGGCGGGAAAGAAGGTCTCCAGCGCCAGCTCCGACAGCGTGATGTCGGTGGGCGTGCCGAATACGGTGATGGTGCTGATGAAGTGCAGCACGCCGGCCGCCGTGCGCAGCTGCAGCGGCACGTAGACGTGGCTGTCCGTCGGCACCGGGTCGGGCCGCTCGCCGCCCGGCACCGGGTAGCCTCGCAGCTCTTCGGCCAGCGCGGCCAGCACCGGGTCGCCGCTGGAGCGCACCTGCAACTGCAGCCGGTGCAGCAGGTGGGCGCGCCACGCCGGCAGGTTGACGATGCGCGGCGCCAGCCCTTGTGGGTGCAGGCTCAGCCGCAGCACGTTCAGCGGCGGGGTCAGCACCTCGGGCGGCAGCTCGGCCAGCAACAAGGGCACCATGCGGTTGCAGGCGATCATCGTCCAGTGCCGGTCCACGGCCAGCGAGGGGTAGGGCTCGTGGGCCTTCAGCACCAGGTCCACCGCCTGCGCCGGCGCGCGCATCTCGGGGTCGGCCAGCGCGTGTTCGCGGTACAGCGGCGCATAGCCGGCGGCGGTGAGCAGCCGGTTGCGCTCGCGCAGCGGCACCTCCAGCCGGTCGGCCAGGCGCAGCACCATCTCGCGGCTGGGCAGCGCGCGGCCGGTTTCCAGGTAGCTCAGATGCCGGGTCGATACCTCCGCATGGCTGGCCAGGTCGAGCTGGCTCAGGCGCCGCCGCTGGCGCCATTCGCGCAATTGTGTGCCCACGGGCTGGACGTTGTGCATGGCGGCACGATAGCCCAGCCAACGCGCCGCTTCCATGACTTGCGAGGTCATGGAAGCGGCCACGCGCATGACCGGCAGGCCCGGGCGACCGCCGCGGATCCGGCACCGCTGGCGATGAACAGTCCGCAGGGACTGCATCGTCCGGCTCGCCCCTTTGAGAGGGGCGCGTGCAGCGTAAGGGGGTGGTCAGTAATGGATGCTGCGCGGCGCGCCGCCACCGGCGGCGATGGCATCGCCGTTGATGGCGCGCGACTTCGGCGAGCACAGGAAGGCGACGACGTAGGCCACCTCGTCGGCCGTCACCAGGTGCTGGATCGAGTTGCCGGCGGCCATCTGCGCCTCGATGGCCGCTTCGGCCACGCCCTGTTCGCGCGCCCGGGCCGCGACCAGCGGCGCGGTGCGTTCGGTGCGCGTCAGCCCGGGGTGCACGACGGTCACCTGGATGCCGGCCGGGCCCAGCTCGTCGGCCATGTTCTTGGTCAGCGCCGCCACCGCGATGTTGCGCATGCTGCCCACCGCGCTGCCGCTCTGGCGCGCCGCCAGGCCGCTGATGTTGACGATGCGCCCCCAGCCCTGGGCGCGCATGCCGTCCACCACCTCGCGCGCGCAGCGGATGTAGCCCATGACCTTGGTGTCCATCTCGGCATGGAAATGCTCGCCGCTGATCTGCTGCAGCTTCGGCGGCCCGGCAAAGCCGGCCGGCTCGGCCGCGGCATTCACCAGGATGTCGATGGCGCCGCCCAGCTGCTGCACCGCCTGCGCGATGGCCTCGTGCGTCTGCACATCGCTGGTGGTGTCGCCGGCCACGCCGACCACGCGGCGAGCGCTGAGCGCGGCGATCTCGGCAGCGGCGGCGGCCAGCGTTTGCGGGTTGCGGGCGAGCAGCGCCACGTCGGCGCCTTCTTCGGCCAGCACGCGCGCGATGGCCTTGCCGATGCCGCGGCTGCCGCCGGTGACCAGTGCGCGCTTGCCTTTGAGTTGCAGGTCCATGGCGCGAGCATAGCGCCCGTATCGGCATGGCCTTCGGGCAAGGCGCGGCCCACCACAGCGGCGCGGAGGCAACGGGCGAAGCGGCCTGCGCGGACCCGCGAAGGGTGGCCACGAGAACGCTGCGCCATTCCAGGGTTTGCCGCAGGCCGATGCTCTGCGGCCGCATCCTCCGCCTTGGCGACGAATTCAGCTCGCCTTGCGGCCCAGCGCGCGCAGCTTGTGCAGCCAGCGCGCGCGCTCCTCCGCGCCGATGCCTTCGACCAGGCCGATCAGCGTCTCGTGCACCGGCGCGATGCCGACGAAGCCCAGCACGTTGCGCTCCAGCGCGCGCACCGCGTGGGCGCGGAAGTAGTAGCGGTAGAGCAGGGCCGGCATGCCCATGGTCACGACCAAACGCGCCGAGCGCCCGGTGAGGCCCTTCTTGCCGAAGCTGTTGCCGTCGCGGCTGCGCTTGAAGGCAAAGCCCGGCCGTGCCACCTGCTCCAGAAAGCCCCTCAGCAGCGCCGGCATGTCGCCCAGCCACAACGGGAAGAACACCACCAGGTGCTGCGCCCACTCGATGTCGTCCTGCGCCGGCTTCAGCATCGGCGGCAGTGGGCCGTGTTCCCAGGCGTCGGCACTGCGCAGCAGCGGAAAGTCCAGCTGCGCCACCTCGACGCGGCGCAGTTTGTGGCCGGCTTCGGCCGCGCCGTCGGCATAGGCCTGGGCGAGGGCGTGGCACAGGTGGCCGCCTTTCGGGTCGGGGTGGCCCTGGATGATCAGGATGCGCT
>CAYUPF010000012.1:0-37459 GCA_964446545.1 uncultured Rubrivivax sp.
GAGCGGCGGCGCAGGCAACGACACGCTCAACGGTGGCGCGGGCGCCGACACCATGCTCGGGGGCGCAGGCAACGACACCTACGCCGTCGACAACACCGGCGACAAGGTCTACGAGACGACCACGACCACCGGCACGACCAATGCCGGCGGCACCGACAAGATCAACAGCTCGATCACGTTCAGCCTTGCCGCGTACACGGGTGTCTCCTTCGTCGAGAACCTGACGCTCACCGGAACGGCCGCGATCAACGGCACGGGCAATGCGCTGGCCAACAGCCTGACCGGCAACGCGGCGGCGAACGTGCTGAAGGGGGCGAATGGCAACGATGTCCTGGTCGGCGCCGGTGGTGCCGACACTTTGTACGGCGATGCCAACAACGACCTGCTCCGAGGGGGTGCCGGCAACGACATCCTTTGGGGCGGTTCTGGGAATGACATCTTCCGCTTCGACACCGCGTTGTCGACTTCGACCACGATCAACGTGGATCAGATCAAGGACTTCGATCCGACCCAGGACACGATCGAGCTCGAGAACTCGATCTTCACCAAGTTCGGGACCAGTACGACGGGTACGATCAACTCGGCCTACTTCAAGGCGAATAGCACGGGTGTCGCACAAGACAGCAACGACTACATCGTCTACGAGACCGATACCGGTAAGCTGTTCTACGACACCGATGGCAGCGGCGCCGGCGGATCGGTGCAGTTCGCACTGCTTGGCGCCAATCTTGCGTTGACCTATGGGGACTTCATGCTTGTCTGATTCGCTGACACGCGCGATGCGCTCACCGTTGGGCAACGGCGCCACCGCGGGTGCGGTGGGATTCGCCCTGGGGGCCGTGCTGGACATCCTGGAGAAGCTGCAGTGAAGCCGTTCGGCCGCGCCGCGCGCTACTTCATCATCCAGCGCGCGCTGGCCGCTTCCACCACCGCCGGCATCGGCGCGCCGCCCTGGCGCAGCGCGCGCAGCCAGGTGGCGTCGTTGCCGTCGAACAGCGAATCGCGGATCTGGTTGTTGGCTTCCAGCGAGCGCAGGTCCAGTGCATGCTCGGCCACGCGCGCCAGCGTGCGGATGATGTCGTCGCGCAGCTTCTGCCGCTGCTTGGTCTTGGGGTCGACGATCTCGCCGTCCAGGCCGAAGCGGCAGGCCTGGAAGCGGTTGTAGGTGTAGACCAGATAGTCGTCCTCGGCCGGCTCGAAAGGCCTTTCCTCGCGCAGGTAGCGGCACAGGCTCTGCAGGTAGCAGGCCAGCGCCGCGGCCTTGTCCACCGTCAGCGGCGTGTCGCACACGCGCAGTTCGATGGTGCCGAACTCGGGCTTGGGCCGGATGTCCCAGTAGAAGTCCTTCATCGACTGCACGACACCGGTGCTGGTCATCTTCTCGAAGTACTGGCCGAACTCGTCCCAGCCGAGCACGAAGGGCGCGCGCCCCGACAGCGGGAAGGCGAACACCGAATTCAGCCGCGCCGAATGAAAGCCCGTGTCCACGCCCTGCACGAAGGGCGACGAGGCGCTCAGCGCGATGAAGTGCGGTACGTAGCGCGACAGCGCATGCAGCAGCCACAGCGCCTCGTCGCCATGCGGCACGCCGATGTGCACATGCTGGCCGAACACCGTGAACTGCTTGGCCAGGTAGCCGTAGAGCTCGCTGATGTAGTGGAAGCGCTCGGTGGGGTAGATCTGCTGCTCGCTCCAGTGCTGGAACGGGTGCGTGCCGCCGCCGCCGATGCCGATGTTGAGCTTGCGCGCGCCGCGCGACAGTTGCCGGCACAGGTCGTGCAGCTCGGCCAGCAGCGAGGCATGCTCGCGCTGGATCGAGGTGCCGATCTCGATCATGCTGCGCGTGATCTCGGGCTTGACATCCCAGGCGCCGGGGTGCTTGTCGAGCGCGCGCAGCAGGTCCTGCGCGCGCGGCGCCAGGTCGAATTCGAGGGTGTCCAGCAGCTGCAGCTCGAGCTCGACGCCCATCGTCAGCGGTTCGGACACGGTGAAGCTCTCAAGCGGCATGGCCGGTCTCCTCCTGGCATTCGCCGGCCACGCGCCGCAGCGCCAGGTTCAGCCACAGCGGGCCGGTCAGTTGCATCAGTGCGGCGGCCACCAGCAGCGCCTGCATCACGCCCAGGTCGAAGCCGGGCAGCTGCTCGGTCCAGCGGAAGTTGTCGGCCACCAGCAGCACCGCCAGGCTGCCCATCGGCTGCAGCGCCAAGGTCAGGCCCGCCGCCTGGCGCCAGCCCAGTCCGCTGGGTCGCGCCAGCAGCGCCACGCCCACCCCCTTGCCGACCAGGCGGGCGGCGATCAGCGCAACCACCCAAGGCCACACCAGCTTCACGCCTTCGAGCGTGAAGAGCACGCCCAGGCTGATGAACAGCAGCACCGTCAGCGCCGCGCCGGCGCTGCCCAGGTAGGGCTCGACCGTCAGGCGGTGGCCCATCAGCGCGCGCGCCGTCATGCCGGCCACCAGCAGCGTCAGCAGCGGCGACAGGCCCCAGGTGGAGGCCAGCGTGGAGCCCACCATGACGAGCGCGATCTGCAGCACCGGCGTGCTCGAGCGCTGGTCGCTCAGGCGCGTGGCGCGGTCGAGGATCCAGCCGCCGAGCAGGCCGAGCAGGAAGGAGCCGCAGATCACGAACAAGGCGCTCGTCGCCCAGGTCACCGCGTCGGTGGCCAGCGACACCTGGCCGGCCATGGCCAGCAGCGGCCACAGCTTGAGCACCAGCATCGCCAGCAGGCTGTTGATGGCACACATCATCAGCAGCCGTTCGCCGACCTGGCCGCGCGGCCGCAGCTCGTGCACCGCAGCCATGACGATGATCGGCGAGGTCGACGCGGCCACCGTCGCAGCCAGCACCGCCGACAGCAGCGGCGCCCCCAGCGCCACCAGCACCGCGCCGACAGCCAGCGCGGCGCACAGGCCTTCGAGCACGCAGCTGGCGGCCAGCCAGGGGTTGTCGATCAGCCAGCGCGGGCGCAGCCGGCTGCCCAGTTCGAAGACCAGCGCGGCAATCGCCAGATCGATGATCGGCTTCCAGGTGTCGAGGTCGTCCGGGCGCAGCAGGCCCAGGCCCAGCGGGCTGGCCAGCGCGCCCACCAGCATGTAGCCCGTCAGCCGCGGCAGTTTCAGCACCCGGTGCAGGATGCTGGCCGCGACCACCGCGATCAGCATGACCGCGGCCAGGCCCAGCACCGGGTCGAGCTGATGCAGGTCGGGCCAGTTGAATGCAGGCGCCTGGGGCAGAATGCCTGTCGTACCGGTCGTCGTCATTGCGGCGATGCCCTTACTCTTGCGGCGCGCAGCGTGCTGCGATCGCCTGGGGTCTGGTCAAACGCATGTCGCCATGCGGCGACGCCCGGGTTTCGTCGGACGGCTGCGCGGCCTGCAAGTTCCTGCTGCACCGCGACAAGCGGCTGCGCCTGACCCTTGAAAGGGCGCGAAGCTTACCCCATATGCTGGGCGGCTCCCGCCCGCTGCACCATCCATAGAAATACCCCGATGAGCAAACAGACTCTTTCATTCCAGGCCGAGGTCCAGCAGATCCTGCACCTCGTCACCCATTCGCTGTACTCGAACAAGGAGATCTTCCTGCGCGAGCTGGTGTCCAACGCCTCGGACGCCTGCGACAAGCTGCGCTTCGAGGCGCTGGACAACGGCGCGCTGTGGGAGGAAGCGCCCGCCCTGGAGATCCGGGTGTTCTTCGACAAGGACGCCAAGACGCTGACCATCCGCGACAACGGCATCGGCATGAGCGCCGAGGAAGCGGTCGCGCACCTGGGCACCATCGCCAAGAGCGGCACGCGCGAATTCCTGGCGCGGCTCGAAGGCGAGAAGAAGAAGGATGCCAACCTGATCGGCCAGTTCGGCGTGGGTTTCTATTCGGGCTTCATCGTCGCCGACCGCATCACCGTGCTGTCGCGCCGCGCCGGCGCTTCAGTTGTGGAAGGCGTGCGCTGGAGCAGCGAGGGCGCGGGCGAATTCGAGGTCGAGGCCATCGACAAGCCCGAGCGCGGCACCGATGTCATCCTGCACCTGCGTGAAGGCGAAGAGGAATTCCTGTCCACCTGGCGGCTGAAGTCCATCGTCGGCAAGTACTCCGACCACATCTCGCTGCCCATCCTGATGAAGAAGGAAAGCTGGGACGAGGAGAAGAAGGAACAGGTACTGAAGGACGAATGGGAGACGGTGAACAAGGCTGCGGCGCTGTGGACGCGCGCCAAGAGCGACATCACCGACGCCGAGTACCAGGAGTTCTACAAGCAGATCAGCTACGACCCGTCCGCGCCGCTGGCCTACACGCACAACCGCGTCGAAGGCCGCACCGAGTACACGCAGTTGCTGTACATCCCGAGCAAGGCGCCCTTCGACCTGTGGAACCGCGACAAGCGCGGCGGCGTCAAGCTGTACGTCAAGCGCGTGTTCATCATGGACGACGCCGAGGCGCTGATGCCGGTGTACCTGCGCTTCGTCAAGGGCGTGATCGACTCGGCCGACCTGCCGCTGAACGTGAGCCGCGAGCTGCTGCAGGAAAGCCGCGACGTCAAGGCCATCCGCGAGGGCTCGACCAAGCGTGTGCTGGGCATGCTCGAATCGCTGGCCGACAGCGAGGACGCGGCCGAGCGCGACAAGTACGCGGCCTTCTGGAAGGACTTCGGCGCGGTGCTGAAGGAGGGCATCGGCGAGGACCATGCCAACCAGGAACGGCTGGCCAAGCTGCTGCGCTTTGCCAGCACGCACTCCGATGCCGGCGTGTCCTTCACGGACTACGTCAAGCGCATGAAGGAAGGCCAGGAGGCGATCTACTACATCACCGCCGACAACCTGGCCATGGCCAAGAGCAGCCCGCAGCTGGAGATCTTCCGCAAGAAGGGCATCGAGGTGCTGCTGCTGGTGGACCGCGTGGACGAATGGATGCTCAGCCACCTGTACGAGTTCGAGGGCAAGATGCTGCAAAGCGTTGCCAAGGGCGCGGTGGACCTGGGCAAGCTGCAGGACGAAGAAGAGAAGAAGAAAGCGGAAGAGGCCGCCGAAGAGTTCAAGCCGGTGCTGGAACGGCTGAAGACCGCGCTGAAGGACCGTGCCAAGGACGTGCGCGTGACGACGCGTCTGGTCGAATCACCGGCCTGCATCGTCGTCGACGAGGGCGACATGAGCGGCCACCTGGCGCGGCTGCTCAAGCAGGCCGGCCAGGATGCGCCGAAGTCGCTGCCGACGCTGGAGGTGAACGCGACACACGCGCTGGTCAAGCGTCTGGAAAGCGACGAGCGCTTCGACGACCTGGCGCAGATCATCTTCGACCAGGCGCTGCTCGCCGAAGGCGGCCAGCTCGAGGACCCGGCCGCCTATGTGCAGCGCGTCAATCGATTGCTGGCGGCCTGAGGGTCCATTGGACCCCAAGGGGGCGCGAGCCGCTTCGGAGCGGCCGTGCGCGGCTCAAAGCAGCGTGGCCAGGCTGGGCGTCTCGGCGGCCGCGCGCAGTTGCTCGCGCAGCTGCAGCGCCTGCTGGCCCCAGTAGCCGGAGCTGCCGAAGTCCGGGAACGCGGCAGGGAAGGCCGGGTCCTGCCAGCGCTGCGCCACCCAGGCGTTGTGGCGGATCATGCGCAGCAGCCGCAGCGGTTCGATCAGCGCCAGCTCGGCCCGGTCGAAGTCCATGAACGGCGCATAGCCCTGCAGCAGCAACTGCAGCTGCCGCGCCATCGCCTCGGGCTCGCCCGACAACAGCATCCACAGGTCCTGCACGGCCGGGCCCATGCAGGCATCGTCCAGGTCGACCACGTGCGCGCCGGCATCGCGCCACAGCAGGTTGCCCGGATGGCAATCGCCGTGCAGGCGGATCGACTTCGGCGGGTGCGCGCCGAAGGCGGCATCGATGCAATCGATGGCGCGCGAACAGGCCTCGGCCCAGGGCTCTTGCTGGTTATCGCTGACGAAGCCACCCTCGAACAGCTGCGCCACCGCCTCGCGCGCATCGCGAGGCGCGTCCAGCGTGCGCCGATGCACGAAGGGGCGGCGCGCGCCCACCGCGTGCAGCCGGCCGATGAAGCCGCCCAGCCGCACCAGCACCGCTTCGTCCTCCAACTCGGGCGAGCGTCCGGCGCAGCGCAGCGACGCCGCGTAACGGTGCAGGCCGCTGGGGCCGGGGCGCAGCGCCAGCGTCGCCGGCCCGGCTTCGGGCAGCAGGCGCACGTCGGGCGCCGCTTCGTCGATGAGGCAGGGCGCGACCACTGGCACCTCGGCAGCGGCCAGTTCGAGCGCGAAGCCGTGCTCCTCGACGATCTGCGCATCGCTCCAGCGCGCACGCCGGTAGAACTTGGCGACGACCGCGCCGCCGTCCTCCAGCATGACCTGGAAGACGCGGTTCTCGTAGGAATTGAGCTGCAGGATGCGGCCGTCGCCGCGAAAGCCGATCGCGTCCAGCGCGTCCAGCACCTGGGTCGGCGTCAGGTCGGCATAGCTGTGCGGTGCATCGGCGGGGGCGTGGGGCATGCAGGCATGCTACGCGTACGCGCCGTTGCGCCGTCAGTGATGGCCGTGCGGCGGCGGGCGCGCAGCATCGTCGTCGGGTGCATCGTCGCCCGGTGGCGGTGTGCTCACGTCGCGCATCGTGATGCCCGTACGCAAGATGCTGCCGATGGTGCCGAACTCGCTGGCCGGGCCGCTGTCGGATCGGCTTTCCGCGCCGAAGAAGGAGTCCTGGAAGAAGCTCGAGTCCTGCCACAGCGCCGAGCGCTCGCGGCGCCGCGAGGCCATCGTGCCGGCGAGCGAATCGCGCGCGCTGTCCACGCTTGGCGCCGGCTGCGGCCCGCGCGCAGAAGCCGTGCTCTGCGGCACCAGCAGCTGCAGCTCAGGGATCGACGGCAGGTGATCTACCGGGCAGCGCAGGTAGCGCACACGGCAGGCCGCCAGCACCGACTGCTTGATCTGCAGCACGCGCCGCGAATTGCCGCGGTCGGTGTCCAGATCGATGGCGGCCAGCACGCGCCCGTTGGCGCTGCAGATGGCGAAGGTCACGTGGATCGCGCCCAGCAACTCGTACCAGTAGCGCACCTGTTCCGGATCGGTGGGTTGCGAGAAGCGCACCAGCGGCAGCTTCGACAGCACGATGTGGTGCGGCAGCGCCTCGCGCAGCTGCCTATAGACGCGGCGCTCGTCGGTGCTGAACACCGGGCGTGCGGTCAGCGTCCATTCCGTGGGCAGCGGCACCGGCCGCTGCGTGCGTGCGCGCACCCACCACCACGCCAGCAGCCCGACGCACAGCGCGAGCGCGGCCAGAGCGATGATCCATGGAAGTAGCTGCGACATGTCCTTGGAGGGAGCGCGGATGCACCGCTGCCCCGACCAGGGCGATAGGCGATGACTGCGCTGGCGATGCTACAGCCGCGCCACGTCTGAAGGCCCCCGCAATTGCAGGTGCCGGCCCCCAGGCGGGGGAGGTGAAACCCCAGGGCCGATTACATGTTGCCGCGGCGTTCAGCTCTTGGTCAGGACCGACAGTAATTCATCGACGCGCTGCGCCTGGCGCTTCAGGCGGTAGTCGAGGTCGGCTGCGGTGTCCTCGACCAGCGCTTCCACGTGCGACACCAGGTTCTCCGGCGCCAGCTTCACCCAGGCCTGCGACTCCGGGCCTTCGCGCTCGATGCGCGCGCCGGCGTTTCGCGCAATGCGCAGCATCGCCGTGTTCTCGGACAGGGCATGCACCAGCAGGCTGTCGATGCCACGGTTGCGCGCGTGCAGCGCCGCATGGTCGAAGAGGCGGTCGCCGTAACCGCGCCCACGCGAGCCCTTGGCCACCGAGACGCCGAATTCCGCCGCCGGGCGTGGCGACACGGCCGCGTCCATGTAGGCGAGGTGGGCCATGGCCACCAGTTCGAGGCGGCGGTTGAAGATGCCGAAGATCTCGTCGCGATTGAAATCCAGCTGCTCCACGTAGCGCTCGATCTGCACGTCGCTGGCCGCATAGCCGAAGCGCAGGTAACGATCGCGCTCGTTCAGCGCCAGCAGGTGCGCCAGGATGCGCGGCCGGTGCCGCGGCGCCAGCGAGCGGATCGGGATCCAGCGAAAGCCGAGGCCCGGCTTCGGGGACTGGGGCGTCGCCGCGTGCTGGCGTTGCGCCTCGGCTTCGCTGGCGCGCGCGTCCCGGTCGAAAAGAGGGTCCATGAAAGCTCCGCAAATCAGTAGTTACCCTTATATTACCCAAAGCGCCTAGGGAAGCCTCTCCAGCCGTTGCGTGCGGTGCACATCCGAGCTTCGGACGCTGTGCCTTGCCGATGTATACTGTTAGGCTTTCCCGTTGACGGCGGGGTGGAGGGCGTGGGGCCTTAAGGCCTTTGCGCAAGACCGGACTGACCCGAGAGGCCGCCCGAACAAGCGGCGCCGAAGGCGGCCGGAGCTTTCCAAACAGCCGTGGCAGGCGCGCCGCCCCGAAGTGGCGTGCCGATATCTTCCAGCGAGTCCCTCATGAAGACCTTCAGCGCCAAGCCGGCCGAAGTGAAGCACGAGTGGTACGTGATTGACGCCACCGACAAGGTGCTCGGACGTGTTGCCAGCGAAGTGGCACTCCGTTTGCGCGGCAAGCACAAGGCCATCTACACGCCTCACGTCGATACCGGCGATTTCATCGTCATCGTCAACGCCGACAAGATCCGCGTCACCGGCAACAAGGCCAGCGACAAGATGTACTACCGGCATTCGGGCTACCCCGGCGGCATCTATGCCACGTCCTTCAAGGACATGCAGGCGCGCCATCCGGGCCGCGCCATCGAGAAGGCCGTCAAGGGCATGCTGCCCAAGGGCCCGCTCGGCTACGCGATGATCAAGAAGCTCAAGGTGTATGCCGGTGCCACGCATCCGCACGCCGCCCAGCAACCCAAGGCGCTCGAAATCCAAGGACAGTCGCGATGATCGGTAACTGGAACTACGGCACCGGCCGCCGCAAATCCTCGGTCGCGCGGGTGTTCATGAAGAAGGGCAACGGCCAGATCACCATCAACGGCAAGGCGATCGACCAATACTTCGGTCGCCAGACCTCGATCATGATCGCACGCCAGCCGCTGCTGCTGACGGCAAACGAAGCGGCCTTCGACATCAAGGTCAACGTGCACGGCGGCGGCGAGTCCGGTCAGGCCGGCGCGGTGCGCCACGGCATCACGCGCGCGTTGATCGACTACGACGCGGCGCTCAAGCCCGACCTGAGCAAGGCCGGCTTCGTCACGCGCGACGCGCGCGAGGTCGAGCGCAAGAAGGTTGGCCTGCACGGCGCACGCCGTCGCAAGCAATTCAGCAAGCGCTGATCGCCCGGCTTTTGGCGCCTGCACCGGCGCCAAAGCCCGCACCGAGGCAAGGACTAGGCGGCGCGTGCGATCATTGCACCGTTCGCCTTAGCGAGGAAATGCCATGAATGCCGTTGCCGAACCCGTCCAGGCCCCCAGCGACGAGATGCCGCCGCCGTTGATCTTCACCGACAGCGCCGCCGAGAAGGTGCGCGACCTGGTCGCCGAAGAAGGCAATCCCGACCTGAAGCTGCGCGTGTTCGTGCAGGGCGGCGGCTGCTCCGGCTTCCAGTACGGCTTCACCTTCGACGAGGTCATCAACGACGATGACACGCAGATGACGAAGAACGGCGTCACGCTGCTCATCGACGCCATGAGCCTGCAGTACCTGGGCGGCGCCGAGATCGACTACAAGGAAGACCTGCAAGGCGCGCAGTTCGTGATCAAGAATCCGAACGCCACCACCACTTGCGGCTGCGGCTCGAGTTTCTCGGCCTGAGTCGGTCTCCGTCCGCGCAAGGGCTGCCTCGGCAGCCCTTGTCGTTTCTGCGTCAGGCGGCAGGGTAGAGCGCACCCAGCACACGCGGACCGCGCGCGCCGGTCACCGCCGCAAGATTGCCGGGTTGGCGCGCCACGAAGGCTTGCGCCAGCCAGGCGAAGGCCAGCGCCTCGACCTGCAGCGGTGGCACGCCGGCCGCATCGGTGCTCTGCACCGAAATGCTTGGCAGCAGCGCCACCAGCCGTTGCATCAGGTCGATGTTGAACGCGCCGCCGCCGCACACCAGCAGACGCTGGGTCTGTGGCGCCCGTTGCTGCAAGGCCTGGGCTGCCGCGCGCGCGCTGAATTCGGCCAGGGTCGCCTGCACATCGGCCGGTGCAATGCTCGTTTGCTGCAGCAAGGCCTGGTTCAACCAGGCGGCATTGAACAGATCGCGGCCCGTACTCTTGGGCGGTTCGCGCTGCAGGAAGGGCTCGGACAGAAAAATCTGGAGTAAACGGCTATTCACTTGACCGGAAGCTGCCCAGCGCCCGCCGTCATCGTAGGCCTGGCCCTGGTGCCGCTGGCACCACAGGTCGAGCAGTGCATTGCCCGGCCCGCAATCGAAACCGCGCACGGCTCCTTGTGCCGGCAGCAGCGTCAGGTTGCCGATGCCGCCGAGGTTGAGCACCGCCACGTCCGTGCCCGGCGCGGCGAACAGCGCCGCGTGCAGCGCTGGCACCAGCGGCGCGCCCTGGCCGCCGGCGGCCACGTCGCGGCTGCGCAGGTCGCAGATCACGTCGATGCCCGACAGCTCGGCGAGCAGTGCGCCGTTCATCAGCTGTAGCGTGTAGCCGCTGCCATCGAATTCCTGCGGGCGGTGGCGCACGGTCTGCCCATGCGCACCGATCGCGCGCACCTGCGCCGAACCTACCCCACAGTGGCGCAGAAGTGCGTCGACGACACCGGCGTAGACGCGCACCAGCGCATTCGCGGCCAGCGCGGCCTGGTGCAACTCGTCGTCGCCGCGGCTGTTCAGGCGCAGCAGCGTGGCGCGAAGCTCCTCGGGGAAGCCGGCTTGTCGGTGCGCGAGCACGCGGATGGCGCTGCGCCCGCAGCCGGACGGGTCGAAGTCGGCGAGCACGCCATCCACGCCGTCCAGCGAGGTGCCGGACATCAGGCCGATGAACAGGCTCATCGACCGAGTGGCCCGCTATTCAAGCTGGTTGCGGCTGCCGCCCAGGGTTTCGGCCAGGTCGAGCTGGAGTTTGGCGCTCCTGGCCAGTTCGGCAAAGCGCGCGCGCGACGCGCCGTCGACGGTCACCGGATCGGAGGCCTTGGCGATGCTCAACGGGTTGACGTGCTGGCCATTGACCTGGAACTCGAAATGCAGATGCGGCCCGGTGGCCCAGCCGGTGGCGCCGACCGCGCCCAGGCGCTGCCCCTGTTCGATGGCCTCGCCCTTGCGCACGTCGATGCGGCTGAGGTGGGCGTACAGCGTGCTGCGCTCCTTGCCGTGCTGGATCTTGACGACGTTGCCATAGCCGTTCTGCCAGCCGGCAAAGTCGACCACGCCATCACTGACCGAGCGCACCGGCGTGCCGTACGGCGCGCCGTAGTCGATGCCGCGGTGCGCGCGCAGCGTCTGCAGGATCGGGTGGAAGCGCATTGCAAAACCGGAGGTCACGCGCGAAAACTCCATCGGGCTGGCCAGGAAGGCGCGCCGCTTGCTCTGGCCGTCGAAGCCGAAGTAGGCGCCGCGGCCGGTGGCATCGGTGTACCACAGCGCGTGGTGGGCCTGGCCACCGTTGATGAACTCGGCCGAGAGCACGCGCCCGGTGGGCACGGCCCAGGTGACCGGCTCGCCGTCGGCAGTCATCGCCTCGTAGACCACGCTGAAGCTGTCGCCCTTGCGCAGTTCGCGGTGAAAGTCGATGTCGGCCGCGAAGATCTCGGCCATCTGCACCGCCACCGCGTCCGGGATGCGCGATTCGTCGGTGGCGGCAAAAAGCGAGGTGCGGATCGTGCCGCTGGCCAGGCGGATCTGGCCCACCAGCGGGGCCACCTCGGTGCGGCTGCTCCAGCGGCCATCGGCGCGCGTCAGGCGCAGGCGTGTGAACTGCGGCTCGCGCTGCGCGCTGTCGGGCGCGGCATAGCGGGCGATCAATTCGAGCAGTTTGCCGTTGCTGTCTGCGCGCGCCTGAACCATCTTGCCGCCGCGGCCGTCGAGCAGCCGCTTGGCGACCGGGTCGGTGCGCAGGAAGGCGGTGGCTTCGGCGTCGATGACGCCCAGGCGGCGCAGCAGGCTGTCGGCGTTGTCGTTGGCGCGCGTCAGGTCGCTGCGCCACAGGTCCAGATCATGGTCGGCCAGGGCTTCGAGCTGATCGCGCATGCCTGGCGTGGCGATGGTGGCGACGACCAGGCGCTGCGGCTGGTCGGCCGGGTCGGGCAGCAGCGGCGCCACGCTGAAGGCGGTGGCCGCGAAGCCACCGAGCATCACCACGAAGGCCACACTCAGGCCGCGCGAATGCCGTGCGAGCCATGCACGGGTGCACAGCAGGTGGGGGGTCAGGCTTTCCAACGACATCGGCGGTCTGTCTTTCGGCGGGACGGGCGCATTGACGCCCTGAAATGAATCACGTCGACGGGCAAGCCCGACATCGTTTCGGCCGGCCGGCGCAGACCCTGGAACTAGAATCTCCGCCGGGCTTGCGCACCCCCCGCGAACAAGGGGGTCTGTAGCGCCGCGCGAGTATAACAACCGCCCCGCCGGCCCGATCACCGTAAATATACGCATAAGTGAGCCCATGTCCGACGCCCTGAACACGAGCGAAACCTCTACTGCCGTCAGCGACCGGGTGCGTGAGGCCATGGCCATCTCGTTGCGCGGCTGCGAGGAACTGCTGCCGCAGTCCGCCTGGCTGAGGAAACTCGTGCGCTCCGAAGCCACCGGCACACCCTTGCGCGTCAAGCTGGGGCTGGACCCGACGGCGCCCGACATCCATATCGGCCACACCGTGGTGCTGAACAAGCTGCGCCAGCTGCAGGACCTGGGGCACACGGTCATTTTCCTCATCGGCGACTTCACTTCGATGATCGGCGACCCTTCCGGACGCAACAGCACGCGCCCCGCCTTGACGCGCGAGCAGATCGAGGCCAACGCCCAGACCTACTACGCCCAGGCCAGCCTGGTGCTGGACCCGCAGCGCACCGAGATTCGCTACAACAGCGAATGGAGCGATGCGCTGGGTGCGCGCGGCATGATCCAGCTGGCCTCGCGTTACACCGTGGCGCGCATGCTCGAGCGCGACGACTTCACCAAGCGCTACAAGGCCGGCACGCCGATCAGCGTGCACGAACTGCTCTACCCGCTGATGCAGGGCTACGACTCGGTGGCGCTGAGGTCCGACCTGGAGCTTGGTGGCACCGACCAGAAGTTCAACCTGCTGGTCGGGCGCGCATTGCAGAGCGAATATGGCCAGGAGCCGCAGTGTGTGCTCACTATGCCGCTGCTCGAAGGCCTGGACGGTGTCGAGAAGATGTCCAAGAGCAAGGGCAACACCATCGGCATCACCGAAGCGCCGAACACCATGTTCGCCAAGCTGCTGTCGATCAGCGACGACATGATGTGGCGCTATTTCATGCTGCTGTCCTTTCGCAGCGAGGCACAGATCGCCCAGTTGCGCGAACAGGTGGCGCAGGGCCGCAACCCGAAGGAAGCCAAGCTGCTGCTGGCGCGCGAGATCACCACGCGCTTCCACGACGCTGCGGCGGCCGAGCGTGCCGAGGCCGACTTCGAGTTGCGTGCGCGCGGCGGCGTGCCCGACGACATCCCGGAGCTGTCGCTGCAAGGCGCGCCGCTGGCCATCGGCCGCCTGCTCAAGCAGGCTCGGCTGGCACCCAGCAGCAGCGAGGCGCTGCGCCTGGTGGAGCAAGGCGGCGTGCGCATCGACGGCAGCGCCATCGCCGACAAGGGCCTGAAGCTGCCGGCCGGCCGCTACGTGGTACAGGTCGGCAAGCGCAAGTTCGCCCGGATCACGCTCGTGCCATGAAACGGCGCGCCTGCCTGGGCGGGTTGCTGGCGGCCGGCTGCAGCACGGCGCGGGCCGGGCCCAGCGACGCAGAACGGGCGCGCATCCACCAGCTGATCGACGCCGTCGGCCAGCGCAAGGACATCCGCTTCGTGCGCAACGGCAAGGAGTACACCGGCGCGCAGGCGGCCGATTTCCTGCGTGGCAAGCTGCAGTGGAACATCGAGAAGGTGGCCACGATGAAGGACTTCATCGTCGTGGTCGGCACCCGCTCCACCACCCGCGGCGAGATCTACCAGGTGCGGCTCGCCGACGGCCGCATGCTGCCCAGCGCAGAGTTCCTGACGCAGGAACTGCGGCGCCTCGAGCAGCGCTGATCCTCGCGCATGCAGGTCAGCGCCTATCTGAAGCTGTCGGCGGCGGTGGCGCTGGCCACCATCGCGCTGAAGACCGCCGCCTGGTGGGTGACCGGCTCGGTCAGCCTGCTGTCGGACGCGCTGGAATCACTGGTCAACTTGGCGGGGGCGACCTTCGCGCTGCTGATGGTGACCATCGCCGCCCACCCGGCCGACGACGACCACCCCTACGGCCACCACAAGGCCGAATACTTCTCCAGCGGTTTCGAGGGCGTGCTCATCCTCGTCGCCGCGCTGGCCATCATCGCGACAGCGGTGCAGCGTTTCTGGGCGCCGCAGCCGCTGCAAAGCCTGGGCTGGGGTCTGGGCCTGAGCCTCGTCAGCACGGCCATGAACGGCACGCTCGCCTGGGCCATGCTGCGCAAGGCGCGCGAGCACCGATCGATCGCGTT
This sequence comes from uncultured Rubrivivax sp., assembly GCA_964446545.1. GTDB lineage: Bacteria > Pseudomonadota > Gammaproteobacteria > Burkholderiales > Burkholderiaceae_C > Rubrivivax. Next base: position 14,579 of record CAYUPF010000012.1, read on the forward strand.
AGAAGGCGATGCGCGCCATCTGCTCACCGATGTCTGGACCTCGGTGGGCGTGGTGCTGGGGTTGCTGGCCGTCGGCGCCACCGGCTGGCTCTGGCTCGACCCGGTGGTGGCCATCGCCGTAGCCGCCAACATCGCGCGCGAGGGCGTGTCGCTGATCCGGCGCTCGGTCGATGGCCTGATGGACAGCGCGCTGGAGCCCCAGGTGCTGGCCGAGATCGACAAGACGCTGGACGGCTTTCGCCACCAGGTGCTGCGCTTCGACCACCTGAGCTCGCGCCGCGCCGGTTCGCGGCGCTTCATCGACCTGCACATGCACCTGCCCGGCAGTTGGAGCCTGGGGCGCGCTGCGGCGTTGCGTGCCTCGGTCGAACAGGCGCTGATGAGTGCGGTGCCGGGCCTGCGCGCCAGCATCCAGCTGCTGCCGATGGATGTCGAGGCCCACGCGGGCGACGAGGAGGATCTGCCGTGATTGCACTGGTGCAGCGCGTGGCCCGTGCCCACGTGGAGGTTGCCGGCAGCACCGTCGGTGCCATCGGCGCGGGCGCGCTGGTTTTCGTCTGCGCCGAACCGGCGGACACGCCGGCGCTGGCCGAACGTCTGGTGGCCAAGCTGCTGGCGCTGCGCATCTTCGGCGATGCGACCGGCAAGATGAACCTCAATCTGCAGGACGTGGGCGGCGGCCTGCTGCTGGTGCCGCAATTCACGCTCGCGGCCGACACCTCGCGCGGCAACCGTCCCGGTTTTTCGGCCGCGGCGCCGCCCGAACAGGGCCGTCAGCTCTTCGACGCCGTGCTGGCCAGCGCCAGGGCCAGGCATGCGCCGGTGGCCGCCGGTGTCTTCGGTGCCGACATGCAGGTGCACCTGGTCAACGACGGCCCGGTGACGGTGCCGATCACGATGCGCTGAGCGCCGCCGCCTGCAGCCACGGCCGCAGTGCCAGCCCCGGCTGTGCGCCCAGGGCTGCGGCGGCGTCGTTGACCGCCGAGATCACGCCGTCCATCCAGGTGGAGGCGGCTTCGCCGATGCGCGCACTGTCGTGCGCCACGGCCAGCGCTGCGATGCCATGCTGCTGCAGCCAGGGCAGTGCGGCGATGCCGGCGCCGTCCTTGCCGATACCGGCGTCGTTGAACACCGCCAGGAAGGGCTGCGCCTGCAACGCGAAGCGGGCCGCGCTGAGCCCGCCGTGCGAGCCGCTCACGACCACGGCGCCGGGACCGCGCGCCGCGGCTTCGGTGATGCTGTCCAGCAGTCGCAGCGGCCTTCCCCATGGCCGCTGCGCGTGTTCGTCAATCAGGCTTGCAGCCCGCGCCCTCGCAGAGCTCGGGCCCCTTCTGAGACATGTCTTCCGTCCTCAGTCGGCGTACTGGCCGGCCGCCTTGATGGCGGTGCCGAGCTTGTTGATCTCGGCTTCGACGAACTTCTTGTGCTCGGCCGGCGCCAGGCGGCCGTCGGTCACGACCACGGCGCCCAGCGCTTCCTCGCGCTTGATGAATTCGGGATCCTTCAGCGCCGCGCGCAGCGCGGTGTTGAGCTGGTCGAGCACCGCCTTCGGCGTGCCCTTGGGCGCGTACAGGCCGTGCCAGATGGCGACGTTGAAGCCCTTCAGGCCCGACTCGTCCAGCGTCGGCAGCTTGGCCAGCGCCGGCGTCGTCAGGCGTTGCGGCGAGGTCACCGCATAGCCCTTGACCTTGCCGGCCTCGATCTGGGTGCTGGTGTTGGTGGTCTGGTCGCACATGATGTCGACCTGGCCGCCGATCAGATCGGTCATCGCCGGCGCGGTGCCCTTGTAGGGCACGGTCTGCATGCTGATCTTGGTGGCCTGCTGGAACAGCAGCCCGCACAGATGCGAGGCCGCGCCCAGGCCGGCGTTGGCCAGGTTGATCTTGCCCTTGTTGGCCTCGAGCCACTTGACCAGTTCGGGATAGTCGTTGGCCGGCAGTGTCGGGCGGCCGATCAGCGTCATCGGCACGTCGTTGATCATGCCCAGGTACTCGAAGTCGTCCAGCGTCTTGTAGGGCAGGTTGCGGTACAGCGACGGCGAGGTGGCCATGCCCACGTGGTACAGCAGCAGCGTGTAGCCATCGGGTGCGGCCTTGGCCACCTTGTTGGCGCCGAGCGTGCCGCCGGCGCCACCCACGTTCTCGATGACGACGGTGGCGCCGTTCAGCGGCTTGCGCAGCGCCTCGGCGAAGTCGCGCGCCACCTTGTCGGTGGGGCCGCCGGCCGCGAAGGGCACGACGATGGTGATCGGCTTGTCCGGGAAGGCCTGTGCGCTGGCGGCCAGCGTTGCGGCGGCCAGGGCGAGGGTGAGCTTGTTCATGCGCTTGTCTCCAGCGGTGTGTGATTGGATGGTGCAATGCTAGGCAGACGCCGACGGCGCCGCGACGTGGAAACTACGTAGCGCCGCCGCAACGCGGGGGTCAGTTGATTTGCCGCAAATCCTCGACCACCTTGCCGTCGTTGGGCAGCGTGCCCGGCGCTTCGAGCAGCACCTCGCAGCGCAGCTTGGTGATGTCGCGCACGCTGGCGGCCACGGCGGCGGCCAGCGCCTCGGGCTGCGCGGCAGCCTCGGCGCGCAGCGTCATACGGTCGTTGGCCATCTCGCCTTCCACCACCAGGCGGGCGCGCCGCAGTTCGGGGTGGCGCTTCAGCACCTCGGCCACCTGGCTGGCGTGCACGAACATGCCGCGCACCTTGGCGGTCTGGTCGGCACGGCCCATCCAGCCCTTGATGCGCGTGTGCGTGCGCCCGGTCGGGCAGCGGCCGGGCAGGATGGCGCTCAGGTCGCCGGTGCCGAAGCGCAGCAGCGGGTAGTCGGGGTTCAGCGGCGTGACGACGACCTCGCCGACCTCGCCCTCGGGCACCGGCTCGCCGCTGCCGGGGCGCACGATCTCGACGATCACGCCTTCGTCGAGCACCAGGCCTTCGCGCGCCGCGGTCTCGTAGGCGACGAGCCCGAGGTCGGCGGTGCCGTAGCTCTGATAGGCCTCGATGCCGCGCGCGCGCCAGGCGTCGCGCAGCGCCGGTGGGAAGGCCTCGCCGCCGACCGAGGCCTTGCGCAGATGCGGCAGCGCGATGCCGGCCTCGTCGGCCTTGTCCAGCGCGATGCGCAGGAAGCTGGGCGTGCCGACATAAGCGTCGGCGCGCAGCTCGGACAGCGCCTGCAGCTGCAGCTCGGTATTGCCGACGCCGCCGGGGAACACGGTGCAGCCGATCGCCTGTGCGCCGCTCTCGACCATCAGCCCGGCGGGGGTCAGGTGGTAGCTGAAGCTGTTGTGCACCAGGTCGCCGGCACGCAAGCCCGCGGCGTACAGCGCGCGCGCGAAGCGCCAGTAGTCGGCACCGTGGCCTTCGGGCTCGTAGATCGGGCCGGGCGACTGGAACACGCGCCGCGCCGTGCGCGCGAAACCCAGGCTGCGCCAGCCGATGGCCGAGAAGCCGCCGAACGGATCCTGCGCGCGCTGCGCCTTCTGGCGTTCCAGCAGCTCGTGCTTGCGTGTCACCGGCAACTGCGCCAGCGCGGCGCGCGAGGCGATCGCCGCGGGGTCGATACCGCGCAGGATCCCGGCGAAGGCCGGCGTGCGCTGCGCCGCGGCCACCTGGGCCGGCAGCGCGGCGCACAGCGCCGCTTCGCGCTCGGCCGGATCGCGCGTCTCCAGCGCGTCGTGGAACTCATTCATCGCGGTCTCCCCATTCACGCAATACCTTCTTCAGCCCGGCGACGAAATCGCGCACGGCGGCGTTGTCGCCCAGCGTGCGCGGCGGCTGCCATTGCGGGCTGTTGCGGCTGGGGCGCTGCACCCGCGCCGCGGCCAGCACCGCGCCATCGACGCGCGCGCGGGCGATGGCCGTGCCGCGGCGCTCGAACACACCTTCGCGCTCGGCCAGGCCCAGCTCGCGCAGATCGCGCTTCAGGCGCTGCAGCGCCTCGTCCGGCTTGAAGGGTGGCGGGGCGAAGCCGCCGTCGTCCGCGCCGGTCACGCCAGCCAGCGCTTGCGGCGCTTGTAGCTCTTGACGTCCTTGAAGCTGCGCCGGTCGCCGCCGCCCACGCCGAGGTAGAACTCCTTCACGTCCTCGTTCTCGCGCAGTTCCCTGGCCGCGCCTTCCATGACGATGCGGCCGCTTTCGAGGATGTAGCCGTGGTCGGCATAGCGCAGCGCCATGTTGGTGTTCTGCTCGGCCAGCAGGAAGGTCACCTTTTCCTTGGTGTTCAGGTCGCGCACGATCTCGAACACCTCTTCGACGATCTGCGGCGCCAGGCCCATCGACGGCTCGTCCAGCAGCACCATCTTCGGGTTGGCCATCAGCGCGCGGCCGATGGCGCACATCTGCTGCTCGCCGCCCGAGGTATAGGCCGCTTGGCTACTGCGCCGCGTCTTCAGCCGCGGGAAGTAGGCGTAGACCTTGTCCAGCGTCTGCGCCACCGCGGCCTTGCCGTCCTTGCGCGTGTAGGCGCCGGCCATCAGGTTGTCCTCGATCGTCAGGTGGGCGAAGCAGTGGCGCCCTTCCATCACCTGGATCACGCCGCGCTGCACCATGTCGGCGGTGGACAGCTTCTCGATGCGCTCGCCGCGCAGCTCGATGCTGCCCTTGGTGACCTCGCCGCGCTCGCCGGCCAGCAGGTTGCTGACCGCGCGCAGCGTGGTCGTCTTGCCGGCGCCGTTGCCGCCGAGCAGGGCCACCACGCCGCCTTCGGGCACCTGCAGGCTCACGCCCTTGAGCACCAGGATGACGTGGTTGTAGATGACCTCGATGCCGTTGACGTTGAGCAGGATGTTGGACATGACAGGTCCTTTGAACTCGTCCAAGCGCCGCAAGCGGCGTTTGGACGAGGGCTCCGCGAGGAGCCCGCCCCGCAGGGCGGGGCCCCCGGGCTGCTCAGTACCCCTGCCTCCTGGAGGGAGGGGAAGGGGTGGGAGCCGTGGGTGCTGGACGGAGTCCTGGGGTGCGACGCGCCTCAGGACTGGCAGTCCTCCGGCGTGCGCCGCGTGATCTTCTTCTCCGCCGCGTACTTGTCGGCCGCGGCCTTGATCATCGGCTTGATGACGGCCTGGTCGGCCTCGATCCAGTCGGAGCTGAAGGTCCACTTGCTGCCGTCCCAGGTGTGGATGCGCGCGATCGAGGCGCCGCGATGGTCGGCGCAGGAAGTGCTGATCGGCCGCATCACGCCGGCGAAGCCCAGCGCATCGAGCTTCTTCTGGTCCAGCGCCAGGTTCTCGTAACCCCAGCGCGCCTGCTCGCCGGTCACGACCTTGCCCTTGCCGTAGCGCTCCTGGGCGCGCTTGACGCCTTCGACCGACAGCATCGCCCCGATCAGGCCGCGCATGTACAGCACCTGGCCAACCTCCTCCTTCGGGCCGGTGCCCTGGCCCTTGGCATGTACCAGGTCCAGCACCTCCTTGACGACCTTGGAGTTCGGCTCGGCGCCATGCTGCAACGCCAGGCCGTGGTAGCCCTTGGCGCCGTCGCCGACGTCCTTGACGTCGGGTTCGGCAGCGGCCCACCACACGCCATACATCTTGTCGCGCGGGTAGCCGGTGGCCACCGCCTCCTTCAGCGCGGTGGAGTTCATCACCCCCCAGCCCCACAGGAAGACATAGTCCGGGCGGCTCTGGCGGATCTGCAGCCAGGTGGCCTTCTGCTCCACGCCGGGGTGCGTCACCGGCAGCAGCTGCAGCTGGAAGCCCAGCTGCTTGGCGCGCTCTTCCAGCAGCGGGATCGGTTCCTTGCCGTAGGGGCTGTCGTGGTAGACGAGGGCGATCTTCTTGCCCTTGAGCTTGTCCAGGCCGCCTTCCTTCTTGCCGACGTGCTGCACCAGGATGTCCGCCGCGTCCCAGTAGGTGCCGGTGAGCGGGAAGTTCCACTTGAAGACGTTGCCGTCGGTGCTTTCGCTGCGGCCGTAGCCGGCGGTGATCAGCGGGATCTTGTCGCCCGGCGCCTTGTCGGTGAGCGCGAAGGTGATGCCGGTGGACAGCGGCTGGAACACCGTGGCGCCGCCGTTCTTGCCCTTCAGCCGCTCGTAGCACTCGACGCCGCGGTCGGTGGCGTAGCCGGTCTCGCATTCCTCCCAGCTGATCTTCACGCCGTTGATGCCGCCCTTGGCATTGACCAGCTTGAAGTAGTCGACATAGCCGTTGGCGAAGGGCACGCCGTTGGGCGCGTAGGCACCCGTGCGGTAAACCAGCGCCGGGAAGAATTGCTCCTTGGCCTGGGCCAGCGTGTCGTGCGCCGCGCCGAACAGGCCGCCGGCAACGACGAGAGTCGAGATCGCCAGTGATTTCAACTTCATTTTCCGTCTCCGTTTCTTCAGGGTGGGGTGAGTCAATGGGGGAAGGGCCACAAGCGCATCTTTTCCTTGCCGATGGACCACAGCCGCGCCAGGCCGTGCGGCTCGACGATGAGGAAGAACACGATCAGTGCGCCGAAGATCATCAGCTCGGCGTGGGCGATGGTGGCGGTGTCGATGCTCACGCCGACCAAGCCGCCCAGCGCCGGCAGCGCCTGGTTCAGGAACACCGGCAGCATGACGATGAAGGCCGCGCCGAAGAAGCTGCCCATGATCGAGCCCAGGCCGCCGATGATGACCATGAACAGCAGCTGGAACGAGCGGTCGATCGAGAACGCCGCCGGCTCCCACGAGCCCAGGTGCACGAAGCCCCACAGCGCGCCGGCCACACCGACGATGAAGCTGCTGACGGCAAAGGCGCTGAGCTTGGCGTAGACCGGGCGGATGCCGATCACCGCGGCCGCCACGTCCATGTCGCGGATGGCCATCCACTCGCGGCCGATGTGGCTGCGCACCAGGTTCTTCGCCGCCAGCGCGAAGACCACGACGAAGGCCAGGCAGAACAGGTACTTGGCGTGCGGCGAGTCGATGGAGATGCCGAAGACCTCGAGGTGGGCCACCGACACCGAGCCCGACGACGAGTTGTTGGTGAACCACTTGATGCGCAGGAAGGCCCAGTCGACGAAGAACTGCGCCGCCAGCGTGGCCACCGCCAGGTACAGGCCCTTGATGCGCAGCGACGGGATGCCGAACAGCACCCCCACCACCGTGGCACAGGCGCCGCCGAGCAGCAGCGAGGCCAGCAGCGGCATGCCCTCGATGCGGATCGAGAAGTTGTATGCGGCGTAGGCGCCCACCGCCATGAAGGCGCCGGTGCCCAGCGAGATCTGGCCGCAGTAGCCGACCAGGATGTTCAGCCCCAGCGCCGCCAGCGACAGGATCAGGAAGGGGATCAGGATGGCGCGGAACAGGTACTCGTCGACCAGCAGCGGCACGCCGAACACGGCGAAGGCGATCAGCAGCCCGACCAGTACGCGGTCCTGCGCGATCGGGAAGATCTGCTGGTCCGCCCGGTAGCTGGTCTTGAATTGGCCGTTCTCTCTGTACAGCATGGCTCGGATGACTCAATGATCTTTTGGCTTCAGCACGCTGCGCTTGACTTCGCTGCGCGAAGTCAGCCTGCGCCGGAAGATCATCGATCGCGTCATACGCGATCGATGATCTTCTCGCCGAACAGCCCTTGTGGCCTGACGAGCAACACGAACAGCACCAGCACGTAGCCGAACCAGATCTCGATGCCGCCGCCGAAGAAGGGGCCGATGTAGACCTCGGACAGCTTCTCGCCCACGCCGATGATCAGTCCGCCGATGATGGCGCCGGGCACGCTGGTCAGCCCACCCAGGATGACCACCGGCAGCGCCTTCAGCGCCACCAGCGACAGCGAGAACTGCACGCCCAGCTTGCTGCCCCAGATGACGCCGGCGACCAGCGCGACGAAGCCGGCCACGCTCCAGACGATGACCCAGATGCGGTTCAGCGGGATGCCGATGCTTTGCGCGGCCTGGTGGTCGTCGGCCACCGCGCGCAGCGCGCGGCCGGTGGCGGTCTTCTGGAAGAACAGGCTCAGCAGTGCCACCAGCGCGGCGGCGATGGCCGCGGCGTACAGGTCTTCCTTGTTGACGAGGATGCCGCCCTCGAAGGTGTTCTCGAACAGGAAGATCGGATCCTTGGGCAGGCCGACGTCGATCTTGTAGATGTCGCTGCCGAACAGCGTCTGCCCCGAGCCGTCCATGAAGTAGGCGATGCCCAGCGTGGCCATCAGCAAGGTGATGCCCTCCTGGTTGACCAGCTTGCCCAGCACCAGCCGCTCCACCAGCCAGGCCACCGCCACCATCAAAGCCATCGCCGCACCGAAAGCCAGCACGTTGGCCAGCAGCTTGTTGTCGAAGCCCAGCCACTGCGGGATCCAGGTGGAAAAGCGCGCCATCGCCAGCGCCGCGAACAGCACCATCGCGCCCTGCGCGAAGTTGAATACGCCGCTGGCCTTGAAGATCAGCACGAAGCCGAGTGCGACCAGCGAATACAGCATGCCGGTCATCAGGCCGCCGAGCAGGGTTTCGAGGAACGGTCCCATCATTGGCTCCCCCCGAAGCGCCTGCGGCGCCTCCCCCCAGGGGGCGCAGCCAGCGGCCCGGCAAAGCCGGTTCCGCGGCTGCCGCTGGATGCGGTGGTGGCGCGGCGGGCGGGGTGCAGTTTGGCGGGCATGTCAGTGGGATGTTCCGAGGTAGGCGCTGATGACGTCCGGGTTGCCGCGCACCTCGGCCGGCGTGCCGTCGCCGATCTTCTTGCCGTAGTCGAGCACCACCACGCGGTCGGAGATGTCCATCACCACGCCCATGTCGTGCTCGATCAGCACGATGGTGGTGCCGAACTCGTCGTTGACGTCGAGCACGAAGCGGCACATGTCCTGCTTTTCCTCGACGTTCATGCCGGCCATCGGCTCGTCCAGCAGCAGCACGCTCGGCTCCATCGCCAGCGCCCGGCCCAGGTCGACACGCTTCTGCAAGCCGTAGGGCAGGCGGCCGACCGGCGTCTTGCGGTAGGGCTGGATCTCCAGGAAGTCGATGATGCGCTCGACATGGGCGCGCTGCTCGATCTCCTCGCGCTCGGCCGCACCCCAGCGCAGCGCCTGCTGGAAGAGGTTGGTCTTCATCTTCAGGTTGCGCCCGGTCATGATGTTGTCGAGCACGCTCATGCCCTTGAACAGCGCCAGGTTCTGGAAGGTGCGCGCCACGCCCATCTCGGCCACCTGGCGCGAGTTCATGTGGTTGAAGGTGCGACCGCGGAAGTTGATCGAGCCCTGCTGCGGCTGGTACACGCCGTTGATGCAGTTGAGCATGCTGCTCTTGCCGGCGCCGTTGGGGCCGATGATGGCGCGGATCTCGTGCTCGCGCACGTCGAAGCTGATGTCGGTCAGCGCCTTGACGCCGCCGAAGGCCAGGCTGATGTTCTTCACGTCGAGGATGACCTCGCCGGTCTGGCGCCCGCTCAATTGGATGTCCTTCGCGCTGCGCGCCGCGGAGTGAGCGCTTCGGAGCGGCCGTGCGCGCTCACTGGACTACCCTCCCGCGCAGAGCGCTCCGGGATTCGCGCTTGGGAGCGGCCCGGCGCGCTCATGCCGCCCTCTTCACGGCCGGGAAGACCTTGACGTCCATGATCTTCAAGTCAGCCGAGACCACGCCCTTGCGCCCGTCCTCGAAGCTGACCTGCGTTTCGATGAACTGGCTGCTTTTGCCGCCGTACAGCGCGTCGACCAGCACCTGGTAGCGCTCGCCGATGAAGCCGCGCTTGACCTTGCGCGTGCGCGTCAGCTCGCCGTCGTCGGCGTCCAGCTCCTTGTGCAGGATCAGGAAACGGTGGATCTGGCTGCCGGCCAGCAGCGCGTCGGCGGCCAGGTCGGCATTGACCTTTTCGATGCAGTCGCGCACCAGTTGGTAGACCTCGGGCTTGCCCGCCAGGTCGGTGTAGCCGGCATAGGGCAGGTTGCGCTTCTCGGCCCAGTTGCCCACCGCTTCCATGTCGATGTTGACGAAGGCGCAGGCGCGTTCGCGCTGGTCGCCGAAGGCCACCGCCTCCTTGACGAAGGGGAAGAACTTCAGCTTGTTCTCGACGTACTTGGGCGCGAACATCGCGCCGTCGTGCGCGCCGCCCTTCAGCCGGCCCACGTCCTTGGCGCGGTCGATGATCTTCAGGTGGCCGCCGGCATCCAGGAAGCCGGCATCACCGGTGTGGTACCAGCCGTCGGCGCTCAGCACCTCGGCCGTGGCCGCCGGGTTCTTGTAGTACTCCTTCAGCAGGCCCGGGCTCTTGACCAGGATCTCGCCGTTGTCGGCCAGGCGGATCTCGACGCCGTCGATGGGCACGCCCACGGTGTCGGCCCGGGCCTCGTGGTCGGGCTGCAGGCACACGAACACGGCCGTTTCGGTGCTGCCGTACAGCTGCTTCAGGTTGATACCGATCGAACGGTAGAAGCTGAACAGGTCCGGCCCGATGGCCTCGCCGGCGGTGTAGGCCACGCGCACGCGGCTGAAGCCCAGCGAGTTGCGCAGCGGCCCGTAGATGCACAGGTTGCCGAAGCCGTAGAGCAGCTTGTCGGCCAGGCCCACCGGCTGGCCGTCCATCAGCGCAGGCCCGACGCGGCGCGCCAGGTCCATGCAGCGACCGAACAGCCACTTCTTGAAGCGGCCCGCATCCTCCATGCGGATCATCACCGTCGTCAGCAGGCCTTCGAAGATGCGCGGTGGCGCGAAGTAGTAGGTCGGGCCGATCTCCTTCAGGTCGATGGTCACGGTGCTGGCCGATTCGGGGCAGTTGACCACGTAGCCGCACACCAGCCACTGCGCGTAGGAGAAGATGTTCTGCCCGATCCACGCCGGCGGCAGGTAGGCCAGCACTTCTTCGCGTTCGGTGAGCTTGTCGAAGGCGGCGCCGGCCCGGGCGCGGTCGATCAGCGTGAAGTGCGTATGCACCACGCCCTTCGGGTGGCCGGTGGTGCCCGAGGTGAAGAACATCGCGGCCACGTCGCTGCCCTGGCCCTGCGCCACCTGCTCGTCGAAGAACTTCGGCTGCTGCGCGTCGAAGGCGCGCCCGGCCTCGACCAGCGCGTCCAGCGAGGCCAGGCCCGGCGTGTCGTAGTGGCGCAGGCCGCGCGGATCGTCGTACCAGATGCGGCTGAGTTGCGGGCAGGCTTCGCGCAGCTCGATCATCTTGTCGACCTGCTCCTGGTCCTCGACCACGGCCAGCGTGATCTCGGCGTTGTTGATCGGGAAGACGTATTCGTTGGCTGCCGCGTCCTGGTACAGCGGCACGGGGATCGCGCCCAGCGACTGCGCCGCCAGCATCGTCGCGTACAGGCGCGGCCGGTTCTCGGCCACGACCACGATGTGCTGCCCGCGCTGCAGCCCGGCCTCGGCCAGCCCGCAGGCCAGTTCGCGCACCAGCACCGCCAGCGCCGACCACGACAGGCTTTGCCAGATGCCGTATTCCTTCTCGCGCAACGCCGGCGCGTCCGGGCGCGCTTGCGCGTGCTCGAGCATCAGTCTCGGGAAGGTCTGCTGCACCTCGTCTTGTCTCCTGCGCCACGTGGGCTGCCGGTCGATCAGGGGCACACTGTAGTGTGAAGTTTGACGCCAATTTGTCGTTGCGACGACAATCCTCGGGCTTCCTCGCTTGGTGTTTTCCCCCGTTCCGGCATGAATCCGACACGCCATCCCCCTGCACAGCGGCTGTTGTCGCGTGCGCGCCCGCTGACGCCCGCCGAATCCGCGGGCATCGCCTGGCTGGGCGCACTGCAACACGAAGAGCGCGAGCGTGCCTTGAGCGATCTCAAGGTGGTGCAGGTCAGCGCCGGCGAGTTGCTGTGCCGCGTCGGGCGGCCCGCAACCTACTGGTTCGGCGTCATCGACGGCCTGCTGAAGATGAGCAACGACACCGCCATGGGCATCCCCATCACCTTCACCGGCATCCCGCCGGGCGGCTGGTTCGGCGAGGGCACGGTGATCAAGCGCGAGGCCTACCGCTACAACATCCAGGCGCTGCGCAAGAGCGTGGTCGCGGGCCTGAGCGTCGAGGCCTTCCACTGGCTGGTCGAGCGCAGCATCCCCTTCAACCGCTTCATCACGCAGCAGCTGAACGAGCGGTTGGGCCAGTTCATCGGCGCGCGCGAGATCGACCGCATGACCGACCCCGACGGCCGCGTCGCGCGCAGCCTGGCCGCGCTGTTCCACCCGATCCTGTACCCCGGCGTCGGCGGGCTGCTGCGCATCACGCAGCAGGAGCTGGGCTACCTGGTCGGGCTGTCGCGCCAGCGCGTCAACGAGGCGCTGCAGGCCTTGCAGGCGGCGGGCCTGATCGCCGTCGAATACGGCGGCGTGCGCGTGCTCGACCTGGAGCGCTTGCGCGGCTACAGCGGGAATTGACCCACCCCCGAAGCGCCTGCGGCGCCCACAGCGTCCTCGCTGTGGGCGACACCTGCGGCCGGGCAGAGCTGGTTCCGCGGTGGTCGCTCGGCATCGACCACACGAGCCCGCGCCGCACTTCAGCCGTTGCTCACGCCTGAAGCCACGTGCCCGGCCGGGACGTGCGCCGCGGCCGAGGCGACGTGGCCGGTCTGGTCGTCGAAGAAGAAGTCGGGCTCGAACTCGCGCAGGAACTCGCCCTTCGGCAGGCCGCCCAGGAACATGGCCTCGTCGACCTCGATGTGCCAGTCCATCAGCGTGCGCATCGCGCGCTCGTGCGCCGGCGCGCTGCGCGCCGTGACCAGCGCCGTGCGGATGCGCATCGCCCCGCCCGGTTCGCGCTGCAGCCGCTGCAGCGCCTGCAGCAGCGGCTTGAAGGGGCCGGCCGGCAGCGGACGCGCCGCATGTTCGGTCTCGTGCGCGTGGAAGGCATCGAGCCCGTCGCGCTGGAACACGCGCTCGGCCTCGTCGCCGAACAGCACCGCGTCGCCGTCGAAGGCGATGCGCACCTCGTCGGGGTGGGCGCCGGAGGCGCGCGCCGCATGCGGGTAGACGCGCGCCGCCGGCACGTCGGCGGCGAGCGCGGCGCGCACGTCGGCCTCGTTGGCCGACAGGAACAGGTTGGCGCGCAGCGGTTTGAGATAGCGCCACGGCGGCTGGCCGCGCGTGAACACGCCGCGCTGCACCGCCAGGCCGTAGTGCCGCGCCGAGCGGAACACGCGCAGCCCCGACACCGGGTCGTTGCGCGACAGCATGACCACCTCGACGCGCGGCGCGCCCGCGTTGAAGGCCAGCAGCTTGCGCACCAGCGAGAAGGCCACGCCCGCAGGTGCCGGTAGCTCCAGCCGCTGCAACTGCAGCTGCATGTAGGCGCGGTCGTCGCCGGCCTCGAACAGCCGGTTCTCCTCCTCGAAGTCGAACAGCGCGCGCGAAGAGATCGCGACGACGAGCTGGCCCTCGAGCGAGGCGGGCATGTGCGCCGGGCCTCAGGGCGCCGCGCGCCGTGGCGCGGCGGGCGGCAGGGCCGGGAACTGCGGCATCGGGCTCGTCCTCGCGCGCGCCAGGCCGCAGCGCATCAGGACAGCAGCAGCAGGCCGATGCCGACGGCGGCCGGCAGCGCCTGGATGAACAGGATCTTGCGGCTGGCCGTGGCCGCACCGTACAGCCCGGCGACCAGCACGCAGGCCAGGAAGAACAGCTTTACGCCGAAGCCACCTTCGCCCAGGCTCAGGCCCCAGAACAGCCCGGCGGCGAGGAAGCCGTTGTACAGACCCTGGTTGGCGGCCAGCACCTTGGTGGCCGCGGCGGCTTCGCGCGTCTGGCCGAAGGCGCGCAGCCCGGCCGGCTTGTCCCACAGGAACATCTCCAGCACCAGGATGTAGACGTGCAGCAGCCCGATCACGGCGACGACGATGCTGGCGGCGGTGGACATGGCGGGGCTCCCGGGCGCTGCGGGCGCGCGACGCGCGCCTTGGCGGCGGCATGCTACGGCATGCGCGCGCCGGCGCCGCCGGCGTCAGTTGGTGAAGCCGATGGGCGCACGCCGCGCCGTGGCGTCGGGCAGGTCGTCCAGCGACAGCGTGGCGCGGCCGTCGAGCCGGGCGTTGCCGAAGGCCGTCATCCACGCACGGCGCATCTCGCGCGGCGCCAGGCCGCCCAGGCGCTCGAGCACCGCCTCGGGCGGATCGGGGTCGAAGCGCCGGCCCCAGTCGTGCTCGCTGCGGATGGCGTGGTACAGGCGCAGCGCGATGGTGCGTGCGGCGTCGCGGTCGGGGGAGTGCACCTCGAACACGTTCATGCGGTTGAGGATCGGCTCGGGAATCGCGCGCGCGTCGTTGGCGGTGGCGACCCAGATGACCTGGCTGGCGTCGATCGACACCTCGGCGAACTCGTCGACGAAGCTGCCGGCGGTGTCGTGCTCCAGCAGGCCATAGAGCGCGCCCAGCGGGTCGTAGGCGTGTTCGCCGCGCGCCTTGTCGATCTCGTCCACCACCATCACCGGGTTGGCGTAGGCGCCGTCGACCAGCGTCTCGAAGATCTTGCCGGGGCGCGCGCCCTTCCACTGGCTGGACGCGCCGCTGAGCACCCAGCCGGCGGTGAGCGAACTCATCGAGATGAAGCCCAGCCCGGTGCCCAGCAGCTGCGCCACGCGGCGCGCGAAATGCGTCTTGCCGATGCCCGGCGGGCCGAGCAGCAGCATCGGCGTGATCTCCAGCCCGTCGCGGCTGTCGGCGCACAGCGCCAGCTGGCGCTTCAGGTCGTCGAGCACCTCGACGAAGTTGGGCAGCTCGTCGTACAGGTGCTCCATCGCCGGCAGGCCCGAAGGCTTGACCTGGAAGCGCTCCGGCCCCTTCTCGAGCATGCGCTCGTAGGTGGAGCGCAGCGTCTCGTGCTCGCGCGCGGGCAGCTTGTCCAGGCGCTTCTCGACGTCGCCGACATGGTAGACGCTGCGCATCTGCGCGATCGGAATCTGCGCCTTCGCGCTTGCCATCGGAACCAGCTCGCTGCCACTGCCCATGGATCGACCTCCGGGGATGCCTGAACGCTTGGATGCATTCAAGCAAACAACGTGCCCCTGGCAGATCGGGAATTGACCTGTCAACGCCATGTTTTCGCCGCGGGCAGCAGCCGTGGCGGGCGAGTGCTACTTGACCCAGGTGTTGAGTTGGATGATCGGCAGCAGCACCGCCAGCACGATCAGCATCACCACCACGCCCATGACGACGATCAGCAGCGGCTCCAGGATCGTGGCCAGCGCCATCGCGCGGCGCTGCACCTCGGCGCCGAGCTGCGCGGCGGCGCGCTGCAGCATCACCGGCAGCTGGCCGGTCTGCTCGCCCAGGCGCGCGAACATCGCCAGCAGTCCGGGGAAGCGCTTCTTCGCCGCCAGCGCCGAGGCCAGCGGCGCGCCTTCGCGCACCTGCACCAGCGCATCCATCGCATCGGCGCGCATCGCGCGGTTGCCCAGCGTCTCGGCCGCGGCCTGCAGCGCCTTCAGGATCGGCACGCCGGCGCCGGCCAGCATCGCCAGCGTGCCGGAGAAGCGCGCCGCGTTGTAGCCGCGCACCAGCTTGCCGGCCAGCGGCAGCGTCAGCAGCGCCGCATCGCTGCGCTCGCGCAACGCGGGGTTGCGGCGCAGCAGCGCGAAGCCCGCGCCGCCGGCCAGCAGCACGCCGAACATCAGCCAGCCGTAGCTGCGCACGAAGGCGCTGATCGCCAGCATCGCCACCGTCAGCCCGGGCAGTGCGCGCTTCGAACTGGTGAACACCGACGCCACCTGCGGCACCACGTAGGTGACCAGGAAGATGACGATGACGATGGCGATCAGCGAGACGATCGCCGGGTAGAGCATCGCGCCCAGCAGCTTGGCGCGCAGCGCCTGGCGCTCCTCCAGGTCGTCGGCGAGTTTCTCCAGCACCTGGCCGAGCGCGCCGCTCTGCTCGCCGGCGGCGACCACGGCGCAGTAGACCTCGTCGAACTCGCGCGGCGCGCCGGACAGCGCGCGCGCGAAGGGCGAACCCGAATTGACCTCGCTGCGCAGATGCGCGATCAGCTCGCGCTGGCGGGGGTTCTCGGATTCGTCGGCCAGCGCGGTGAGTGCGCGCTCCAGCGGCAGCCCGGCACCCGCCAGCCCGGCCAGCTGCCGCGTCCACACGGCCAGCGCGGTGTTGTCGAAGACGCGGCGTGAAAAACGGTTGGTCGCACTCTGGCCACCCCCGGCGCCAAGCACCGGCGTGACGGCGAGCGGCACCAGCGCCTGGGCGCGCAGCTGCGAGCGTGCGGCCTTGGCGTTCTCGGCCTCGAGCAACCCCGTGCTGGACTTGCCGGCGGCGTCCAGCGCCTCGAACTTGAATGCGGGCATGGATCGTTGTTAGAGGTCCGATCCGCGGCGAAGCGCGCGACCGTCGAGCAAACGCCGCGGAACCGGCTCTGCCGGGCCGCTGGCGGCGCCAGCAGCGAGGACGCTGTTGGCGCTCGCAAGCGAGGGCCAGCCGGCATGCTTGCCGGCTGGCGGGCCGAAGGCGCTGCGGGAGGGGGCCATCAATCCCGCGTCACGCTCAGCACCTCTTCCGGCGAGGTGATGCCCTCGTCGATGAGGCGCTGCCCGTCCTCGCGCATCGAACGCAGGCCAGCCGCCTCGGCGGCGACGAAGAGCTGGCTCTCGGCGGCGCGGTTGTGGATCAGCGCACGAACAGCTTCGTCGGCGATCATCAACTCGTAGACGCCGGTGCGGCCCTTGTAGCCAGCGTGCATGCAGTGCTCGCAACCGACCGGGTGCCAGCGGCCGCGCTCGTCCTGGCGACGGCAGTGCACGCACAGTTTGCGCACCAGGCGCTGCGCCAGCACGCCCAGCAGCGACGAGCTCAGCAGGAAGGGCTCGACGCCCATGTCGGTGAGGCGCGTCACGGCACTGGGCGCATCGTTGGTGTGCAAGGTGGCCAGCACCAGGTGGCCGGTGAGCGAGGCCTGGATGGCGATGGACGCGGTCTCGTAGTCGCGGATCTCGCCGATCATGATGACGTCCGGGTCTTGGCGCAGGATGGCGCGCAGCGCCTTGGCAAAGGTCAGGTCGATCTTCGGGTTGACCTGCGTCTGGCCGATGCCGGGCAGTTCGTATTCGATCGGGTCTTCCACCGTCAGCAGGTTGGTGGTGCTGGTGTCGACGCGGCTCAGCGACGCGTACAGCGTGGTCGTCTTGCCCGAGCCGGTGGGCCCGGTGACCAGCACGATGCCGTGCGGCTGGTGGATCAGCCGGTCGAAGGCGCGCAGCACCTCGCCGCTCATGCCCAGGCCTTCGAGCGTGAAGCGCGATTCGCTCTTGTCCAGCAGCCGCAGCACCGCGCGCTCGCCGTGCGCGCTGGCCAGCGTGGACACGCGCACGTCGATGGCGCGGCCGCCGACGCGCAGCGAGATGCGCCCGTCCTGCGGCAGGCGCTTCTCGGAGATGTCGAGCTCGGCCATGATCTTCAGCCGGCTGATCAGCGCCGCATGCAGCGCGCGGTTGGGCTGCACCACCTCGCGCAGCGTGCCATCGACGCGGAAGCGCACGGCGCTGCTGCGCTCGTAGGGCTCGATGTGGATGTCGCTGGCGCCGTCCTTCACCGCCTGCGTCAGCAGCGCGTTGAGCATGCGGATGATCGGTGCGTCGTTGCTGGCTTCCAGCAGGTCCTCCACCGCCGGCAGGTCCTGCATCAGCCGGCTCAGGTCGACCGCGCTCTCGACCTCGCCGACCACGATGGCGGCGCTGGATTCGGCGCCGGCATAGGCGATGGCGATGCGGTTGGCCAGTGTCGAGGCCGGCTCGCGCTCGTAGCCGTCGACCTCGAACAGCCGGTTGACCTCGGACAGCGCGCCGCTGGGCGTGGTCTCGGCCGCCCACAGCACCAGCTGCGTGCCGTCGTCCTCGAGCAGCAGCGTGTTCGCCTTGGCGAAGGCGTAGGGCAGGGGGTGGCGCGTGCCCATGCGGCCTACTGCATCTGCACCGGTGCCGGCTCGGACGCGGCGGGCGCCGCCGGTGGCGGCGGAGGTTCGGCGGCCGGCGCCGAAGCGGCCGGCGCTGGCTGCATGCCCTCCGGCCACGACAGCGGCGGTGGCACCGTACCGTTCCGGAAGGGCGTGCCCGGCAGCGGCGGCGCCGGTGCCTGCGGCACCACCGGCGCGTCGTTGATCGGTACCAGCACGCGCCGCGGCGGTTGGCCCACGCCCTGCTGCGCCGCGCGGATGAGGTCATAGCGGTCCATCGACAGCGCGTTCAGGTCCTCCTGGTTGCGCACGATCAGCGGCCGCAGGAAGACCATCAGGTTGCTCTTGGTGCGCGTGCGACTGTCGTAGCGGAACAGCGCGCCGATGCCAGGCAGGTCGCCAAGGAAGGGCACTTGTTGCAGGCTGCCGCCGTATTCGTCCTTCAGCAGGCCGCCGAGTACCATGATCTGTCCGTCGTCGACCACCACGGTGGTTTCGATCGCGCTCTTGTCGGTGGTCAGGCCCTGGGGCGAGGTGCGGCTCGACGGCACGACGCGCGAATCCTCCTGGTAGATGATCAGCCGGATCGTGCCGCCCTCGCCGATCTGCGACTTGATGCGCAAGGTCAGTCCCACGTCCTGGCGCTCGATGGTCTGGAACGGGTTGTTCGCACCCGAAGTGCCGGTGGTGAACGAACCGGTCAGGAAGGGCACGTTCTGGCCGACGACGATCTTCGCCTCCTCGTTGTCCAGCGCCACCATGTTCGGCGTGGCCAGGATGTTGGCATTCGCCTTGGTCTCGAGGAAGCGCGCCAGCGCGCCGATGTTCCACAGGTCGCCGACCTTCTGCAGGATGCCGAAGTTCAGGCCCGCGGGCACCGCCAGCGCCGCCAGGCCGGTGCGTCCCTGGTTGATGGCGCTGGTGAGGTTGACGATGTTGTCGGTGCCGGTGTAGTTGGTGCCGCCGACGTAGTTGGTGGAACTGTTCTGGTCGCCGGAGATGGCCTGCCACTGAATGCCGATCTCGGCTGCCTTGTCGGCGTCCACCTTGACGATCAACGTCTCGATGTAGACCTGTGCGCGCCGCGAGTCCAGCCGGTCGATGACGTTGCGCAGCTGGCGGTACAGCGGCTCGGGCGCGGTGATGATCAGCGAATTGGTGGCGGGGTCGGCCTGGATGAAGCCGCCGGTCGACGGGCTGGCCGAGGCGGCCACCGGCGTGCTCGAGGGTGAGGCCGCGGTTGCGGAGTCGGCCACGCGCAGCGGTTGCGGCATCGCCGCGGCGGCCACGCCGCCGGCGCTGCCGCTGGGGGCGCCCGCGGCAAAGGCCGCGCGCAGCACGGCAGCCAGCTTCACCGCGTCGGCATTCTTCAGGTACACCACCCAGATGTTGCCTGCCGGATTGCCGCCGGCGGTGGGCTGGTCGAGCTTGGTGATGATCGAACGCGCGATCGCCAGTCGCGCCGGGTTCGAGGCACGCAGGATCAGCGAGTTGCTGCGCGGCTCCACCAACACGGTGATTGCGCCGCCCGTCGACGGCAGCCCCGGCTGCGTCGGCGATGATGAGCCGCCTTCGGCCAGGCGCAGCACCATCGGCGCCAGGTCGCTGGCCACAGCATGCTTCAGCGGCACCACGTCGGTGTCGCTGGCGCTGGGGTGGTCGAGCGCGGCGATGATCTTGGCGATGCGCTGCAGGTTGTCGGCGTAATCGGTGATGATCAGCGAGTTGCTGCCCAGGTTGGCATTGATGGTGTTGTTGGCGCTGATCAGCGGTCGCAGCACTGCCACCAGGTTGTTCGGGCTCTCGTGACTGAGGTGGAAGATCTGCGTGATGATCTGGTCGCCGCGGATCGCTGGCTGGCCCACCGACACCGTGCCGGTCTGCAGCTTGGCCTCGGCCTCGGGCACCACCTTCAGCAGCCCGGCGTTCTCCACCATCGTGAAACCCAGGCCGCGCAGCGCCGACAGGTAGTTCAGGTAGGCCTCGCGTATGGTCAGCGGCTGGTCGCTGTACAGCGTCATGGTGCCCTTGACGCGCGGGTCCATGGCGATCTGGCGCTCGATCATCGTGGCCATCGCGCGTGTCACCGCCTCGACGTCGGCATTGACGAAGTTCACTGTCACGGGTGCACGCGATTTCAGCGCCGGGCTGTGTCCGGCCGGCGCATTGGCGCTGCGCACGCGCGCGGGCGGCTCGGCCGCAGTCTGCGCCTGCAGCGGCTGTTCGCAGGCCAGCAGCGTGGCCAGGGCAAGGCCACCCAGGCGCAGCGTGCGGGCCCTGGGGCCTGGCGTCGGCATCGAAGGTCGGCGCTGTGTCATGGTCATCCGATCGAAATGAGGGACAGCGCGCCCTGGCGCCGGCCAAAGAAGTTCAGCACGTTCTCCAGGTCGCCCTCGGCGCCCGGGGCGGCGCGTGCCTCGCCGCGGAAACGGACCTGCGAGCCGGTCCACTGGCCGCTGCCGTTGAGCAGCAGCACGCCTTCCAGCGTGCTCAGCGTGAAGGCCGGCGGACGACCGTCGACGCCGTTCAAGTGCAGGCGGTAGCTGCCCAGCCGGTCGAGCGTGGTCAGCGGCGATTCGACGTTGTTCAGCTCCAGCTCGGCCTGGCCGCTCAGGGCCCAGCGGCCGGCCGCCGTGTCCAGCGTCAGCCCGCTGCTCAGCAGGCGCAGCGTACCGCCCAGGCGCAGCGTGTTCCACGGCGCACCCAGGCCGGCAATCCAGGCGGCCGGCCATTCGCCGATCTGCCCCGAGCCCGGCAGCAGCTGCACCGACAGGCGGCCCAGGCCGGGGCGCAGCAGCAGTACGACATCGTCGTTGATGCAGCAGGGCTGGCGCACGCGCAGTTCGAGCGCCAGGCCGCGCAGGCCGATGCGCCAGTGGGTGCGGCCGGGCAGCATCGCGGCGCTGCGGCTTTCGGCGCCGCCGCTGAGCACCGCCACGGCGCTGCCGTTCCAGACCGTACCGCGCGCATCGGCCAGCAGCAGCCGCTGCTGCGTGCCGGCGGCCACGGCGTTGGCCAGCCAGGTGGCCGGCGCGAAGGCGACCAGCGCCATCAAGGCGCCGCAGACCAGCCCGGCCCAGCCCCAGCGTGCCACCGCCTTGTGCGTGCGCTCCCAGGCGAGCTGCGCCAGCGTCGATTCGGCATATCCGCTGCCCGGCCAGCGCGTGGCCGGGCGTGCCGAGCGCCAGCGGCGCCAGGGCATCATGCGCCGCCTCCGAGGCTGAGCACCACGCTGCCGTTGAAGCCTTGCGCCGTGCGCGACAGCTGCGCCTCGAGCGGCCGCGCGCGGGCGCCGGCACGCGCTTCGGCGAGCCATTCGCGCAGCTGTGCGCTGCTCACGCCGTTGAGTGTGAGTACCGCACGATCGCCCTGCAGCGACAGCCGCGCCTTGGGGCCCAGGCGTTCGCTGGCCGCGCGCAAGGCCGCGGCCGATTGTTCGGTGCCGAGCGCCGGTGCGCTGCGCAGTTGCTGCGCCTCGGCGGCGAGTGCGCGCATTTCCTGCAGTTGCAGGTCGAGCGCGTCGCGTTGTGCCGGCGCATCGCGCAGGATGCGCCAAGCCGGCTGGATGGCCGCCGTCCACAGCACGAAGGCGCCGAGCACGGCCACGGCCAGCGCGGCCAGGCGGCGGTCGCGCCCGCCCAGGGCCTGCCAGTGCTGGCGCAATGCGCCCCATTGCGCGCGGATCGGGGCCGGCCAGGCCAGGAGGCGGGAGGCGCTCATGACCGGGCCCCGGGTGCCGCGGCACGGCTCAGCGAGATGCGTCCGTCGGCACTGTCGACGGCCCAGCCCCCGGGGCGTAGGCGCTCGCGAAACTGCGTCAGCTGCTGCTCGCTCCAGCCGGGGGTGGCCAGCGTCAGCCGCCCGGGCTCGAAGCGCAGCGTCTGGACCGGGCCCTGGCCTTCGGGCCAGGCGGATGCAGCCGCACCGAGCAAGGCCTCGAGATCGCTGTCGCCGGCGTGGCCGGCCGCGGTGCGCAGCACGTCGGTCTCGCGTCTCATCTGCAGCGGCGCGTCGAGCACCGCGCGCACGTTCGGAAAGGTGGTGCGCAGCAGCTGTTCCTGGCTCAGGCGCAGTTCGGCCAGGGTCTGGCGCTGGTGCCAGGCCCATGCATTCAGCCCGATCAGCTGCAACAGCAACAGCGCGGCCAGGCCAAGGCGCACCGGCCGCCAGGCCGGGCTGCGCAGTTGCTGCAGCGCGTTGCGCAGCGCACGCGTGCCGCGCCACCGCGGCGCCAGGTCGAACTGGCGCAGGTTCCATAGTGACCGCACCGCCTGCAGCGCACGTTCGGCTTCGGTCTGGACCCGGACACTGGCGTCCAGCCAGCGCTCGGCCGGCGCCGCGACAGCCGGCTCGGCGGTCCACAGCGTGGCCTGCGCAGTCATCTGCGGCAGCAGGGTGCGCGCCAGCGAACCGTCGAGCCGCAGCAGCTTCAGGCCCTGTTCGTCGGCATGGCACAGCCCGACGCGGGCGTTGCCGGCGCCTGCGCCGCCGGCTTCGAAGAAATGCCCCTGCGGCGCGTCGCCGGGCCAGCTGGAGGGCAGCACCCGCTCGATGCTCAGCCCCGCCTTCTCGAGCGACGCCAACTCGCCGTGCAGCCAGGCCTTGTGCATTACCGCGACCCACACCGGTGTGCCGGCCTGTGCATCGGGCGCCAGCGCCAGGTGCAAGGTGTCGTCGTCCTCGAGCAGGTGTTCCTCGAGCAGCCCGCCGAGCGCAGCGCGCAGCCGGGCTGCCGGTGCCTTGGGCAGGGTGATGCGCTGCCAGCCGACGTCGCTGTCGGCCAGCACGGCCACCACGCTGTCCGCACGCGGCAACAGCGATGGCTGCGCGCGACCGTGGCTGCTGACCTGCAGCCCGTCGGCGCTGAGCACGTAGCCGTAGCCCTCGGCTGCCGGCGCAACACTGTCCGTGGAAGCGGTGCGCGCGTTCAGCCGCGCGCGCGGGGGTATCAGGATCACGAGAACGGACATGGGTCGTCTAGGCTAGCGTGTCCAAGCACTTATATCAATCCGCAGGCTATGAGAATCAACGACTTAGCGGGCATTTCTGTAGTCTGTTCGCAGCATTGAAACAACGCCCGGCGGCTTTCACTCCAGCCCGGGCTGCAGGGCCCGG
>CAYUPF010000013.1:0-7015 GCA_964446545.1 uncultured Rubrivivax sp.
GCCACCACCGACAGGAACACCGCACCGAACAGCGCGCCGGAGACGAACACCGCCACCGGGTGGATGCTCAGCACCGGCAGCAGCGTGGCCAGCGCGAGCAGCGCGTTCAGCAGCGCCAACGGCCCGCCGCCGCGGTAGCGCTGCAGCAGCCCGGCCCACAACCACGACGAGGCCACTACCGCCAGCCCCAGCAGCACGTAGAAGGCGACGATCTGCGCCGGCGGCACCTGCTGCTCGCGCAGCAGGCTGACGATGAAGGTCATGTAGCCGATGTAGCCCAGGCCGAAGCAGCCGTAGCCGGCCAGGCCGAAGCCGAAGGCCGCCCAGCGCACCGGCTCGCGCCGCGCACCCGTGGCCGGCGGCGCCGAAAGCACACGTGTGGCCGCGGCCGCCACCGCGGTGGCCAGCAGCGCCGCGGCGGCCAGCGCCCACCAGGCGCCCTGCCAGGCATGGGGCACGGCGCGCGCCGCCAGCGGCGGCACCAGCAGCGCCGAGGCGACGATGCCCACGCCCGTGCCGCCGTAGTAGATGCCCAGCACGATGCCCGGGCGCGTGCCGCCGATGCGCGCGGCGAGCAGCCCGCCAGTGGCGAAGGTGGCCGCGCTGGTCACGCCGGACAGGAAACGCAGCAGGTACAGCGCGCCGTCGCCGGTAACCCCGCCGTGCAGCGCCAGCAGCAGCACGGTGCCGAGGCAGCCCCCCAGGAACAGTCGCCGCGCATCGATGTGCGCCAAAGCCCGCGGCAGCGCCAGCGCACCGGCCAGGTAGCCGGCGGCGTTGAGGGTGTTCATCGCGCCGGCTGTCGTGTAGCTCCAGCCCAGGTCGGCGCGCATCGGCGGCAGCAGCAGCGCGTAGGCAAAGCGCGCCAGGCCCAGCGAGACCGCGGCGCCCAGCGCCAGCGCGGCGGCGGTCGTCAGTCCGGCAGCACGGGTATCGGGGTTCATGCGCCGCGGCGTGCCGCCAGCAGCGCCTGCGCCAGCTGCGCGAAGCCTTCGCCGCGCTCGCCGTCGGTGATGTAGGCCGGCCAGGTGTGCAGCCGGTCGGCGAAGTGGCGCAGGTTGGCCACGCCCACCGACAGCGGGAAGTGGCCGAACATGGTCTGGTCGTTGGTCGAGTCGCCGACGTAGACCCAGCGCTGCAGTTCGGCATCGAGGTCGCGGCCGTACAGGCGCCGGACGATCCAGCGCGCGCCGCTGAGCTTGTCGTGCTCGCCGATCCAGCCGTTGACGTGGATCGAGCTCACCGTCGCCTGCAGCCCCTCGGCGCGCATCAGCGCGACCACACGCTCGATCTGCGCCGCATCCAGGCGCGCGAACTCGGCATGGTCGACCGCGATGTCGGTGACGCGGCCGGCGCTGTCGCGCGCCAGCGTCGCGCCGGGCAGCTCGCGCAACACGCGCTCGGCCGCGGCGCGCAGGCGCAACGCGTTGTGCGCACGCGTGGCGGCGTCCTGCGCGTATTCGATGGCCAGCCGTGCGCCGTCGCGGATCAGCGCCACGCCGCCGTTTTCGGCGACGATCGCCGCCACCGGCCAGTCGCGCGCGAAGGGCTCGCTCCAGCCCTGCGGCCGGCCGGTGATGGCGATCACCGGCAGCCCCGCCGCGCGCAGCGCAGCCAATGCCGCGGCCGCGGCCGGGTCGAGCGCGCCGTCGCGCGTCAAGGTGTCGTCGATGTCGGTGAGCACGCCCTGCACCGGCCGCAGGGCCGCCTCGGGCAGCTGCTGCAAGGGTTGGGCGCGCGGCTGCATGTGGCCAGTCTCGCACAGGCCCGGCCTCGATCGGTCGCAGCTGGCGTCGTCGCCGGCTTTAGCTGATGATGCGTTCAGCTTGTCGCTTGTCGGAGACCTGCCCATGGCCAAAGAGACCCCCGCCCCGATCCGCAAGAGCACCGTCGCCAAGCCCGCCCCGCGCGGCGCGCGTGCGGTGCAGGCCGGTGACATCGCGCCGCGCCTGGGGCCGGCGGCGATCGCGCGCCATGTGGTGCGCCAGGCCACGCTGGGCAAGCAGGACGCGCAGGGCGCGGCGCTGCGCGACCTGCTGCGACGCACGGCCAAGACGGCGCCCGGCGAGACGCTGGACGCGCTGAAAGCCATGCTCGCCGGCGCCTCGTCCGACGACGTGATCGCGCTGCGCCGGGTGCTGTTCGAGAAACCCCGCCGCAAGGACGGTCGCGCCGACGACCCGGACATGGCGCTGTCTGCGCAGTGGCGCGAAGGCGGCTACCCGTACAAGAACCTGCTGTCGCGCAAGAGCTACGAGGCGCAGAAGTACAAGCTGCAGGTCGAGTTGCTGAAGCTGCAGGCCTGGGTCAAGGACAGCGGCCAGCGCATCCTGATCCTGTTCGAGGGCCGCGACGCCGCCGGCAAGGGCGGCACCATCAAGCGCTTCATGGAGCACCTGAACCCGCGCGGCGCGCGCGTGGTGGCGCTGGAAAAACCGTCGGAGATCGAACGCGGCCAGTGGTACTTCCAGCGCTATGCGCAGCACCTGCCGACGCGCGGCGAGATCGTCCTGTTCGACCGCAGCTGGTACAACCGCGCCGGCGTCGAGCGGGTGATGGGCTTCTGCAGCAACGACGAATACATCGAGTTCATGCGCCAGGCGCCGGAGTTCGAGCGCCACCTGGTCTACAGCGGCGTGCATGTCTTCAAGTTCTGGTTCTCGGTCAGCCGCGAGGAGCAGCGCCGCCGCTTCAAGGAGCGCCGCAGCCACCCGCTGAAGCAGTGGAAGCTCAGCCCCATCGACCTGGCGTCGCTGGACAAGTGGGACGACTACACACGCGCCAAGGAAAGCATGTTCTTCCACACCGACAGCGCCGACGCGCCCTGGACGGTGATCAAGTCCGACTGCAAGAAGCGCGCGCGCCTGAACGCGATGCGTTACGTGCTGCACCAGCTGGACTATGCGAAGAAGGACCTGGACGCGCTCGGCCCGCTGGACCCGCTGATCGTCGGCCGCGCCAGCCTGGTGCACGAGAAGGGTGAAAGTGTCACGCCGCCCTTCGACAGCCGGGTGCGCGCGGGCGCAGCGTCGTTATAATCGCCGGCTTCCGAGGAGCGCTGCGAGACGTGTTCAATCGTTCCAGGCTCGGATAGTTTCAACCGCGCTCACCCCCTCGATACGGTGTGGTGAGCGGCAGCCTCAAGCGCCACGCGTCAGGCCCGTTTCGAGAGGGTTCCACCCCCGAACGGAGATATGCCTTGAACGCTGTGCTCAAACCCCAGAACTTCACCGACTTCCACGTCGCCGACCTGGGCCTGGCCGCCTGGGGCCGCAAGGAAATCCGCATCGCCGAAAGCGAGATGCCCGCGCTGATGGCGATCCGCGAGGAATACGCCGCCAAGCAGCCGTTGCGCGGCGCGCGCGTCACCGGCAGCCTGCACATGACGATCCAGACCGCCGTGCTGGTGGAGACGCTGCAGGCGCTGGGCGCGAAGGTGCGCTGGGCCTCGTGCAACATCTTCAGCACGCAGGACCATGCGGCCGCGGCGCTGGTGGCCGAAGGCACGCCGGTGTTCGCCTACAAGGGCGAGACGCTGAAGGACTACTGGGACTACACGCACCGCATCTTCGAGTTCGGCGCCAAGGGCGCGGACGGCGAAGGCCCGAACATGATCCTCGACGACGGCGGCGATGCCACACTGCTGATGCACCTGGGCAAGCGCGCCGAGAAGGATGCCTCGCTGCTGGCCAACCCAACCAGCGAAGAAGAACGCGAGCTCTACGCCGCGATCAAGGCCAAGCTGGCCGAGGACGCCAGCTGGTACAGCCGCAAGAGCGCGCAGATCATCGGCGTGACCGAAGAGACCACCACCGGCGTGCACCGCCTGAAGGAGATGAGCGCCAAGGGCACGCTGATGTTCCGTGCCATCAACGTCAACGACTCGGTGACGAAGAGCAAGTTCGACAACCTCTACGGCTGCCGCGAAAGCCTGGTGGACGGCATCAAGCGCGCCACCGACGTGATGATCGCCGGCAAGATCGCCGTCGTCGCCGGCTACGGCGACGTGGGCAAGGGCAGCGCGCAGGCGCTGCGTGCGCTGAGCGCCCAGGTGTGGGTGACCGAAATCGACCCGATCAATGCACTGCAGGCGGCGATGGAAGGCTACCGCGTGGTGACGATGGACTGGGCCGTCGACAAGGGCGACATCTTCGTCACCACCACCGGCAACAAGGACGTGATCACGCACGACCACATGGTGAAGATGAAGCACAACGCCATCGTCTGCAACATCGGCCATTTCGACAACGAGATCCAGGTGGCCGCGCTGGAGAAGTACCAGTGGGAGGAGATCAAGCCACAGGTCGACCACGTGATCTTCCCCGACGGCAAGCGCATCATCATGCTGGCCAAGGGCCGGCTGGTGAACCTGGGCTGCGGCACCGGCCACCCGAGCTACGTGATGAGCAGTTCCTTCGCCAACCAGACGATCGCGCAGATCGAGCTGTTCACGCACGCCGACTACTACGAGCAGGGCAAGGTCTACGTGCTGCCCAAGCACCTGGACGAGAAGGTTGCGCGGCTGCAGTTGAAGACGCTGAATGCCGAGTTGACCACGCTCAGCGACGAGCAGGCCGCCTACATCGGCGTGCCGGTGCAGGGCCCGTACAAGCCCGACAGCTATAGATACTGAGCCCCAGAAGCGCCTTCGGCGCTCCCCCCAGGGGGCAACGCGTGCGGACCGGCAAAGCCGGATCCGCCGCGTTCGCTCGAAGGCACCGACGCTGCGCGCGGCGTCACTGCAGCGATAGCGAGGCAGGCAAGCAGGCATGAGCATTCCCGTTTCATTCGAGTTCTTCCCGCCCAACACACCGGTGGGCGATGAGAAGCTGAAGACCGTGGTGCAGGAACTGGGTGCGCTGCAGCCCGAGTTCTTCAGCGTCACCTATGGCGCCGGCGGCTCCACCCGCGACAAGACGCTGCACACCGTGCGCGCCATCGCCGAGGCGGGCTTCGAGGCCGCGCCGCACCTGTCCTGCGTGGGCTCGACGCGCGCCGGCATCGCCGAGACGCTGGACACCTACCGCGCGCAGAAGATCCACCGCCTGGTGGCGCTGCGCGGCGACCTGCCCAGCGGCACGGCCACGGCCGGCGAGTTCCGCTTCGCCGCCGAGCTGGTGAGCTTCGTGCGCGAGACGCAAGGGGTCGACTGGCACATCGAGGTCGCCGCGTACCCGGAGTACCACCCCGAGCAGCGCTACAGCCGGCGCGACCTGGAGCACTACGTGCACAAGGTCAAGGCCGGCGCCGATTCGTCGATCACGCAGTTCTTCTTCAACCCCGACGCCTACTTCCACTTCGTCGAAGAAACGCGGCGCATGGGCGCCGAAGCACCGGTGGTGCCGGGCATCATGCCCTTCCACAACTTTGCCAAGATCGCGCAGTTCGCAGCGCGCGACGGCATCGAGATCCCGCGCTGGGTGGCGCTGAAGATGGAAGGCTACATGGACGACAGCGCGTCGATCCGCGCCTTCGGCCTGGACGTGGTGACGGCGCTGTGCGAGCGGCTCATCGCCGGCGGCGCGCCGGGCATCCACTTCTACACGATGAACCAGGCCGCGCTGACGCTGGAGCTGTGCCGGCGGCTGGGCCTGGGCTGAAGCGCGTCAGCGCCGCTGCCAGACGACGCCGTCCTCGCACAGCATCGCATCCAGTGGCACGTCGTGCGGCTCGGCCTCGAGCCACGGCACGTAGCCGTGCGAGTAACCGACGCCGACGGTGAAGGGCCGCGGGCTCAGGCCCGCCAGCGTGCGGTCGTAGAAGCCGCCGCCATAGCCCAGGCGCAGCCCCTGCGGGCCGTAGCCGACGCAGGGCACGAGCAGCAGCTCGGGCTCGAAGGCCTCGGTGTCCTTGGGCTTGGGGATGCCGTAGGCATCTTCCTCCATCGGACAGCCGGGGTACCAGACGTGGAAGCGCAGCTGCTTGGTGTCGCGGTCGATCACCGGCAGGCCGATGCGGCGCGGGCCTTCGGCTTCGCTCCAGCGGAACAGCGCCGGCAGCGCGTCGAACTCGCCCTTGATCGGCCAGTAGGCGCCGATGCTGCGCTCGCCGCGGCTGACCAGCCACACGCGCAGCACCTCCTGCAGATGCACCGAACGCTGGTGCCGGTCGGCCATGGCCAGTCGTTCGGCCTGCAGCTGCTTGCGCAGCGTGAGCTTGTCGCGTGTGGGCTCGAAGGACAGGTTGAAGGAATCGCTCATGGCAGGCTCGAACGGATGGCGAGCGCATTGTGAGGCTGCCGACCCTACACTGGACGCAACGACGACTGACATGCCCGCCCGCGACGCCCTGGTCGACCATTGCCTGGAACTGCTGAGCTCGGTGGGCACGCCGAGCGCACAGCGCATGTTCGGCGGCCACGGGCTGCGCGTCGATGGCCTGTTCATCGCGCTGATCGCCTTCGAACGGCTGTACCTGAAAGCCGACGCGCAGAGCCGGGCACAGTTTGCCGCGGCCGGCTGCGAGCCCTTCGTCCATGCCGGCAAGCGCAAGCCGGTGACGATGAGCTATTGGACCGTGCCGCCACAGGCCCTGGATTCGCCCGATCAGATGCGCCCCTGGGCACGGCTGGCGCTGGACGCGGCGCTGCGCGCGGCAGCGGCGCAACCCAAAACGCGCAGCCGCCGGCCTCGGCAACGCGCCAAAGCATGACCGCGCCGCGCCGTCGAGTGCGAAAATGCCGCGCGCGCCGATGGCACAGCGCTAGATTCCGGCCATGCACGCCCTGCCTTTGACCCCATGATCCATCTGCCTGCTCCTCGCCTGCTCGCGTTGACCTGCCTCACAGTGGCTTTGCTGGCAAGCGGCCCGCCGCCGGCATTGGCGCAGTCCGAACACCAGGTGGTGCTGGACGCGCGCGATGCCTTGCGCAAGAAGGACCGCGCGCAGCTCGTGGCCACCAGCATCGCCGCGCAGCGCCACCCGCTGGCGCAGTGGATCGAATACTGGGAGCTGACCAATCGGCTGAGCGGCGCGCAGGTCGACGAGCTCGAAACCTTCTATGCGCGCTGGCCCG
>CAYUPF010000013.1:7115-15009 GCA_964446545.1 uncultured Rubrivivax sp.
CGGCTGAGCGGCGCGCAGGTCGACGAGCTCGAAACCTTCTATGCGCGCTGGCCCGGCACCTATGTCGAGGACCGCCTGCGCAACGACTGGCTGCTCGAGCTGGGCAAGCGGCGCGACTGGGCCAACTTCAGCCGCGACTACCCGCGCTTTCGCATGAACGACGACCGCGAGGTCAGTTGCTACGCCTTGCTGACGCAGCACCTGAACGGCCAGGATGTGCGCGATGCAGCGCGTCGCGCATGGTTTGCCCAGCGTGACCTGGACGACGGCTGCAACCTGCTCGCCAGCACGCTGCTCGCGGCCGGGCAATTGACGGCCGACGATGCCTGGCAGGAAGCGCGCATCTCCGTCGAGAACAACCGGCTGCGCGCGGCACGGGCCGCGGCCGGCTTCGTCAGCCCGACCGCCGCCAACGCGGTGGCCGAGCTGTGGGAGAAGCCGGCCCGCTATCTGTCGCGCAAGCCCGCCGGCGCCCACACGGCGGAACTGGCCACGCTGGCACTGTTGCGCCTGGCCAGCAGCGACCCGCAGGCCGCCGCGGCGCAACTGGACGAACGCTGGCAGGCCCAGCTGCCGCGCCCGCTGGCGGCGCTGGCCTGGGCCGGCACCGGCAAGCAGGCGGCGCAGAAGCTGCTGCCGCAGGCCGCGGCCTACTACCAGCACGCCTGGAAGCTGCGCCGCGACCTGACTGCAGCGCAACTCGAAGGGGCACCCTGGTCCGACGACATGCTGGGCTGGCAGGTGCGTGCGGCCCTGCGCTTCGACGGCCCGGACACGCAACGCTGGGCCCTGATCACCTCGGCGCTACAGGCCATGAGCACCGACGAGCAGAAGGACATCACCTGGGTCTACTGGCGCGCGCGCGCGTTGCAGGGCGCGGCCCAGGAAGGGGCCGAGGGCGATGCCGACCGGCTGGCGGCACGACAGATGCTGGAATCCATCGCCGGGCAGATGAACTTCTATGGCAAGCTGGCCCATGAAGACCTGGGCGGCACGGTGACGCTGCCGCCGAAGCCGGCCGCGCTGTCGGCCACCGAACGCAACGGCGCCAGGCGCAACCCGGGCTTCGAGCGCGCGCTGCTGCTGATCGCCATCGGGCTGCGCAACGAAGGCGTGCGCGAATGGAACTTCACGCTGCGCGGGCTGGACGAGCGCGAGCTGCTGGCCGCAGCGCAGCTGGCCTGCGACAACGAGGTCTGGGACCGCTGCATCAACACCAGCGACCGCACCCGCCAGGAAGTGGACATGGCGCAGCGCTTTCCCATGCCCTACCGCCAGGAGGTGGTGGCGCAGGCGCGCGAGATCGGCCTGGACCCGGCCTACATCTATGGGCTGATCCGGCAGGAGTCGCGCTTCATCATGGACGCGCGCTCGCATGTCGGCGCCTCGGGCCTGATGCAGATCATGCCGGCCACGGCGCGCTGGACGGCCAAGAAGATCGGCCTCGACTACAAACCGCACATGATCACCGACCGCGCCGTCAACCTGCGCTTGGGCACGGCCTACCTGAAGCTGGTGCTCGACGACTTCGGCGGGTCGCAGGCGCTGGCGGCCGCGGCCTACAACGCCGGACCCGGGCGGCCGCGCCGCTGGCGTGACGGCCCGCTGCTGGAACCAGCGGCCTGGGCCGAGAACATCCCCTTTGCCGAAACGCGCGACTACGTCAAGAAGGTGCTGTCCAACACCGTCTACTACAGCGCGCTGCTGGGCAGCAAGCCGGTGTCGCTGAAGGCCCGGCTGGGCCCGCAGATCGGCCCGCGCGACGCCGGCGCGCCCGCCTCCGACAAAGAGCTGCCGTGAGCCTGCCGAAGAGGATCCTGCTGCTGGGCGGCACCGGTTTCGTCGGGCGCTCGCTCTGCGAACGCCTGGTCGCACAAGGCACCGACCTGCGCCTGACCGTGGCCACGCGCCGCCTGGCGCGTGCCAAGGCCGTGCAGTTCCTGCCCACGGTCGACCCGGTGGAATGCGATGTGCACGACGACGCACAGCTGACGCGGCTGGTGGCTGGGCACGACGCGGTGGTCAACCTGATCGCGATCCTGCATGGCAGCGCAGCCGATTTCGACAAGGTACACGTGCAGCTGGCACGGCGCCTGGCCAGCGCCTGCGCTGCCGCCGGCGTGCAGCGTGTGCTGCACGTCAGCGCGCTCGGCGTCAGCGCCGACGCGCCATCGAACTACCTGCGCAGCAAGGCCGAAGGCGAGGCCGTGCTGAAGGCGGCGCCGTTGCAGCTGAGCGTGCTGCGGCCTTCGGTGATCTTCGGCCAGGGCGACCGCTTCCTCAACCTGTTCGCGGCGCTGCAGTCGATGTTCCCGGTGCTGCCGCTGGCCGGCACCGAAGCGCGCTTCCAGCCGGTCTGGGTGGAAGACGTGTCGGAGGCGCTGCTGCGCTGCCTGCAGCGGCCGGACACCCTCGGCAAGACCTACGAATGTGCCGGTCCGCAGGTCTTGAGCCTGCGCGAACTGGTGCAGCTGTCCGGACGCCTGTGCGGCGACGAGCGCCGGGTGTGGGCGCTGCCCGAATCGCTGGGCCGGCTGCAGGCCCGGGCGATGGAGCTGATGCCCGGCACGCCGCTGATGTCGCGCGACAACCTGCTGTCGATGCGCGTGCCCAATGTCGCCACGGGGCAGTTGCCGGGGCTGGATGCGCTGGGCATCGAGCCCGCATCGCTGCAGGCGGTGGCGCCGAGCTATCTGTCGCCGCATCAGGGCGTGGCGCGCTTCAACCGCTGGCGCGCCCTGCGCAGGCCACGCTGACCCCGGCCGCGGGCCGGCCGGATGCTCGCACGGCCTCCTTGCGATGACCGCTTCGCATCCGTGGCCGCCGCTGCCGGCGTAGCATGCCTGCCCCTCCCAGCCCGGTAGCCAGACCATGTCACTGCAGCTCTACATCGGCAACAAGAACTACTCGTCCTGGTCGATGCGGCCCTGGGTGCTGATGCACCAGCTCGGCATCGAGTTCGAGGAGCTGCAGTTGCGCTTCGACTTCAGCGAAGGCTCGGCCTTCCGCCAGGCCGTCGCCCGCGTCAGCCCTGCGGGCCGCGTGCCGGTGCTGGTCGACGATGGTTTTTCGGTCTGGGACACGCTGGCCATCGCCGAGTATCTGCACGAGAAGTTCCCGCCGCTGGGCGTGTGGCCTCAAGGAACGCGCGAGCGCGCCAGGGCACGCAGCCTCTGCGCGGAGATGCATGCGGGCTTCGGAGCGCTGCGGCAGCATGGCCCGATGAACGTCGAGGCCAGCCTGTCCGACGTGGGCCGCAAGCTCTGGGCGGAACGCCCCGAGGTGCGCAGCGACGTCGAACGCATCGACCGGATGTGGAGCGAACAGCTGTCGGCCAGTGGCGGGCCGATGCTGTTCGGTGCCTTCAGCGCGGCCGATGCGTTCTATGCCCCGGTGTGCTCGCGCATCAGGACCTACGGGCTTCCGCTATCGGTGGGTTCCGATCGGTATGTGCGACGTGTCCTCGGCCTGGCGAGCGTGCAGGCCTGGAACAACGCGGCCTTGGGCGAACACGACTTCCTGGACTTCGATGAACCCTACCGACAGGCCACGGACGTGTCGACGGCAACGAAGCCGAAATAGCCCAGCCACGGAACACGACTTCAAGACAGACGCGGCAGGCTCGATGGCACCGCGGGCGGCCCGGCTGTGTCACCATGGCGGCCGGGGGCAGGGTGTTGAAACTCGGCGCAGGCATCCGCAAGCACGGCTTTCGCAAGTGGTACGAGCGCGAGCTGATGCACAGCCATGCGCACATGGCGCTGACCTTCATCTGCATGATCGGCATGCTGGCCGCCTTCGAGGCCGCCTCCACGAACCGCGGCTGGGTCGACCAGGTCATCGACGTGGCCACCCTCTTCGTCTGCGGCGGCGTGGGCCTGTGGGCCTTGCGGCGCTATTTCGCACTGCTGCTGCATGCCGAGCAGGTGGCCCACCAAGCCGACTGCCCGGCCTGCGGCACCTACGCGCGTTTTAAGCTGGTCCGTGCCGACGCCGAGGACGAACGGGTGCGCGTGTGCTGCCGCCAGTGCAGCCACGAGTGGACGATCCAGGGCTGAGGCGGCCTTCGACTACAGCAAGGCGCCGATCACCATCGCCGCCAGGCTCAGCAGCAGGCTGCTGGCCAGCGGCACGAACCATTCGCGGCCGTGGACACGAAAGCTGAAGTCCCCCGGCAGGCGGCCCAGGCCGATGCGCGCCAGCCAGCCCTTCAGGCCGTTGATCAGCAGGCAGGCCAGCAGAAAGACGATCAGCCAGCGCATCACAGGCGGTGGCTCCGGTCGCCGACGCTGAAGCCCAGCGCCTCGAAGCTCGGGCCGCGGGCCAGGCCGAGCACCTTGAAGAGTTCGCCCATTTCGTGTTCGTTGATCAGGCGCTGCGCGGCGATGCTCGGCTGCAGACCGGCCGACTGCATCAGCCCCGGCAGCCCGCAGTTGACGAGGAATCGGGCCTGCGAGGTGTAGCCCAGCACCTCCAGGCCGGCCTGCTGCGCGGCCAGCGCGATGCCGCTGAAGTCGACATGCGCGCTGATGTCCTTCAGACCGACATCCACCAGTGGGTCGGTGTCGGAGCGATGCGCGCGGTGGCACATCAGCGTGCCGCCGCGGCGCTGCGGGTGGTAGTACTCGGCCTCGGGAAAGCCGTAGTCGATGAAGAAGGCGGCTGCGCGGCCCATGTGCGCGGCCAGCGTGCGCACGAAGGCCTGGGCCTGCGGGTGGATCTCGACCACCGTGCCGGGTGCAAAACCGTGCTGCACCGGCGGCCGCAGCGCGGTCGGGCGGTCCCGCCAGGCCAGCGCCTCGCCGGCGGCGCACACGCCGCGCTCGAACCACTGCGCGCCGTCCCAGTGCAGCAGTTGCACGGGCATCGCGTCCAGCACTTCGTTGCCGAACACGACGCCGTCGATGCGATCGGGCAGCCGCTCATGCCACTGCACCCGCCCCGCCCAGGCTTGCAGCCGCAGCGCCTGGCGCTCGCGCAGCGGTGCCGACAGTTCCACCACGTGGTAGGTGGTGACCCGATCACCCAGTTCGGCCAACAGCTGCGCCGCCAGCGCACCGGAACCGGCGCCGAACTCCCACAGCTCGCGGCTGTCGCAGGCCTGCAGCGCCTGCTGCAGCTGCACCGCCAGCGCGCGGCCGAACAACGGCGACATCTCGGGTGCGGTGACGAAGTCGCTGCCCGACTCCGGCATGCGCCCGAACTTGCGGCTGTGGTTGGCGTAGTAGCCCAGGCCCGGCTCGTACAGCGCCATCGCCATGAAACGGTCGAAATGCAGCCAGCCGCCGGCATGCCGGATGGCCGCACGGATCCGCTGCTGCAATGGCGCCGATAAACTCGCGGATTGCCCTTCGTCCATCGATCGATTGTAGAAAGCATGTCGCAGCGTCCTGATCGACCTGTTGCCCTGGTGACCGGTGGTGCGCGCCGCCTCGGGCGCGAGATCGCGCTCGAGCTGGCCGCGCAGGGCTGGGACCTGGCGCTGCACTACCGCAGCTCGGCCGCCGAGGCCGAGGCCACGGTGCAGGAGCTTCGCGAGCGCGGCGCCGAGGCCCAGGCCTTCGCAGCCGAGCTGGCCGACGAAGCGGCCTGCCGGGCGCTGGTGCCGGCGGTGCATGCCCACTTCGGCCGGCTGCAGGCGGTGGTGAACAACGCCGCGCTGTTCGAATACGACGACGTGCACAGCTTCAGCCCGACGCTGATGGAGCGCCACTGGCGCAGCAATGTCGCCCCGGCGGTGCTGCTGGCGCAGGCGCTGCATGCGCAGCTGGGCGAGGGCGAGACGGGCTGCGTCATCAATCTGCTCGACCAGAAGCTGTGGAATCCGAACCCGGACTACCTGTCCTACACGCTGTCGAAGGCGGCGCTGGAAGCGGCCAACACGCTGCTGGCCCAGGCGCTGGCGCCGCGCGTGCGCGTGTGCGCGGTGGCGCCGGGGGTGACGCTGCCCTCGGGCCCGATGGAAGCGAAAGACTTCGAACAGGCGCGCCGCCTGACGCCGCTGCAACGCTCGTCGACCACGACGGACATCGCGCGCGCGGTGCGCTTCCTGCTCGAATCGCCGGCCATCACCGGCACCACGCTGCTGGTCGACGGCGGCCAGCACCTGTCGCACCAGGCCCGCGACGTGATGTTCCTGACCCAGGATTGAGATGACGAGCCTGCTGCAACACCCCCCACTGGCCGACTGCCGGCGCCTGTTCCTGCGCAACTACGAAGTCTGGATCAACATCGGCGTGCACGACTTCGAGAAGAAGGGCGAGCAGCGCGTGATCATCAACGTCGAGCTGTACGTGCCGCTGGCGCTGTCCACGCCCCAGGCCGACAAGCTGCACGAGGTGGTGGACTACGACTTCATCCGCCGCAGCATCGGCGAGCGTGTGTCGCAAGGGCACGTCCACCTGCAGGAGACGCTGGCCGACGACCTGCTGCGCACGATGCTGGCGCACCCGTGCGTGCGCGCCGCGCGCGTGTCCACCGAAAAGCCCGATGTCTACCCGGACTGCGACGCCGTCGGCGTCGAGGTCTTCGCAGTGAACCCGCCATGAACAGCGTCACCGACCTCCCGATCCGCGACACGCGCAAGCAGGCCTTCGAGGCCAACAAGCTGAGCAAGAAGCTGCACCGCCAGGTGGGCCGGGCGATTGCCGACTTCAACATGATCGAGGCCGGCGACAAGATCATGGTCTGCCTGTCCGGCGGCAAGGACAGCTACGCGCTGCTCGACGTGCTGCTGTCGCTGCGCGAGCGCGCACCGGTGGCCTTCGACATCGTCGCCGTCAACCTCGATCAGAAGCAGCCCGGCTTTCCCGCCCACGTGCTGCCGCAGTACCTGCGTTCGCTCGGCGTGCCCTTCCACATCGAGGACCAGGACACCTACAGCATCGTCAAGAAGCTGATCCCCGAAGGCCAGACGATGTGCAGCCTGTGCTCGCGGCTGCGGCGCGGCATCCTCTACCGCGTCGCCGGCGAGCTGGGCGCAACCAAGATCGCGCTCGGCCACCACCGCGACGACATGGTGGTGACCTTGCTGATGAACATGTTCTTCGGCGGACGACTGAAGAGCATGCCGCCCAAGCTGGCCAGCGACGACGGCCGCCACGTGATCATCCGCCCGCTGGCCTACGTGGCCGAGACCGACCTCGAGCGCTGGGCCGCGCACCGCCGGTTCCCGATCATCCCGTGCACGCTGTGCGGCAGCCAGGACAACCTGCAGCGCGTGCAGATCAAGGCCATGATCCGCGACTGGGAGCGCCAGTACCCCGGACGCATCGACAACATGCTGCATGCGATGGGCCACGTGGTGCCCTCGCACCTGATGGACCGGCGGCTGCACCCCTTCACCACGTTGAAGGCCACGGGCGTGGCCGATGCGGCCGGCGACAAGGCCTTCGACGACGACGAGGCCTGCGCCAGCCCGAGCGCGGCGCTGCCGATCCGGCTGGAGATTGGCTGAACGATCGCTACGGCGACGGATCGCTGCGCACCGGCGGCTTCTGCGCGGCCAGTGCGCGCAGGTCCTGTTCCCAGCCCTTCAGCTTGTCACGCGCCGCCTGGCGCTGTGCCACCGTGGTGCTGTTGTGCAGTTGCGCGATGAAGGCGCAGTTGTAGTCGGTCAGCCGCTGCTGGTAGTTGCGGTAGGAGCCGGGCGACGCACGCTGCACACGCGCGGACAGGGCCTGCAGCCCCGCCAGGTTCGATTCGCGGTCGGCGCGACCGGGCCCGCCGGCCGTCAACCGGGCCAATGTCTGCAGCGTCTCGCCCTGTATCGCCTGGCGCTCGGCATACCAGACCGCCGCGTCGAAGGGTGAGGCGGCCACGCCAACGGCGACCAGCTGTCGTTGCCCTTCGTCGAGCCGGCCGTACAGCATCTCCGCCCGGTCGATGGTGCGAT
>CAYUPF010000013.1:15109-17755 GCA_964446545.1 uncultured Rubrivivax sp.
CGTTGCCCTTCGTCGAGCCGGCCGTACAGCATCTCCGCCCGGTCGATGGTGCGATTGACCGAAGCCTTCAACCGCTCGCCGGGCTGCTGCAGGAAGTCCTGCTCGAACTCCTGGTTCGACTTGCGGTAGCGCCGTTCCAGGTGCGCCAGTTGCTCCGGCTTCAGCATCGGCAGCAGCTCGGCCGCCATCGGCATGCCATGCGCCAGGGCCGTTGAAAGCCGTGTGCGCAGATCGTCGGACCAGCGACACACCTGCTGCGGCGTGGCCGGCTGCATCACCTGCAGCTGCGCCGCGGCCAGTAGATCGGCATAGTCCGGCAGCTGGGTCGTGCGATGCCAGGCGAACCACTGGTCGAGCGCTTCCTTGACCCGCGGCGCCTGCGTGGCGTCGAAATCCATGTAGCTGTCGAGCCACCACCAGGCCAGGGTCGGCGCCTGGTTGTAACCAATTCGTACCGCGCTGCAGCCGCCCAGCAACAGCAGGCCCAGCAGCCACAACCCGATAATTGCGGCTTTGGCTGCGGAAGATGGCATGGCTCTGAACATCGTGATCATGGCGGCCGGCAAGGGCACGCGCATGAAGTCGGCGCGGCCCAAGGTGCTGCACCGCCTGGGCGGCATCAGCTTATTGCAGCATGTTCTGAATACCTGCGTGACCCTGCATGCGGCGCGCACCGTGGTCATCACCGGCCACGGCGCCGACGAGGTCGAGGCTTCGGCCCGCGGCGAGGGCCTGAGCTTCGTGCGCCAGGTGCCGCAGCTGGGCACCGGGCACGCCATCCAGCAGGCCGTGCCGGCGCTGGACGACAGCGCGGCCACCACGCTGATCCTCAACGGCGACGTGCCGCTGATCCGTGCCGCCACTGCCGCCGCGCTGGCCGAGGCCTGCGGCGGCGAGAAGCTGGCGCTGCTGACCATCGAACTGGCCGATGCCAGCGGCTACGGCCGCATCCTGCGCGACGCCGCCGGCGGCGTGCAGGGCATCGTCGAACACAAGGACGCCAGCGCCGCGCAGCGCGAGGTCCGCGAGATCTACACCGGCATGATGGCCGCGCCCACCGCGGCGCTGAAGCGCTGGGTCGCGGCCTTGAAGAACGACAACGCGCAGCGCGAGTACTACCTGACCGACATCGTCGCCATGGCCGTGGCCGAGGGCGTGCCGGTGGTGGCCACGCAGCCCGACAGCGAGACCGAGGTACTGGGCGTCAACAGCCCCGTGCAGCTGGCCGACCTGGAGCGGCGCCTGCAGCGCGCCATCGCCGAATCGCTGATGGAAGCCGGCGTGCGCCTGGCCGACCCGGCGCGGCTGGACGTGCGCGGCGAGCTGCGCTGCGGCAGCGAGGTCGAGATCGACGTCAATTGCGTCTTCGAAGGGCAGGTGTCCCTGGGCGACGGCGTGTCCATCGGTGCGAACTGCGTGATCCGCGACGCACAGATCGCCGCCGGCGCGGTGATCCAGCCCTTCTGCCACATCGACAGTGCGAAGGTAGGCCCGAGCGCCATCGTCGGACCCTTCGCGCGGCTGCGCCCCGGCGCCGAGCTGGGCGAGCAGGTGCACATCGGCAACTTCGTCGAGGTGAAGAATTCCACATTGGCCGCCGGCGCCAAGGCCAACCACCTGGCCTACCTGGGCGATGCCACGGTGGGCGAACGTGTCAACTACGGCGCCGGCAGCATCACCGCCAACTACGACGGCGCGAACAAGCACCGCACGGTGATCGGCGCCGATGTGCACGTGGGCTCCAACTGCGTGCTGGTGGCGCCGATCCGCATCGGCGACGGCGCCACCGTCGGCGGCGGCTCCACGGTGTCGCAGGACGTGCCCACCGGCAAGCTGGTGGTGGCGCGCGCGCGCCAGGCGGTCATCGAAGGCTGGCAGCGGCCTGTCAAGAAGGCAAAGAAGGCTTAGCGTCGGCCACCTGTGCCGCCAGGCACAGGTCGTCCCAGGCGCGCGACTTGTCGGCCAGGTTGCGCAGCAGGTAGGCCGGGTGGTAGGTGACGACCAGCGGCACGCCCTGGTAGCGGTGCACGCGCCCGCGCAGCTTGCCGATGGGCTCGCTGCTGCGCAGCAGCGAGTGCACCGCGAAGCGGCCCATCGCCAGGATCAGCCGCGGCCGGATCAGCTCGATCTGCCGCATCAGGAAGGGCTCGCAGCGCGCCAGTTCCTCGGGTTCGGGGTTGCGGTTGCGCGGCGGCCGGCACTTCAGCGTGTTGGCGATATACACCTGCCGCTCGGGCGGCGCCTCGTCGCGCGTCAGGTTCAGCGCGCGCAGCATGCTGTCGAGCAGGTGCCCGGCCGCGCCGACGAAGGGTTCGCCCTTCAGGTCCTCCTGCTCGCCCGGCGCCTCGCCGACGATCATCCAGTGGGCGTTCGGGTGGCCGACGCCGAACACCGTCTGCCGGCGCGACTGGCACAGGCTGCAGGCGGTGCATTGTGCGACCGCCTCGCGCAGCGCCGGCCAGGGCATGGCGGCGATGGCCGCGGCGCGATCGTCCGGCGGCACGGCCGCAGTAGCGGGCGCTGCCAGCGACGCCGGTTCGGGCACCGGTGCCGCGGGCGCCTCGACGGCCACGGGCGTCCACACGCGCAGGCCCATCTCCTGCAGCATCAGCCGCTGGCGTTCGCTCCAGCTCATGGCCGGGCCTG
>CAYUPF010000013.1:17855-21654 GCA_964446545.1 uncultured Rubrivivax sp.
CCCATCTCCTGCAGCATCAGCCGCTGGCGTTCGCTCCAGCTCATGGCCGGGCCTGCAGGTCCAGGCTCATGACGATGGCGTCCTCGCGCTGCGCCTTGCCGGCCGGGTAGTAGCCGCGGCGCAGGCCGACCTCGGCGAAGCCGCGCCGTGCATAGATCTGCCGCGCGCGCGCATTGCTGGCGCGCACCTCGAGCCACAGCTTGGGCAGAGCCTGCTCCAGGCAGCGCCGCTGCAGCGCGTCGAGCAGCGTACGGGCATGCCCGCGCCGCTGCAGCCGGGGTGTCACCGTCAGGTTCAGCAGATGCATCTCGTCGACGCCGGGCATGGCCACGTAGTAGCCGACGAGGCCGTCGCCGTCGCTCACCAACAGCTCGGCGAGGTAGCCGATGGCCAGCGAATCGACGAAGTTGCCGCGCGTCCACGGGAAGCTGTAGGCCGCGCGCTCGACGGCCAGCACCGGGTCGAGGTCGGCGTACTGCATGGTCCGCAGCCGCGGTTCGGGTTGCAGCATGGCGCTCATGGGCGAAGCGCCTCGCGCTCGGCCACGGTCATCGCCACCTTGTTGCGCAGGTACAGCGGCAGCGCCCGGGCCGCGTCGATGCCGCCCTGTTCGCGCCACAGCTGCTGCGCCACGCGCAGCAGCGCGGCAGCACGGTCGATGTCGTCGGCCACGCGCAGCGCCGTGCCGCTGTGCAGGCGCTCGCCGAAGGCCGGCACGGCCGAGCCGGCGACACACAGCGGCGGCTGCAGCGCCCACAAGGCATGCAGATCGTCCAGCGTGCGCAGCGCCGCCGCGCCATGGCACTGCCAGCGGCCGGCGGCCCAGCGGTAGCGGCCGGCATAGACCTCGCCCATGCGCGCATCCATGACCACGTCGATGTCCGCCGGCGCGGCCCGATGTTCGGCGCGCACGCCTTCGGCGACGATCAGCAGGCTGTCCACCGGCAGCACCGGCAGCGCCGCCCCCAGTGCCAGGCCCTGGGCCACGGCGCAGGCGGTGCGCAGGCCGGTGAAGGCGCCGGGGCCGTTGCCGAAGGCGATGGCCTGCAGTTGCGCCAGTTCGACGCCGGCCTGCTGCAGCAGCCGTCGGATCTGCGGCAGCAGCTGCGCCGACGCAGCCGCACCGCCGGGGCCGTTCCAGACCAACGAACCGGCATCGCAGTGCAGCGCCACCGACAGGGCTTCGGTGGAGCTGTCGAAGGCCAGCAATCGCGCGTTCACCTGCTCAGTTTAGCCGTGCGATCATCGCCGCCCATGAGGCAGAGTCCCCTTCGATGGCGCGCCGCGCTGGCGTGTCTGTGGCTGTGTGCGCTAGCCGCGCGCGCCATGCCGCCCGAGGTCGAGGCCGCACTGCAGCGCGCGCGCATTCCGCCCGATGCGATGGCCGTCGTGCTGCAGGAAGCCGGCACCGGCCGCACGCTGCTGGCCCACCAGCCGCAGGCGCCGATGAACCCGGCCTCGCTGGCCAAGCTGCTGACCACGCTGGCCGCGCTCGACCAACTCGGCCCCGCCTGGAGCTGGAGCACGCCGGTGTGGCTGCTGGGCAGCGTCAACGACGGCGTGCTCGACGGCTCGCTGCTCATCAAGGGCAGCGGCGACCCGAAGCTGGTGATCGAGCGCGTGTGGCTGCTGCTGCGCCGCGTGCAGCTGCTGGGCGTGCGCGAGATCCGCGGCGACATCGTGCTCGACCGCAGCGCCTTTGCGCCGAATCAGGCCGACCCGGCCGATTTCGACGGCGACCCCACGCGCCCCTACAACGTGCAGCCCGACGCGCTGCTGCTGAACTTCAAGGCGGTGACCTACAGCTTCGTGCCCGACCCGGCGCGCGGCGTGGCGCAGGTGCTGGCCGATCCGCCGCTGGCCGGCACGCAGGTGGACAGCACCGTGCGGCTGTCGGCCGGGCCCTGCGAGGACTGGCGCGGCGCGCTCAAGGCCAGCTTCGCCGACGCCACGCAGGTGCGTTTTGCCGGCAGCTATCCGGTCGCCTGCGGCGAAAAGCACTGGCCGGTGGCCGATGCCGACCCGGCCAGCTACAACGCACGCCTGCTCGAGGCGCTGTGGCGCGACATGGGCGGCAAGCTGTCGGGACGCGTGGTCGACGGCCGTGCGCCGACCGGCCTCGCGCCCAGCTTCGAGCTGAAATCACCACCGCTGGCCGAACTGGTGCGCGACATCAACAAGTACAGCAACAACGTCATGGCGCAGCAGCTGTTCCTGACGCTGGCGCTGCAGCGCCAGCCGGCGCAGCCGGCCACCGCCGAGGCCGCACGCGCGCTGCTGCAGGACTGGCTGGTGTCGCGCATCGGCGAGCTGCCGCCTGGGCTGCAGCTGGACAACGGCTCGGGCCTGTCGCGCGACACGCGGCTCAGCGCCGCGTTGCTGGCACGGCTGCTGCAGCAGGGCTGGAGCAGCCCGGCCATGCCCGAGCTGCTGAGTTCGCTGCCCATCAACGGCCTGGACGGCACGCTGCGCCGCTCGCGCGCCACGCCGGGCCGCGCCCACCTGAAGACCGGCTCGCTGCGCGACGTGGCCGGCGTCGCCGGCTACGTGCTGTCGGACAGCGGGCGCCGCTACGTGCTGGTGGCGCTGGTCAACCATCCCAACGCCAATGCCGCGCGTCCCGCGCTGGATGCGCTGGTGCAATGGAGCCTGCGCGACGCACCCTCGCGCTGAGCCCCGATGCCATCCCGGAAGCTGCGCGGGTCTTAGGCGCAACCGAAGGGGTTGTCGCGCGCACGTGTGCGGGCGAAACTGCCCAGCCGCGAGTGCGCCCGCCAGCCGATCCAGCGGTCGCTGGCCCACAGCCAGGTTTCGGGGTTGCCGCCGTTCACCAGATTGCTGGCAACGTTCTTGCAATCCGGCAGGTCCACCGCGCACACCGCCTGGGTCACGTTGTTCAGGTCGTAACCGCCCGGGTTGTTGACCGCGGCGTTCACCATCGCATCCAGCTCCACCAACCCCCAGCGGGAGCCGTCGTTCGGGATGTGGGTGCGCAGCGCGGTATTGAAGGCATTGCTGAACTGGCTCAGCACATTCGGCACGTTGAGGCCCGGATGAAGAGTCGCTTGCTGCCGCCCATAGGGCGTCTGGTTCATGCGCGGAATCGTGGACACGATGACGTTCGGGCCATTGTTGTCCGTGAGAGCGGCAATCGCCCTGCCCAGGCGTTCACCGCGCGCACTCAGTTCGTTGGTGAGGGCATTTGCAGTGCTGGTCGTCGGGTCGGCCAGGTAGACGGTTTCGTAGAGCTCGATGACATCGTTGACACCGACGAGGACCGACATCAGGTCGTTGCAGCCGAACTCGCCGTGCACCACCCGAGCCTCGGCCAGCTGCGTCACGAAGTCGGCCGACTTCGCCTCGGGCTTGGCAAAGATGAAGGCATTCACGGTTCGCTCCGAGGGGTTGCATTCCGCGAACGCGAAATTGAATGTGTTGCCCAGGATCTGCGTCCACAGCAACGAAGGCTGGCTCGAGCTGGAGATCGTGCAGTCGGTATTGCCATCGCTGTCGACCGCATTCACCGTGTACTTGAGCCCCTGGGGACCCGGCCGGGTGATCACGCTCATGGCGTCGCCAAACGCGACGTAGCGCGTCGGCTTGAACTCATCGACCTGTTCGGTACCGCCGCCACAGGATGCCAGCAGGCCCAGCAGCAGGCTGGCGCCAATGCCCTTGACGGCGCGTTGCGCCCAGTTGCCCATCGAAAACATCGTCACTCCAGAATCTTGCTTGGACCGGCTCGCCGCGCTCAATCGGCCGCGGCACGCATCAGGCGGTCGCGCACGCCTTCCCATTC
>CAYUPF010000013.1:21754-24638 GCA_964446545.1 uncultured Rubrivivax sp.
CCGGGGCGCAGCAGCGCCGGCTGCGCGCCCGAACAGTCGACGATCGCCGATTCGATGCCGCCGGGGCATTCGCCGCCGTCCAGCACCTTCAGCTCGGGCCCGAACTCCTGCAACACATGCGCCGCGGTGGTGGCGCTGACACGGCCGAAGCGGTTGGCGCTGGGTGCGGCCACCCCGGGTACGCCCAGCCGATGCGCCTCGCGCAGCAGCGAGCGCGCCAGCGGATGCGCCGGCACGCGCAGGCCGATGCTGCCCTGCCCACCGGCCGCCGCTGCCGCCAGCGCCGGCGCGCGGCGCACGATCAGCGTCAGCGGACCGGGCCAGAAGGCTTGCGCCAGGGTCTGCGCCGACGCCGGCCAGTCCAGAGCAAAACGCCGCGCCTGCTCGGCATCGGCCGCATGCACGATCAGCGGGTGCGCCGCCGGCCGGCCCTTGGCGCTGTAGATGCGCTGCACCGCGATGTCGTCGTCGGCGCGCGCGCCCAGTCCGTACACGGTCTCGGTGGGAAAGGCCAGCAGTTCGCCGGCGGCCAG
Organism: uncultured Rubrivivax sp.; assembly: GCA_964446545.1. Classification (GTDB taxonomy): domain Bacteria; phylum Pseudomonadota; class Gammaproteobacteria; order Burkholderiales; family Burkholderiaceae_C; genus Rubrivivax. The sequence goes on from CAYUPF010000013.1 coordinate 22,288, forward strand.
CGCCTCGGCGGCGGCCTGCACGGCCTGCGGATCGGCGGCGGCTAGCAGCGGCATGGTCAGAACGCCGGCAGCCCGAGCAGCGCCGCGGCCTCGAGCGCCACGCGCCGCGCGGTGGCGGCATCGGCCGCGATCACGCCGAGGTGGCCCATCTTGCGCCCGCGCCGCGGCTCGGTCTTGCCGTACAGGTGCAGATTCACGCCCGGCAGCGCCAGCAGCCGGTCCCAGGGAGGCACGCTCGGGCTCTCAGCGCCAGCACGGAACCACAGGTCGCCCAGCAGGTTCAGCATCAGCGCCGCGGAATGCTGGCGCGGCGCCACCAGCGGCAACCCGGCCATGCAGCGCACCTGCAGCTCGAACTGCGACACGTCGCAGGCATCGATGCTGTAGTGGCCCGAGTTGTGCGGCCGCGGCGCCATCTCGTTGGCCACCAGCGTGCCGTCGGCGAGCACGAAGAACTCCACGCACAGCACGCCCACGTAGTCCATCGACGCGGCCAGGCGCGCCGCCTGCGCCACCGCCGACGCGGCCAGCGCCGGCGGCACGTCGGGCGCCGGTGCTTCAGTGACCGCGAGGATGCCGTCGCGGTGCAGGTTCTGCTGCGCCGGCAGATGCACCCATCGGCCGTCGGCGCCGCGCGCGACGATGACGCTGATCTCGCGCTTCAGCGGCAGGCGTTTTTCCAGCACACAGGGCACGCGCTGCAGCGCGTCCCAGGCCGCGGGCAGATCGGCCAGCGAGCCGACCTGGCGCTGGCCCTTGCCGTCGTAGCCCAGCTGCGCGGTCTTCAGGATCGCGGGGAACAGGCCCGGATCCAGCTGCAGCGCGCTGTCGCCGTCGATCAGCGCATGCGGCGCGCAGGGCACGCCGCTGCGCAGGAAATGCGCCTTCTCGGCCGCGCGCTGCTGGCAGATGGCCACCGCCTCGGCGCACGGCGCCACCGGGCGCTGCGTCGCCAGCCAGGCCAGCGACGGCGCCGGCACGTTCTCGAACTCGGTGGTGATGGCCACGCAGTGCCGCGCCAGCTGCGCCAGGCCGGCGGCATCGTCGTAGGCGCAGCGCAGGTGCAGATGCGACACCAACCCAGCCGGGCTGGCGGCATCGGGGTCGAGCACCGCCGTGCGGTAGCCCAGTGCCTGCGCCGCATGCACGAACATGCGCGCCAGCTGGCCGCCACCCATCACGCCGAGCATCGCCGGCGCGGCATCGGGCCCGGCCGAACCGGGCAGCCAGGTGGGCATCAGCCGATCTCGCGCGTCATGGCGCGCGCCACCTCGGTCTGGCGCGCGCGCCAGGCGAGCAGCTTGTCGCGCAGGGCCGCATCGCTGTTGGCCAGCATCGCCACCGCGAAGAGCGCGGCATTGGCGGCCCCGGCCGCACCGATGGCGAAGGTGGCCACCGGCACGCCCCTGGGCATCATCACGATGGAATGCAGCGAATCGACGCCCTGCAGGTGGCGGCTGGCCACCGGCACGCCCAGCACCGGCACGACGGTCTTGGCCGCCAGCATGCCGGGCAGGTGCGCCGCGCCGCCGGCGCCGGCGATGATAGCCCGCAACCCGCGGCCGGCCGCGGCTTCGGCATAGGCGAACATGTCGTCGGGCATGCGGTGCGCGCTGACCACGCGCGCTTCGTGCGGCACGCCGAACTCGGCGAGAATCTGCGTCGCATGCTGCAGGGTGTCCCAGTCGCTGGACGAGCCCATCAGCACACCGACCACAGGGGCTGCGCTTGTCACGAGCGGCTCCGGGAACGGGAAACCCAGATTGTAGAAGGGCGCTGCAACAGCCGTGTCGGACCGCCTGATCGTCCTGCCCGACGACACCGCCAAGCCGCTGATCGATGCGCTGGCCGGCGCCAGGCATTCGGTCAGCATCCGCATGTTCCTGTTCACCGACCCGGACATGGTCGAGGCGGTGAAGGCGGCCGAACAGCGCGGCGTCAAGGTGCGCGTGATGCTCAACCCGCAGCGCCGCGACGGCTCGGCCGAGAACGAAGAGACGCGCAAGGCGCTGGCCGACGGCGGCGTCGAGGTGCGCGACAGCAGCCCGGCCTTTGCGCTGACGCACCAGAAGTCGATGGTCATCGACGGCGAGACCGGCTATGTGGAATCACTCAACTGGGAAACCCGCGACCTGACACAGACGCGCGACTACGCGGTTCTCACCACCGATGCGCTCGAGGTGTCGGAGATGCTGCGTTGCTTCGAAGCCGACTGGACCCAGACCGAGTTCAAGCCCGACCCGAAGTCGCGCCTGATCTGGTGCCCGAACAACGGCCGCGCGCGCATTGCCGCGTTCATCGACGCGGCCCGGCACACGCTGTGGCTGCAGAACGAGCGCTACCAGGACACG